>CAJBYM010000093.1 GCA_903959815.1 Candidatus Omnitrophota bacterium
ACCATCTCGAATGTGCCCGGGCCCGACAAGCCGCTGTATTTGCGCGGTGCGGAAATGGTGGCCACCTATCCGTCGTTTTGGTTCGGCCGGAGCGCCTATGGAGTCGACGGTGGCACGCGCGATCATTGATATCAGCGGCCGCGGTTATTTCAAGCTGAATGTCGAGCAGGACAAAGTTCTCAAGGTTAAGGACAAGGAAGAATATTCATTGACCTATTTAGAGCATTTCATGGAATCATTTGCGCATGCCTCAGGGGCGACGCTCAGCATTACCATTCAAAATGTCTCTGATGATGTTCACACCAATGTCGAGGCTGTGTTCAAGGCCTTGGGCCTTGCACTGGATCAGGCAACTCAGGTCGATCCGCGGCGTGAAGGCATAGTTCCGTCAACAAAAGGGATCATTGACTGATGATCGCGATCATTGATTATGGTATGGGGAATTTGCGCAGCGTCCAGAAAGCCTTGGAAAGCGCGGGGACATCCGCGCGTATTGTGAGTTCGGCGCAGGAGATATTCCAGGCTGACAAGCTGGTCCTTCCTGGTGTTGGTGCTATGAAGCCGGCCATGGACAGGCTCGAGGAATTGAAACTTGTTGACCCGATCAAGGCATTTGTGGCGTCGAAGAAACCGTTTTTGGGCATTTGTTTGGGTTTTCAGCTTTTGGCAGATTCAAGCACGGAAGGCGGTTTGGTGAAAGGGCTTGGGATATTGCCTGGCACCGTCGAACGTTTTCCGGGTACGGTGAAAGTGCCGCAGATGGGTTGGAATCAGCTCCGTATCGTCCAGAAGAATGGCCCGATGTATCAAGGCATTGCCGATGGCGCGTATGTTTATTTCTGTCATTCCTATTATGTGAAACCAAAAGATCTTTCTGTGAATGCGACACTCACGGAGTATGGTCTCGCTTACAGTTCATCCGTATGTGCGGGGAATGTCTGGGCGACCCAATTTCATCCTGAGAAGAGCCAGGCCGTTGGTCTGGCGATATTGAAGAATTTCGTGAACTTATGATCATTATTCCTGCTATCGACATCATGAATGGCAAGGTCGTCAGGCTCTTCAAGGGCCAGTTCGACCAGGTGACGGAGTACGGTTCTGATCCTGTTGATATGGCCAGGCAGTGGGAAGATCTAGGAGCACAATATCTTCACGTTGTCGACCTGGACGGGGCAGAAACTGGCGAGCGCCGCAATGAAGCTATCATCAAGAAGATCGCCAAGACCCTAAAGATTCCGATCGAGACGGGCGGAGGTATTCGTACGCGTGAGGTTGCAGATGATTTTCTTCATGCCGGTGTTGACCGGGTCGTTTTTGGGACAAAGGTCGTCGATGACCGCACGTTCTTGAGGGACATGCTTGACGTTTGGGGCGCGCGCATTTCTGTAAGCCTCGATTGCAAGAATGGTTTTGTGGCTCAGCGCGGATGGGCAGAAACGTCGAAGGTCAAAGGAACAGACCTTGCGCGTGAATTTATTGGGATGGGGCTTAAGAACATCATTTATACCGATATTGCCCGTGACGGGACATTGGCGGGTCCCAATATGGATGGCCTCAAAGAGATCCTGGATGTTGGCGATGCGAATGTGATTGCTTCCGGAGGGATCAAGAGCCTGGATGATATTAAAGCGTTGTTGGAATTAAAGAGAAAGAATTTATATGGGGCTATTACCGGGCGTGCCATTTACGAAGGCACTCTCGATATTAAAGAAGCTTTTAAATTACAATGTTAACAAAACGCATTATCCCATGTTTGGATGTTAAAGACGGGCGCGTTGTCAAAGGCGTGAATTTTGTGAATCTGCGTGATGCCGGGGACCCGGTTGAGGTCGCGAAGATCTACGACAAGGCCTGCGCGGATGAACTTGTGTTTTTGGATATCACGGCCAGTCATGAAGGCCGTAAGACTTTTATTGATGTTGTTGGTCGTACAGCTGAGCAGATCTTCATGCCGCTTACCGTTGGCGGGGGGATCAATTCGGTCGATGATATCCGTCGGCTTTTGAATGCAGGCGCGGACAAGACGTCGATGAATACGGCGGCTGTCAAGAATCCTGATCTGGTGCGTGAAGCTTCCGAACGTTTCGGGAGTCAGTGCATTGTGGTCGCGATTGACGCGAAAAAGACAGCGGATGGCTGGAAAGTGTTTACGCATGGTGGCCGTAATCAGACAGGTAAAGATGCTGTTGAGTGGGCGCGTGAGGTGGAAAAGTTGGGTGCCGGAGAGATCTTGCTGACGAGCATGGATGCGGATGGCACCAAGGATGGTTTTGATTTGCCGCTTACGAGTGCTGTGACCGCGGCTGTTAATATTCCGGTCATCGCGTCCGGCGGGGCAGGGAAGGTTGAACATTTTGCAGATGTGTTCACCCGGGCGGGTGCGGACGCAGGGCTTGCGGCATCGATCTTTCATTATGGCGAGATCAGCGTGGGTGAAGTTAAGGATTATTTATTGCGTCAGGGTATTGCGTGCAGGGGCGGTTCATGAACCGCCCGTACATGTTAGAGGCATTATGAGAGATCTCACAGAAAAAGAATTTCTGAGTTACGCCAAGAAAGGTAATCTGGTCCCTGTCTTTAAAGAGATCTACGGGGATCTTGAAACGCCGGTGGCCGCGTATATGAAGCTTGCGGCCAAGTCAAAGTATTCATTCCTTTTGGAGTCGGTTGAGGGGGGTGAAAAGCTGGCGCGTTATTCATTTCTGGGAGTTGAACCGGAATTGGTGATTCGGGTCAAGAGCTCTGATGCCCAGATTGTACGTTATATAAAAGGTAAGGCGTCGGTTGAAAAGCGTTCGTTTAAACGTACGCCACTTGAGCTGGTCCGTGAATTGATCGGTCCTTATAATTTTGTGAACATCCCTGGACTGCCTCAGGTTTGCGGAGGTTTCTTTGGCTATTTGAGTTATGACACGGTGCGTTTCTTTGAGAAGATCCCGGATATAAAGCCCGATGATCTCAAATTGCCGGATATGGTTTTGATGATGGTTAAGGATATGGTCATCTTTGATCATTTGCACCACACGATCAAGGTTCTTTCTTGTGTTGATGTCGACAAGAAGGATGGCCGTGCGATCCTGCAGAACAAATATCGTCGCGCGATGGGCCGTATTGATCGCCTTATTGCCGCGATAGCACAGCCGCTTAAGCTTTCGAAGACGGGCTCGTCAAATGTTCCCAAGATGAAGGTGCGTTCGAATTGTACGCGCAGGGCCTATGAACAGATGGTGGTCCAGGCTAAGGAACAGATCAAGGCCGGGGAGATCATCCAGGTCGTTCTTTCTCAGCGTTTTGAAGTGGATATTAAAACGAGCCCTGTGAATGTTTACCGTACGTTAAGGACGCTTAATCCTTCCCCTTACATGTATCTTTTGAATTTAGATGGTTTGTCTATCGTCGGGTCATCACCTGAACTTTTGGTGCGCTGTGAACGCGGGCTGGTTGAAACACGTCCGATCGCAGGAACGCGGCCGCGTGGTAAGACGCCAGAAGAAGATGAGGCATTAGCCCGGGAGCTCTTAGCGGATCCCAAAGAGCGCGCAGAGCATGTGATGCTGGTGGATCTTGGCCGCAATGATCTTGGCCGGGTGTGTCAGCAGGGAACAGTCAAGGTTACGGACCTGATGTCGGTTGAGAAATATTCGCATGTGATGCATATTGTGTCTAATGTTCAGGGGAAATTAAGGCCTGAGCATGACGCGATAGCGTCGCTGGAAGCGACCTTTCCGGCGGGAACATTGTCAGGTGCGCCCAAGATCCGGGCCATGCAGATCATTGAGCAGTTGGAGCCTGCAAAACGCGGTCCTTATGGCGGATGCATTGGTTACATAAGTTTCTCGCAAGATATCGATACTTGTATTACAATACGCACCATTGTGATCAAGGGGCAGAAAGCTTATATTCAGGCTGGTGCCGGGATTGTGGCTGATTCTGATCCGGCAACGGAGTATACGGAAACGCTTAATAAAGCAAAAGCACAGATCAGGGCTCTGGAATTGGCCCATAAAAGATAATAAACAAGAAGCCCCCTTCGGGGTAAAACCGAACGAAGAAAGGAAACACGAGCAATGGAAGTCAAGATCAGAATGCAGAGAGCAGGCGACCCGGCCCAGAAGAATTATAACTGGCGCATTGTTGCTATCAGTAAGTGCACCGCGCGCGATGGAAAAGTCCTCGAGATCCTGGGTCATTATGATCCATCCAAGAAGCCGGCGACTTATAAGATCGATACAGCCAAGGTTGAGAAGTGGCTCAAGAATGGCGCCCAGATGACGGATACGGTCCGCACGCTTTTTAACAAAACTAAAAAACAGAAGTAATAGGGCAGAGTCGCAGAAGCTGCGTTTTTGTTTTATTATTTAACAGAGGTATAGATCCATGCCATCACAGCAAGCACCTTTTATTGTTCAATTGATCCCCATGGTCCTGATCTTTGGGATATTTTATTTTCTCGTGATTCGTCCTGAGAAAAACAAGCAGAAAGAGCATAAGAACATGGTCGCCAGCCTCAAGAAGAATGATGAAGTCGTGACTTCGGGTGGTATCCATGGTGTTGTTGTTAATATCAAGGACACAAGTATCGTTCTGCGTCTGGATGAGAATGTACGTGTTGAATTTGATAAAGAAGCGGTTTTGATCCTTAAGAAAAAAGCTGAATAACTCATTTAACCTTAGAGGGAAGTCATGAGCAAGAATCTTCGCACCCGTTTTCTGATCATCCTTGGCGTCATTGCGGCGTGTATCGCGTTCGCCTGGCCTATCAATAAGCGCATTAATCTTGGTCTTGATCTTAAAGGCGGGATGCATCTGGTCCTTAAGGTCGACACGTCCAAGCTTGTAGGGAAAGCCAAAGAGGATGCAGTTCCTCGCGCCATGGAAATTTTGCGCAACCGCATCGATAGCATGGGTGTGGGTGAGACGGCTATTCAGCGGCAGGGTGAGGATCAGCTCCTGGTTCAATTGCCGGGCGTGACCGATCGCGACAAAGCGGTTGATATGGTCAAGCGTGTCGCGCATTTGGAATTCAGGCTTGTTGAAAGCGATGATGCGAAGATCAAGGATGCTTTGGGGGGTAAGGTCGCCGAAGGGTATGAGCTTAAGTACACCAAGGGCGAAAGCAAGGATGCGGTCCTTGTTAAGACAGAGGCTATTTTGCAGGGAGATTCGATCTCTGACGCCAAAGTGGATTTTGATTCTTCAAGCATGCTTCCGAAGATCTCCTTATCTTTTAATGGCAAGGGAACCAAAGATTTTGGTGATCTGACCAGTAAGTATGTTGGCGAGAGGCTGGCCATTGTGATGGATGGTGAAGTGCTTTCCGCTCCCAATATCCGTGAAGCGATCACATCAGGAACGGCTGAGATCACGGGGCAGTTTTCTTTTGATGAGGCTTCTGTGCTCGCGCTTGCGTTACGCTCAGGTTCATTGCCGGCACCTATGTATGTTGAGGAAGAACGTACCATTGGACCTCTTTTAGGTAAAGATTCCATTGATGCAGGAATTCGTTCAACCTTGTTTGGTTCGATCTTTGTTGTTCTTTTTATGGTTGGATATTATTGGATCGGTGGCATGATCGCATCTTTTGCACTTTTGCTCAACTTGGGCATGATCATTGGAGCCATGGGTTTTATCAATATTATGATGCCGGGATCTCAGGTGACATTAACGTTGCCGGGTATTGCCGGTATCGTTTTGACCTTGGGTATGGCTGTTGATGCGAACGTACTGATCAATGAGCGCATCCGTGAAGAGTTGGAGAATGGCCGCACGTTGGCTGCGGCTGTCAGCAGTGGTTATGAGAGAGCTCTGAGCGCGATCATTGATTCGAACATGACCACCCTGATCGCATCTTTTCTTTTGTTCCAGTTTGGATCTGGCCCGATCAAGGGCTTTGCGATCACGCTGAGCATTGGTCTTATGGCCAGCTTGTTCACGGCGGTTTATGTGACACGGGCGATGTTTGATTATTTGCTTGAGAACCGTCATTTGAAAACGCTTAAGATGTTGCGTTTATTTAAAGTGACCAAGATCGATTTTATTAAGCCCATGTACATCTTTCTGGCACTTTCATTGGCCGTTACTGTGGCGGGTGCTGTTGCCATCATTGCTAAAAAGAACGCAGCGTATGGCATTGACTTTGCTGGCGGACAGGTTCAGGAATACCGTTTTAAGAAAGCTGTGTCCGCAGATTTACTCCGCAAAGCGCTTAAAGATGCGGATATTAAAGATGCGGTCATTCAACAGTTTGATAAAAATCCTGAAGACGTGATCGTGCGTTCAAGCGAAGATACGTATGAGAGGGTTGTTGCGACGTTTAAGAAAGAGTTCAAGGATAATAGTTTTGAGACGATGCGCATTGAGAAGGTCGGACCTGTCGTCGGAAAGGCTTTGCGCGAACGTGCGCTTTGGGCCATCCTTTTGGCATTGGCGTCGATCCTTATTTATGTGGGTATTCGTTTTAAGAATCTTGGTTTTGCGATCGCAGGTGTTGTGGCCTTGCTGCATGATATCCTGGTCGCGCTCGGGATCTCTGTCATGATGGGTCGGCAGATCGATCTTTTGGTCGTGACGGCGCTCTTGACCATCGCAGGTTATTCGATCAATGATACGATTGTTGTCTTTGACCGTGTCCGTGAAAATATTCCCAAGAATAAAAAGATGTCGTTGCATGATGTTGTTAACCTTAGCATCAACCAGACTCTTGGACGTACGGTGCTGACAACGTTTGTGACCCTCTTGGTTGTCATTGCGCTGTTTTTCTTTGGCGGTGAAGTCCTTAACACGTTCTCTTTGGTTATGATCATTGGATTCTTTTGTGGTGTGTATTCGACCATGTTCATCGTGACACCGCTTGTGTTGATTTTTCAGAAGAAGTGGTGATTTTTCAAGGATTCTTGAAAAATCATCCCGAGGTTGCGTGGCGACCAATGGGGAGCCCGAACATCGGGACAAGTTCAAGGATTCTTGAAAAATCATCCCGAGGTTGCGTGGCGACCAACGGGGAGCCCGAACATCGGGACAATAATTATGTGAGATGTTGTATACAACATTTCTTGGTTTTATAGCCCCTGATCTCGGCCGGCTTTGCCTGTTGGGGTCAGGGGCTTTTTTTAATTCCCCTCCCTTGGTCCCTCCCCACAAGGGGGAGGGAGATCTGATTAGGCAT
>CAJBYM010000094.1 GCA_903959815.1 Candidatus Omnitrophota bacterium
ACTTTGCTTTTCTAAAAGATATTAAGGTAGCTTTCTTTGCCTGGTAGTGTAATGGTAACACACCAGATTTTGGTTCTGGGTTTCTAGGTTCGAATCCTAGCCGGGCAGCCATTGAAGCCGTAACCCCTGAAAAGGGGTTACGGCTTTTTGTTGGGCTGCCCGGCTAGGATTCGAAGGAGCCCCGCTGCATCCGACCGAGTAGGGAGGATGCTATAGGCGGGGCGGATGCCCGACCCGCAAGGAGCGACGGTCTGCGCAGCAGGCCGGAAAGCGACTGAAGGGCGGCGAATCCTTAAAAGAATTTGGGGAGCAATGGAAGGGTTCTTCCCTCTAACACTAGATAAAATTCCTTCCTCATATATAATAACTTCATGCTGATCCAGGAATTTAAACAGCTGTTCTTCAATGGCCGCAGGTCCAGCGGTGTTACCGCCCTCGCGTGGCTTTTGATCATCAGTTCTGTCATGCATATCCACAAATTGATCGTCGATGTCCCATGGTATGTGGATGCGTATGGTTATTTGCCACCGTGGCTGATTGTGACACGTTATGCTTTTTCCTGGCTTCAAAGGTGCGCGGGGATCCTTGCGGCTATTGGCCTTTTGGCCTTGAATGATGTTGCGCGAAAACTTGCAATTCTTATTGGCACATTTACGATCTTGACCATTTATTGGAAGCATCCTTATGTGGCGTATAAAAGCCATGCCGAGTATCTAGACAGACAGATGGGGCCTTGGTTCTATGAGATCGGGGCTCCGGCGGGGTTCAAGATCGCATCTTATACGACGGCCGCCGTGATCCTCAATTGTGCATTGGACATTTTATTTTGCAGCATCCTCATCTATTTCTTTACGCGGCGTTCTGTAAAGAAACAATTTAAGCCGGGCTTATGATCATGCAGCTGCCTTTGCAGGGCCTTCATTATCGAAGTGAATGGTTTTATAACACGGCTGATTTTTTTAAGCGTGCGGGTGCATATAATGCGCGTTTTCGTATTGCGGCGCGTTATATTGCTCCACGGGATTCTGTTCTCGATGTCTGTTCAGGCCCTGGGCGTTTGAAGGATTTTATACCCGCAACATGTTCTTATGCTGTCATAGAAGCGAGCCCTGAGTTTCAGCGGGGCTTGAAAAAGAGAGGGATCGGTTATACCGCGTGTGATTTGCATGCAGGGATGCCGGCCGACATGAACAGTTATGATGTGGTTGTGATGATCATATCGCTGGCTCAGTTCCGTAAGACCTCTGCAGATCTTTTGTTGGAAAGTTTCAAGAAGATCGCCAGGCGTGTTGTGATCGTGGAAGAGGTTGTGTCTTCTGCCAGGTCGGCAGATGACTGGTTTCAGAAGATCGTTGATCATTTATGTGCCACGGATTATTACGTGCCTGTGACCTGGTATACACCTGAGGATTTTGAAACATTGATGAGCCGGCATGGCTATCGGTGTGAACAGGTGGGCCACGATTATAGAGTGGGCTGTTATGAGGTCGGATTATGATGAAGATCCCTTGGGCTGAACCTGTCTTTTGGGGAGATGAAAAGAAATTCTTGATCGATGCTTTACGCTCGACCTGGATCTCCGACGGGCCGTATGTGCACAAGCTTGAGAAGGAATTTGCACGGCGTCACGGGGTGAAGTTTTGTATTACAACATCCAATGGCACGACGGCGTTGCAGCTGGCTCTTTTAGGGCTCGGGATTCACGCCGGTGATGAGGTGGTTGTTCCTGCGTTTGGGTTTATTGCGCCGGTTAATATGATCATGGCGGTTGGAGCGAAGCCTGTTTATGCGGATGTTGATGCTGAGACCTGGTGCCTTGATCCTGCGCTTGTGGTGCGGGGGATCTCTGCCAGGACGCGGGCGATGATCGCGGTTCATTCTTATGGGAATGTGTGTGATATGGATCTTTTGCGGCGCATAGCACGTCGACAAGGGATCTTTCTTATTGAGGATGCGGCGGAGGCTGTTTTTTCGCGTTATCAGGGCAAGTTGGCCGGGACTTGGGGCGATGTTGGGTGTTTTAGTTTTCAAGCCACCAAGACCATCGCGATGGGCGAGGGTGGTTGTGTTGTGGCGTCTGACAAAAAACTGTATGATAAAATGCGCATGATCCGTGATCATGGGATGTCGGCGCAACGCCGTTACTGGCATGATGGCCCTGGGCATAATTTCCGGTTAACAAATATGCAGGCGGCTTTGGGTTGCGCGCAGCTTAAGCATCTTCGCAAGATCTTTGCGGCCAGAAATAAAGTTTATGCCACGTATCGTCGTTACCTCACGGATGAAAAGGGGATGAAGTTGCAATTCTTTAAAGCGGATGTTGATCCGGTTGTCTGGAGTGTGGCGGTGTTGCTTGATCCGGATATTTTTATCACAGACCGTGACGGTGTGATGGGTGCTTTGATGAAAAAAGGTATAGAAACAAGGCCGGGGTTTTACACGGCCAGCCAAATGCCTTTTTATCAATCCCCGTCTATGCCTGTGGCCGAGCGCATTGCCGCTCATGTGATCTGTTTGCCGTCAAGTCCAGGTTTGACACACCCTGAGATCCGTTATGTGTGTGATCATTTGAAAAACTTAAGAAGAAAAAAGCTGTGATCGATATTTCCGTTATTTTGCCCACGTTCAATGAAAAAGATAACATCCTTCCTCTCATAGACGCCATTAGGCATCAAGTGCAGGGAGCGTGTTATGAGATCCTTGTTGTGGATGATTCCAGTCCTGATGGAACAGCTGCCGTTGTTAAGCAGTGTGCCATTCCCGCTGTTCGTGTTATTGTCCGTTGTGATGAGCCCGGGTATGCACGATCGATCCGGAGGGGTATAGAAGAAGCTAAGGGGCGTGTGCTGATTTTGATGGATTCTGATTTTAATCATGATCCCGCTTATATTTCGTCGATGTTGCGGGTTTTATGTGAACAGGACATTGTCTCTGCGTCGAGATTCTTGCCGGGTGGGCAGATGACGCCTTTATGGCGCAGTATTTGCAGTCAGGCTTTTAATGGTTTTATTGGCGGAGTCACAGGAAGCCGGATGACGGATAACTTGTATGGTTTCTTTGTTATCAGAAAAGATATTCTTGCAGGCTGTCCGTTCGATGAGATCTTTTTTGGATTTGGCGACTATGGCCTGCGGCTTTTGTTTTATTTGCAGAAACAACAGGCCAGGATCCTGGAATTCCCGGCTGTGTATGGGCGTCGGAGGGCAGGGCGTGGCAATACGCATTTATGGCGCATGTTGTGTCAGTACATGGGGGCGACTTTAGCGCTTGCGGGTAAAGGCAGGATAGGATGATCGTTACGCCCATTGAACAGTGTCGGTTGTGCGGGAACCATCATCTTCTTTCTGTGTGTGATTTGGGTGTTATGGCATTTACCGGGATCTTTCCTCAGGCAGCGACAGAAGTTGTACCTGATGGCCCTTTGGAATTGGTTCAATGTCATGGTGAGGGTGCGTCGGCGTGTGGTCTTGTGCAGTTGAGGCATACATTTGATCCGCATGTTCTTTTTGGCCGCAGTTATGGATACCGCTCTGGATTGAACCCGTCGATGACAGCGCATTTGCAGGAAGTAGCATTAAAGGTCAAGAGTCTCGTTGTGTTAAAGCCGGGCGATCTTGTTGTTGATATCGGCAGCAATGATGGGACTTTGCTGCAGTTTTTCTCCCGACAGGCATTTGGTTTGGTCGGCATTGATCCCACGGCCGCGGATTTCACCCGTTATTATCCGGCCGATGCCCGGATCATCAGTGATTTCTTCTCAGCAGATCTATTTCGTAACATGTTTAACACTCGAAAAGCAAAAGTTATTTCCAGCATCGCGGTCTTTTATGACGTTGCCGATCCTTTGGAGTTTTTGAATCAGGCATGCGCCATACTTTCTGATGACGGGATCCTTGTCCTGGAGCAAAGTTATTGGCCACAGATGTTAAGAAATAATATTTATGACACAGTGTGTCATGAACATGTCGGTTATTATGGAGCCCGACAGATCCAGTGGCTCGCAGATCGTGTTGGTTTGAAAGTGGTGCATGCTGAGCTTAATTCGATCAATGGCGGCAGCTTGTGTGTTATTTTGGCGAAGCAAGATGCGCCGTTTACGCCAACAGATGATATGTTTAATCGGCTTGTGAACGAGGAGCAGCAGATATTGGCAAACGTTCTTACAGTTAATCAGAATTTCCGTGAGCATGTTGTGCGGCATCGCGATGTTGTGCGTCAAAGGATCAGGGAGTTCCGTACCCAGGGATTGTCTGTGGCGGGTTACGGGGCATCAACCAAGGGAAATGTGCTTTTGCAATTCTGCGGGTTTACAACTGAGGATATTTCTTTTATCGCTGAGATCAATGAGAACAAATGGGGCAAATTTTGCCCCGGGACGCAGATCCCTATTATTTCGGAAGAAGAAGCCATGGTTCGAAGGCCGGATGTTCTTCTGGTCCTGCCCTGGCATTGGAAAGAACCATTGCTGGTCAAGGAACGTTCATATTTACATCAAGGCGGCGCCATGTTTTTTCCTTGGCCAGAGATGCACCTGGTCCGTGGTTGAGAATGGCCACCCCCTTTGATATTTGAACTTGACGAAAAATAGGGCGTGGGATATACTATCGGCCTCTGTGGGAAAGAGCCTTTCCGCAAGGCCATTCTTTGCTTTGCGCGGCCGTATATTCTCGACGGAAAAATAGCGTTGATATGTTATGAAACCATTGCGAACGATCATCCTCGCGGCAGGTAAGGGCACGCGTTTTAAGTCTGAAACGCCCAAAGTGCTGCATCATTTGGCGGGAAAGCCGGTGTTGCAGTATGTCCTTGATGTGGCTGAGGCTGTGGGTTCTTTGAGAACGTATGTTGTGGTCGGCCATAAGGCTGATATGCTCAAGCAAGCTGTGACAGGTCGGGCTGATGTTGTGCTTCAGCAGCAACAGCTGGGAACAGCCCATGCGGTGCGTTCTTGCGCGGGCCATTTCAAAGGCGTTAAAGGCGATGTCCTTGTGATGTGTGGGGATACGCCGCTGTTGGACAAACAGGTCATCCGCAAGCTTTTGGTGCGTCATCGCAAAAGCGGCAATGTGTGCACGGTTTTGACGGCCCTGCTTCAGGATCCGTCGGGATACGGGCGCATCATCCGTGATGCCAAGGGTTCTTTCATGGCGATCCGCGAGCATAAGGATTGTTCCTCTGAGGAAGCTAAGGTATGCGAGATCAACACCGGTGTTTATTGTTTTGATGCGGTGGCTCTTTTTGGTTCGATCCACGCTGTGAAGTGTAATGCCAAGAAAAAAGAATTTTATCTGACGGATGTGATTGAGCTTTTTCGGACGCGCGGCGTTAAGGTTGATGCTTTTGTGACGAATGATGGGACAGCGAATTTGGGGTTGAACACGCGTGCAGAGCTCGCGCTGGCTGAGAAGATCAAGCGTGATCGCGTGCTTAAGGCTTTGATGGATAGCGGGGTTACGATTGTGGACCCCGGTACAACATATATAGAAGATGATGTTAGCATTGGCCAGGATACGATTATTCATCCTTGCACCTATATTCATGCGGGTGTTCGCATCGGGAGGGATTGTTCGATTGGTCCTTTTGCGCGGTTAAGGCCTGGTACAAAATTAGGCCGTGGTGTTACGATCGGGAATTTTACCGAACTGTCACGGTCGGTTTTGGCTGATGGCGTTACGATGAAACATTTTAGTTTTTTGGGTGATGCGCGGGTCGGTGCGGGCGCCAATATCGGCGCAGGTGCTGTGACGGCGAATTATGACGGGAAGAATAAGAATATAACGAAGATCGGCCGCAAAGCTTTTATTGGATGCGATACGGTTTTGGTAGCTCCTGTTGAGGTGGGTGATGGGGCTGTGGCGGGTGCAGGAAGTGTTGTGACCCCCGGACGGAGCATTCCGGCCGGTATGGTCGGTGTTGGTATTCCGGCAAGAGTGATAAAGAAAGCAAGACGACATGAGTGAAATTTGCGTTATTTCTGGCAATGCGAACAAAGACCTGGCAGAGAAGATCTGTACATGCCTTGATATCCCTTTTGCGGATGTTGTGTGCGGCCGTTTCAGTGAGGGTGAGATCCGTGTGCAGATCGTTTCCAATGTGCGCGGCAAGGATGTTTTTATCGTTCAGCCCACTTGTCCGCCGACAAATGACAATCTGATGGAACTCTTGATCCTGATCGATGCGGCCAAGCGGGCATCTGCGAAGCGCATCACCGCGGTCATCCCTTTTTATGGTTATGCCCGTCAGGATCGCAAGGATCAGCCGCGTGTTCCGATCACAGCCAAGCTTGTGGCGAATCTGATCACCGCCGCCGGTGTTGACCGCGTGCTTTGCATGGATTTGCATGCCAGCCAGATCCAGGGCTTCTTTGATATTCCCGTGGATCATCTTTATGCCATTAACAATATCTGTGAATATTTTGAGCAGATGAATTTGAAGAATGTGGTTGTGGTCTCTCCTGATGTTGGTGGTATTCGTATGGCGCGTGCTTATGCCAAACGTTTGGGTGCAGGGCTGGCCATCATTGACAAGCGCCGCATGTCCCCGGAAGAGACCGAGGTCATGAATATCCTCGGTAAGGTCAAGGGTAAGAATGCGATCCTGGTCGATGACCTGGTGGCGACGGGTGGTTCACTTACAGAGGCGATCAAGGCCCTTAAAGAAGTGGGTGTCGATAAAGTTTATGCCGCAGTGACGCACGGGGTTCTTTCTGGTCCTGCGATCGAAAGATTCAAAGAATGCAAAGACCTGGAAGAGCTTGTGATCACGGATAGTATCCCGCTTTCCAAGGCCAAACGTATACCGAAGATCAAGCAGTTGACCGTCGCGCCGTTATTGGCAGAGGCGATCAAGCGTATTCATAATGAACAGTCGATTAGTTGCCTGTTCGATGTTAATCGTTAAAGGAAAACCGTATGGAACAGATCGAATTGACCGTTGAAACAAGAACAACCAAAGGCAGCGGGGCTGTCAGTCGCATGCGCAGGAATGGGATCATCCCGGCTGTTATTTATGGCGAGGGCAATAAGCCTCAGACCGTTCAACTTGCTGAAAAAGATTTTGACCGTGTGGTCCGTCAGCACGAGGCATCCAGCGCGATCTATCATGTTCAGGTGTTTGAGGGTGGCAAGAAGCAGCATGAGTTGACCGCGCTTTTAAAGGACACCCAGTATGATCCTGTGAGCGACAGAGTCGCACATCTGGATTTCATGCATATTTCCATGGATAAAGAAATTTCGATCAAGGTGCCGGTGGTTCTTAAGGGTACTGCGATCGGTCTCAAGAAGGAAGGTTCTACGCTGGAACATATGATCCGTGAACTTGAGATCATTTGTTTGCCCAAGAACATTCCCGCGCATATCAATGTGGATATTACAAAAGTTGATACGCATGTTTCTATTCATGTGCGTGATATTTCTTTGGGTGAAGGCGTTCGCACCAAGATGGATCCGGATGCGACCATTGTTGCACTCGTGTTCTCGAACCGTGAAGTTGAGGCCGCTGCAGCAGAGGGCGCCCCGGCTCCGGAATTGGAAGTTACTAAAGAAAAGCCGAAGGATCCGGCAGCAGCGGCAGCTGCACCGGCGGCAGGTGCCAAGGCAGCTGCACCGGCGGCAAAGCCTGACGCAAAGAAATAAAAACGATGGGAGATGGTTTTGGCAAAAACAAAACTCATCGTTGGGCTGGGAAATCCTGGCCGTGAATATGAAAAGACGCGCCACAATCTGGGTTTTATGGTTGTCCAGAGATTGGCCGAGACCAGAGGCGCGGATTTTAAGAAATGCAGGTATGCCTCAGCTTTAACAGCTGATGTTCAAGAGGGTGATGTTAAGGCCATTCTCGCTTTACCGCAAACGTTCATGAACAATTCGGGGCTTGCGGTAAGGGATATCATGAAGTTTGAGAATGTTGCGCTGGAAGATGTGCTCATTGTTTGCGATGATCTGAGGCTTGATGTGGGGCAGCTGAAGCTTCGGCTGGAAGGTTCTGATGCGGGGCATAATGGCCTTAAGTCGATCGCAGCGCATGTAGGGGCTGAGGCGTATGCGCGTTTGAAGCTGGGGATCGGCGAGCCTAAGTCACCTGATGGTCAAACAGATTTTGTGCTGTCGCGTTTTAGTGCGGCAGAAATAAAAGTTTTGGAAGATGTTCTGGAGAGCGCGTGTGATGGTTGCCGTTTATGGCTCACGGGCGAAAGTGCCAGAGCGATGACACTGTATAACAAAAGGAAGGATAATGAATAAGTACGAATTGATTTACATGGTGGATGCACGTTTGTCCGAGGGGGAAAAGGGCGAAGTGGCCAAGCTCGTCGCGGATATGATCGTTAAGGCGGGTGGAAAGATCGTCAATTCCGCGGTGTGGTTTGAACGCCAACGGATGTCATTTCCTATCAGGAAAGCATGGGAAGCCACCTATTATCTTTTGAATGTCGACGGAAAGCCATCAGAGATGGCCAAGCTTCGCCGCGATCTTCAGATCAATGAGCGTGTTCTGCGTTTTTTGATCATCAAGGTCGAACAGCCTTTAGCGGCCCCGGTTGCTGCATAAATGTGCGTCATGTTTGATTGAGGGAGGATGACGATGGCGAGTTTAAATAAAGTTTTATTGATCGGCAATTTGACAAAAGATCCGGAATTGCGTTATACCCCCAACGGGACGGCTGTGGCGAATCTGCGTATTGCGGTGAACCGCAAGTTCAAGGACCGTACGGGTGAACTCAAAGAAGATACATGTTTTGTCACCGTGACGGCATGGGACAAGCAGGCTGAGATCTGCAATCAGTATTTGCAGAAGGGGCGCCCGATCTTTGTCGAAGGCATCCTTCAGTCCCGCTCCTGGGATACACCGGACGGGCAAAAGCGCAGTACGATCGATGTTCGCGCGGAGCGCATCCAGTTTTTGGGAGGCGCGGGGCCGGGTAAAGGCTCAGAGATGGGTGGGGGCAAGGCAGATGGCCTCGCAGGTGAAGGCGAATCGGCCAATGATGCGGGCAGTGCGGTCAGCGATCCGGTGCGTCCTGAAGATATCGCTTGGGAAGAATAATGTTATTCGTGAGTAAAAAAGGAGAAGATTAATTGGAAAGACCAGAAAAGAAGAAATTTGATAAGAAGAACAAAAAGCCCCGTCGGCTTAACAGAACCCCGCGGTTCCTTGTTGAGTTACCGGAGGTGATCGATTACAAGGATATCGCCACACTGAGAAAGCTTCTCAGCGAGCGCGGGAAGATCCTTTCCCGTCGTTTCACCGGAGTGAACGCCAAGAATCAGCGTTTGCTTTGTGAAGCGATCAAACGGGCCAGGTTCTTAGGGTTATTGCCGGTTGGTTCTGCAAAAAGGAAATAACGATGGAAGTCATTCTGTGTCATGATGTGGCCAATCTGGGTAAGGCTGGCGAAGTGGTCAAGGTCAAGGACGGTTTTGCGCGCAATTATCTTATTCCGCGTCAGGTCGCGTTGGCTGCAACCAAAGAAAATTTGAAGAACGCGGAGAAGGTCAAAGCCAAGATGACCGCTATTTACGAAGAACAGCGTAAAGAGGCCGAGGCTGTGGCTGAGAAGCTCGCGAAGGTGTCCTGCACGATCACGGTTGAAGTCAATGATCAGGAAAAATTGTATGGTGCTGTTTCTGAGACCGACATTTTGCGCGCCCTTGAGCAGGAAGGCTTTATTTATGAGCGCAAGGATCTTGTGCTTGAGAAGCCTGTCGAGGAACTGGGCATTTTTGATGTTGGCGTGAAATTGCATCCGGACGTCACAGGTAAGTTCCGGCTATGGGTCACGAAGAAATAAAAATACCGCCGCAAAGTCAGGCGGCGGAGCGTGCCGTTCTGGGGGCGATGCTATTGGATGAAGAAGCTATCGGGGCTGTGATTGAAAGCCTCGATAGCTCTTTTTTTTATGACGCCTCCCACCAGAAGGTTTTTGACGGTATCGTCAAACTTTATGCGGATCGCAAGAACGTAGATATCATCACGCTCGCGGACCGTCTTAAAAGCGACGGAGTTTTGGAATCTGTCGGAGGCTCGGCCTTTCTTGCGGAGCTTGTTGATTCTATCCCAACCTCGGCAAATGTCCTGCATCACGTTGAAATTGTTAAGGAAAAAGGGATCAAGCGCAAGCTGATCCGTAATGCTACAGAGATCGTGGCCCGCAGTTATGAGGACTCGGCGGATGCCGGTGTCCTCGTAGATGATGCCGAGCGCCTTATCTTTGAGATAGCGCATGCCCGTCAGAAACAGCAGACCTACATGGTCAAGGATATTGTCAAGGAGACCATCAAGGTCATTGATTCCTTGTATCACCGTAAGGAAACAGTCACGGGTGTTCCGACGGGCTTTTACAGATTTGATCAATTAACTTCAGGCTTGCAGCGTTCCGACCTGGTTGTTGTCGCGGCGCGGCCATCTATGGGTAAAAGTGCTTTTGCTGCGACCATTGCCGAATATGCGGCGCTTGAAAAGGGTATTGGTGTGGCATTTTTCAGTCTTGAAATGTCCAAGGAGCAGGTGGTCATGCGCATGCTCTGTTCTCAGGCGCGGGTGGATGCGTCCAAAGTCCGTACCGGAATGCTGGCCTCGTCTGACTGGCCCCTTTTGACACGCGCTGCCGCGAAGTTATCGAATGCGCCTTATTTTATTGATGATACCCCCGCGATCTCGCCGCTTGAACTGCGCGCCAAGGCGCGCCGGCTGAAGGCTGCGCATAATATCGGGCTTGTGGTGGTTGATTATTTACAGCTCATGCGCGGAGCGACCAGCAAATCCGAGAATCGTCAGCAGGAGATCTCTGAAATATCCCGTTCGCTTAAAGCTTTGGCGCGTGAGCTCAGCGTTCCTGTTATCGCGATCAGCCAGTTATCACGAGCTGTGGAAAGCCGGCAGGATCATAGGCCCCAGCTTTCAGACTTGCGTGAATCCGGGGCCATTGAACAGGATGCGGATGTGGTCGTGCTTCTGGTACGCGAGGATTATTATGATGCTAAACCTGAGAATATCGGTCTTGCGGACATCATCATTGCCAAACAGCGCAACGGACCCACGGACACCATTAAGTTGAGGTTTTCCAAGCAGTTTGTTCGCTTTGATAATTTGGAAACGGCTCATCAGGAATAGCATAGATACGTTTTGACAGCCTCCAACAAGGAAAGTATAATTCAACTCTATGAAAAAAATATCCCTACTCCCACTTATTGTTTTAGGCTTTATTTCTCTTTTAATGTATTTGAACATCGCGTCCGCTGAAGATACGGGCACGCCGGCCAAAGCAGATGAAGCTGCTGTTACTGCGGCTTTGGATGCAGCTGTGGTCAAACCCGCGGCGGTGGAGTCTTATGCTCCGGCGGTCCCGGATGCTCCGGCCGGCAAGCTTGTTAAGGCCATTGATATCCAGGGCAACAAGTCCATCGGCATTGCGACGATCCTGACCAAGATCAAGACCCGCGTGGGGCAGGAATACCGCCAGGCTGTTATCTCGGATGATCTCAAGCGTCTTTATAACACGGGTTATTTTTCCGATGTGCGTGTGGACCGTAAGGAAGATGGGGATGGCCTTAAGGTTGTTATTTATGTGGAAGAAAAGCCCATTGTTGAAGAGATCACATTTTCGAAGATCCGTTTTTACAATAAGAAAGTTGTGTTGTCCAAGATCAAGACACAGATTGGCAAGTTTCTCGACAAGAAGGCGCTCAATGATGACATCAACACCATCAAAGAACTTTATGCTAAAAAGGGGCTGACCCAGGCAGAAGTGGATGTTGAACAATTCATGGACGAGGCGACAAATAAAGTGAGCCTGCACGTTGTTATCCGTGAAGGTTACCGTGTGAAGATCCGCAAGATCAATGTGTTGGGCAATGCGGCTTACAATGACGACAAAGTCATCAAGACGATGA
This sequence comes from Candidatus Omnitrophota bacterium, assembly GCA_903959815.1. GTDB lineage: Bacteria > Omnitrophota > Gorgyraeia > Zapsychrales > Fredricksoniimonadaceae > Fredricksoniimonas. The sequence continues at coordinate 11,889 of CAJBYM010000094.1, forward strand.
AGTCGCGTTCCGCATGGATTTTTAATTCCGGCTATCTTAAGGAAGACGTTCTTGCGGAAGATATGGACCGTGTTCAGGCTTTCTATGAGAAGAATGGTTATATCGATGCCAAGGCGACTTATACCGTCGAGAAACTTCATCAGGGGTTGGTTAACATCGATTTGACAGTTGAAGAAGGCCGGCGTTATTATGTCGGTGATATTGCGGTCGGGGGCAATGCGATCGTGTCCAAGTCCGAGATCGAGACTTCGATGAAGGATATCAAACGGGGCAAGATCTTTTCCAAGGCCAAGCTGGCGGATGATCTGGCGAATATCCGTTCCTTGTATTTTGACAAGGGGTATATTTTTGCGAAGGTGAGTGAATCAACGTCTCTTAATCCGCAGGACGGCCGCGTGGATCTTAAGCTTGATGTTGAGGAGGGTGGCATTGCTTATATCAATAAGATCAAAGTCCAGGGCAATACGCAGACAAGGGACCTTGTTATCCGTCGGGAACTGCGCATGTATCCAGGGGATCAGTTTGATGGCGTTAAACTTCGCCGGAGCAAAGAGCGCCTGGGCAATCTTGGTTATTTTGAGGATGTGAATTTTGACATTCAGGATACGGAGACACAGGATCAGAAGGACCTTCTTGTCGAAGTGAAAGAGGCGAAGACCGGGTCGTTCAGTTTTGGCGGCGGGTATTCGACCGTTGATAGTCTGATCGGTTTTGTCGAGGTTGAGCAGAAGAATTTTGATTTTGCGAATTGGCCTTCGTTCACGGGTGGCGGTCAGAAGTTGAGCGCACGCGCTGAGATCGGTTCGACAAGAAATAGCCAGATGCTCTCGTTCACCGAACCGTGGATGTTTGATTATCCTGTTTCGGCAGGATTTGATATTTACCGCATGCAGCAATTGCGCCAGAATGATACGGGTTACGCTTATGATCAGACCCGTACCGGTATCAAGTTGCGCGCGGGTAAAGAACTTTCGGATTATCTGTCGACAGCCGGATATTATCGGCTTGAGAATGTCGATATCAGTAATATGGAAGACAATGTTTCTCAGGATCTGAGAGATGAGGTCGGCAAGAATACGGTCAGTTCCGTCGGGGCTTCTTTGACCAATGACCATCGGGATAGCACGATTTCGCCGACCAAGGGTTGGGTGGGAAGCATTTCATCCGACCTGGCTGGAGGTCCTTTCGCCGGAGACAAGGAGTTTTATCGCCTTGAAACCAATGCGGCGTATTATGTTCCGTTGAAATATAATTCTGTGGTTGAGCTCAGCGGGCGTGCCGGTATGGTTGATGCTTATGGCAGTTCCCAGAAAGTGCCGATCTTTGAACGTTATTTCGCGGGCGGTGCGCAATCGATCCGTGGTTATAGTGAACGTGCCATTGGTCCTGTGGATAGCAATACCCAGGATGCGATCGGCGGCGAGTCGATTCTTTTGGGGAGTGTTGAGTATACGATCCCGCTGGTTGATGTGATCAAGTTCGCGACATTCTTCGACGCGGGCAATGTCTGGGCCAAGGCCGCGGATTTTGGCAAGAATAAGATCTATGCCGGATATGGTATCGGGTTCCGTGTGAAGACGCCGATCGGTCCGATGAAGCTTGATTACGGGATCCCGCTCGATAAAGAGCCGGGTGAAGATAGTAAAAGAAGCGGGAAGTTTTATTTCAGCGTGAGTCGCGGATTTTGATCGAGAAAGGATTCTTTTTCGATCATCCCGAAGGCCACCAGGACGCTTGTAGCGTCCGGGGCCGTAGTGGATCATATGTAGGGGGGGGTGAAACCCGCCCATGATAAAAGGAGGAGGCGTATGAAGTCGTTGAAGGTTTTATTGATCATGGTGTGTTTATTTTTGGCCGGAGCTGTTGTGACGCCCAAAGCACATGCGCAGGATTTTAAAGGCAAGGTCGCTTATGTTGACCTGGCCCGCATGTTTGATGAATATGAGAAGACCAAGTCTTATGACAAGGTCCTTGAGGCGGATAACAAGAAGTTTCAGGAAGAGCGGACAAAAAAGATCGATGCGATCCGTGATCTTCAGGGCAAGACGGCTGCGCTTAAAGATGATGAGAAGGCCAAGATCGAGAAGGATATCGAGAAACTCAAGGCTGAACTTCTGGCGTTCGATCAGCAGAAGCGTACGGATCTGACCAAGGCTCGCGACGAGAAAGTGCGCGAGATCCTCATGGAGATCGAAAAGACGGTCAGCGAGTATGCCAAGAAAGAGGGTTACGCGTATGTGTTCAATGATCGCGTGCTCATTTATGGTGATCAGAGCATGAACATCACGGAACCGATCTTAAAGAGCCTTAATGAGGCTTATACGAAGCAAGATAAGAAGTAATGTGTTAATGAAAAAAACGCTGGCTGAGATCGCAAAGGCTATCCAGGGGCGCGTCGTCGGTGACGGCGCGCTTCTTATTAAGGGCATCGCAGGTATCAAAGAGGCCCAGCCCGGGGATTTGACTTTTTTGGCCAATTCCAAGTATCTTCATCTGGCGGCTGGCACCGGTGCATCGGCGATCATCGTGGGAGAAGATGTTCTTGTGCAGGGCAAGGCTGTGATCCAGACGCAAAATCCTTCGGCCGCGTTCTCCAAGGTTATTTCTATGATCAAGGAAGATCTTACGCCTAAGATCCAGGGTGTTCATGCCACCGCTGTGATCGATCCGTCGGTTGTTGTGGGTGAGGGCGTGGGTATCGGCCCGTATGTGGTGATCGAACAAGGTGTCAAGATCGGGCGTAATACCGTTATTTGTGCCGGGTGTTTTGTCGGTCAGAAGACGCTGATCGGAGAGGATTGTTTGATCTATCCGCATGTGACGGTGCGTGAAAATGTGACGTTGGGTAATAAGGTGATCGTGCATAGCGGCACGGTGATTGGCGCGGATGGCTTTGGTTATGCGTCTGTCGATGGAGTTCATGTCAAGATCCCGCAAATGGGTACGGTTGTGATCGAGGATGATGTTGAGCTGGGCGCATGCGTGACCATTGACCGCGCGCGATTTGACAAAACGTTCATCGGGCAGGGCACCAAGATCGACAATCTGGTGCAGGTTGGACATAATGCGCATATCGGACGTCATTGCATCATCATTGCATTGGCGGGCATTGCTGGAAGTTGTCATATCGGGGATCATGTGATCGTGGCCGGGCAGGCGGGTATGGGCGGGCATTTGAATATCGGGGATGGGGCTATCATTGCAGCCCAATCAGGCGTGATCAAGGATGTTCCGCCGGGTGCCAAGATGTTCGGAACACCGGCGAAAGATTATAAAACAGCGGTTCATGAGATGGGGATTGTTAGCCGTCTTCCGAAATATATTGAGAAACTTGCGCTCTTGGAAGAGAAGATCAAGTTGCTCGAAGAAAAGTTGAAATGATGCTCCAACAAAAGACAATTGCAAAAGAAGTCGCTCTTAAGGGCAAGGGGTTGCATACCGGGCATACGGTGAATGTGGTTTTTAAGCCTGCTCAGGCCCATGAAGGCATTCGTTTTGTGCGCATTGACCTGGCGGGCCATCCTGTGATGAAGCTGGGGAATATGGATGTTATCAGCGGCGGAGAAGCGGGGCGCTACTCGGCTTTGAAGAATAAAGAAGCCTTTATTTATACGGTTGAGCATCTGGTCAGTGTGCTGGCCGGGCTTGGGATCGATAATATCACGGTTGAGATCGATGGGGATGAAGTGCCGGGCTTTGATGGCAGTGCGAATGAATATGTTAAGGGTTTGAAGTCGGCCGGCATTGTTGAACTTCAGGCACAGAAAGAATATTTTCAGATCCAGGAACCGATCTGTGTTGCCAAGAACGGCGCATCGGTCATGATCATGCCGGCGGACGATTTCAAGATCTCTTATGCCCTGGAATATCCGCATCCCATGTTGCGTCAGTCCGTGACCTTTACGATCACACCTGAAACATATGAGAAAGAACTCGCGTGTTG
>CAJBYM010000095.1 GCA_903959815.1 Candidatus Omnitrophota bacterium
GACCCGGCATGCGTCCGGCGACAGGATGGATGGCGTATTTGACATCCGCACCATTCTTCTCAAGGAGTTCTCCTAATTCTCTGACAGCATGCTGAGCTTGAGCAACGGCAAGACCGTAACCAGGTGTGATCACAACAGAGCGCGCCGCTTCGAGGACCAGGAATGCATCGGCTGGGCTCATGGCCTTCACTTCACCTTTGGCACTGCTTGCAGTTTTCTTTTTAGAAGCCGCGAAGGCTCCGAAAAGCACATTACTTAAAGAGCGGTTCATGGCTTTGCACATGATGATGCTTAAGATGATCCCGTTGGCACCAACCAGTGCGCCGACAACAATGAGCAGCACGTTGTTGATGACAAAGCCGGTGGTGCAGGCGACAACACCCGAGTAACTATTTAACACAGAGATGACGACCGGCATATCCGCACCGCCGATAGGAATGACGACCAGAACCCCTAGTACTAGTGAAAGTCCGAGGATCCACAGGAATACGGGGTAGTAGCCCGGGTTCATGAAGAATGGCACGGCTAAAAGCACGACCATGGCCAGGGCTAATGTATTGATCATTTGTTGCCCCGGGAACAGAATGGCTTTGCCTGGCAGGCGTTCGCTGAGTTTTCCCCATGCGACCAGACTTCCGGTAAAGGTGATCCCGCCGATCAGGATCGAAAGATAGATAGCGGTGATAACAATGGCGTTTTCAGGTGTGTGATTGTGGTAGGCGCTCCAATCTACAAAAACGCTGGCAAGTCCGCCGAAGCCATGCAACAGAGCCACCATTTCAGGCATTTGGGTCATGGCGGCACGCATGGCCACATAGTAACCCAGGCTGATGCCGATGATCCCACCCACAAGGATCCATTGAAAGGAAATAATTTCGCGTGATGTCAGGGTGGCTATGACAGCGAGGAGCATCCCCAAGGCTGACATCCAGTTGCCTTTACGTGCTGTTTCAGGTGAACCCAGGAATTTTAACCCGAAAGCAAAGAGGATGCAGCTGACAATATAGACAAGATTGACATAGGAAAGATGGTTCATGGTTTAAGCTTTCTTAACGCCAGTGGATTGGGTCGATGTTTTCGATTTGAACATTTTAAGCATGCGTTCCGTCACAAGGTAGCCGCCGACCACATTGAATGTGGCCATGGCTACGGCTGCAACTCCGAGAAAAATGGTTAACGGGGAATTGGCATCGCCGGAACCTGCTGCGATCAGAGCACCCACAATGGTAATGCCGGAAATCGCATTAGCTTCGGACATCAGCGGTGTGTGAAGAAGCGGCGGCACGCGGCTGATCAGCGCAAAACCCAAGAAAATGGATAATGCCAGGATGTATAGGAGAAAGATGAAGGGAATGATCTGGTGTTCCATGGTTTACTTTAAAACCTTTCCCTGATGTGTGATCAGGCAGCCTTTGATGAGTTCATCATCCGTATTAAGTACGAATGTATTTTGTTCTTTGCTCCAGAAATGTTCAATAAAATTCACAAGATTCGCGCTGAACATTTCGGAAGCATTGACGCAGGCGTGGCCGGGGAGGTTCCCGAGACCGATGATGCGTACGCCGTTGATAATGATCTCTTCATTGAATTTTGCACCCTCGACATTTCCACCTGATTCAATGGCCATGTCAACGATCACACTTCCGGGTTTCATGCCTGCGATCATATCGCGGGTGATAATGACAGGTGCTTTTTTGCCAAAGATCTGGGCGGTTGTGATCACAATATCGGAGTGAGCGCAGACCTTGGCCATCGCGTCGCGTTGTTGAGCAAGCTGTTCGGGTGTCAATGCCTTGGCATAGCCATTCTTGGTCTGTCCGGTTTCACCGAGATCGATTTCGACGAATTTTGCACCTAAAGATTGCACCTGTTCTTTGACCACAGGACGGGTATCAAACGCGTCTACACGCGCACCTAGACGCTTGGCCGTAGCGATGGCCTGTAATCCGGCAACACCTGCGCCAATGACAAATACACGGGCAGGGGATATTGTGCCTGATGGGGTCATCATCATGGGCAGGATCTTTTTGATCCGCTGCGCAGCCAGGATCACAGCGACATATCCAGCTAAATTAGCTTGAGAGCTTAAGGCATCCATTTTTTGCGCAATGGTCGTGCGGGGGATCATTTCAAGGCTTACAGCGGAAATGCCGCGTTCAGCCATAGCAGAGACGAGATCCTTTTCATTGAACGGATCCAGGAAACTGATATGGATCGCGCTGGCCTTCATTTGCTTGATTTCATCTATAGATGGCTTGCGCACATGAAGCAGAATATCTGCAGTAGCCAGGATATCATGACGTGGACTGATTTGAGCGCCAGCTTTAAGGTATTCACTGTCGGGTATATGGGTAGAAGAGCCAAGGCCGGCTTCTATAAGAAGAACACAGCCTTTCTTAACCAAACGGGCAATCCCGGCAGGCACAAGAGCGCAGCGTGATTCGCCTGGAAAGGTTTCTTTAACAATGCCGATGATCATGGTGGTTACCTTTAATAAAGGTTTAAACTTAAGATTAACATAGCCTACCAGATGACGTTTGATTGTCAAGTCGCTGAATTCTCATTTTAGGCTGGACGTGAGGTCAAAACAGAGGTATATTCGAACAATTCAAGTTTTTGATGTACTTGAAGTTAAATCTACAAGGAGGATTGGTTATGAGTCGTTTTGTAAAAGCTCTCTTAAAACCCGTGCTATTGACACCGCTTGTGCTTTTGGTGTCAGGATTGGCACCTGCCTGGGCCGGTGAGGCGGATTTGATCGTTCCTGACCTCGCGTCCGTTTCGTTTTTGGGTGTGGATGGCAAGACACTTTTGCTTTATGGCATCATCATTTGTTTGTTCGGGCTTATGTTCGGCTTGGTTCAATTCGTCAGCATTATGAAGATGCCGGTTCATAAGGCCATGAAGGATATTTCTGAGCTGATTTATGAAACCTGCAAGACTTACCTTATTACTCAGGGTAAATTTCTTTTAATCCTTGAGATCTTGGTCGGGCTTGTCATGATCGCGTATTTCGGTTGGCTGCGTCATATGGAATTTGCCAAGGTCGCGATGATCCTCATCTGTTCGCTGATTGGTATCGCGGGCAGCTACGGTGTGGCTTGGTTCGGTATGCGCATTAACACCATGGCTAATTCCCGTTCGGCGTTTGCGTCGCTTAAGGGTTTGCCGTTCCCGGTGTATTCGATCCCGTTACAAGCGGGTATGTCGATCGGTATGCTCCTTATTTCGATCGAGCTTCTAGTCATGCTTTGCATTCTTTTGTTCATTGATCCTTCCTACGCGGGTGCCTGTTTCATCGGTTTTGCGATCGGTGAGTCTTTGGGTGCTTCTGTTTTGCGTATCGCAGGCGGCATTTTTACCAAGATTGCGGATATCGGCTCTGACCTGATGAAGATCGTGTTCAATATTAAGGAAGATGATGCGCGTAATCCGGGTGTTATCGCGGATTGCACGGGTGATAATGCAGGCGATTCTGTTGGTCCGACGGCTGATGGCTTTGAGACCTACGGTGTTACAGGTGTCGCGCTTATTTCTTTCATTCTTCTTGCGGTCAAGGATCCTATTGTTCAGGTTCAGCTTCTCGTCTGGATCTTCGTCATGCGTTTACTGATGGTCATTGCCAGTGCGTTCTCTTATTGGGTCAATGATATCTATGCCAGGGCGCGTTATGCGACAGCTAAGGAAATGAACTTTGAAGATCCGTTGACCTCTTTGGTTTGGATCACATCGCTTGTATCTATTGGATTCACATTCGTGGCATCTTATGTTTTGATCCCCACGATGGGGGACGGCACCATGTGGTGGAAGCTTGCAGGGATCATTTCTTGCGGCACTATTGCAGGCGCGATCATTCCTGAGCTTGTTAAGATCTTCACATCGACAGAATCTGCATTCGTTAAGAATATCGTCGAGTCATCCAAAAAGGGTGGGGCTTCGCTCAATATTCTTGCGGGTTTTGTGACGGGCAATTTCAGTGCTTACTGGATGGGCCTTGTGATCGCGGTTTTGATGGCGGTTGCGTATCTTATTAGTGGCATGGGGCTTGGCATGTTGATGCTTGCTCCGTCTGTGTTTGCCTTTGGTCTTGTGGCGTTCGGGTTTTTGGGCATGGGTCCTGTCACGATCGCGGTTGATTCTTACGGTCCGGTTGCAGATAACGCACAGTCGATCTATGAGCTTTCGCTCATCGAGAAAGTTTCGGCTGACGAAATGAAGAAAGATTTCGGGTTCACGCCTGATTTCGAGAAAGCGAAGCATTTCCTTGAATCCAACGACGGTGCGGGGAACACGTTCAAGGCGACATCCAAGCCGGTCTTGATCGGTACGGCGGTGGTCGGCGCAACCACGATGATCTTTTCGATCATCATGATCTTGACCGCTGGTTTGACGATCAATCTCGAGTACTTGTCGATCTTGTATCCGCCTTTCTTATTGGGTCTCTTATTGGGCGGCTCCATGATCTATTGGTTCACGGGTGCATCAACCCTTGCAGTTGTTGCGGGTGCGTATCATACGGTTGAGTTCATCAAGAAGAACATCAAGCTGGAAGGTTCTGATAAGGCTTCTACCGAAGACAGTAAGAAGGTCGTCGAGATCTGCACTATGTTTGCGCAGAAGGGGATGATCAATCTATTTCTTGCGGTGCTTTTTGCGACACTTTCATTCGCGTGCTTGAATTCCTACTTCTTTATCGGCTATCTGATCTCTATCGCTATCTTCGGGCTGTTCCAGGCTATTTTTATGGCCAATGCCGGCGGTGCGTGGGATAACGCGAAGAAGGTGGTTGAAGTTGATCTGCGTGAAAAAGGTACGGATCTTCATGCAGCATCTGTTGTCGGTGATACGGTCGGCGATCCTTTCAAGGACACGTCTTCTGTGGCGCTTAATCCGATCATCAAATTCACGACTCTTTTCGGGTTGTTGGCGATCGAGATCGCGCTTCAGTTAAGTGCACAGATGAACATGATGTTAGCGGCTGGTTTCTTTGCTGTGTCTGTCTTCTTTGTGGTGAAGTCGTTTACGGACATGCAGATCGTTGCAGAAAAGAAGTAATAAGCGTTTTACAGAGAATAACCGGAGCGCACTATCAAAATAGTGCGCTCCGTTCTTTTTTAGGGCTTTTCATTGACGTCAGCGTGTGTTTTTGTTAGAGTTTCAACAGTATTCTTAACGCGCGTTCCCTAATAGAAAGAGGTTTTTTCATGTCCCTATGGCAAATGTTACAGCTTGGTGGTGGAACAGTTATCGCACTGTTGTTCCTTTCTACAATTTCTTTGGCCGTTATTATTGAACGTGTCATCCTTTATTATCAGGGCTCAAGAACACGCCGTGAAACGTTCATGCTTGATATTGCTGACCAGATCCGTCGTGGGAATACGCCCAAGGCTAAGGAACTGTGCAACAACACGAACACGCCTTTTGCCAGGGTTGTGGGTGTGGGTTTGGGGCTTCGTGGCAGCGCCAGTGGTGTGATTGACAATGCCATGGAGCGGCAGATCACCATTGAAACCATTAAGCTTGAGCGCCGTATTGCCATTATCGGGACGATCGGCAGTACAGCGGTTTATATCGGTCTTTTTGGAACGGTCCTTGGGATCATCCGTGCATTCCAGGATATCGCCCAGCAGGGAGCTGGCGGTATGGCTGTTGTTATTAATGGTATCGCTGAAGCCCTTATTTGCACGGCGGTGGGCTTGTGTGTGGCTGTTCCTGCGGTTATTGCCTATAACTATTGTCAGAGCCGCATTGAGCGTTTTTTGATGGATATGGACCTCGCAGCATCGGAAACACTGGATCTTATCACAGGGTCTAGAGAATGAGAAAACGTCACCAGAAAAAGCCTCTTGTTGCTGAGATCAATATCACGCCGTTCACCGACGTGATCTTGGTCCTTCTTGTTATTTTTATGGTGGCAACACCTCTTATTTATCAATCGAACATTAAGGTTAAACTTCCTGAATCAACCAATGCCCAGCCACATGATATCGGTCAAATGAAGCAGATCGTTGTGACGATCACCAATGAGGGCATGGTTTATTTGGATGATAAATTGGTCACAAATAAGGAACTGCGCGAAGATCTGGCGGCTATGCAAAAGGCAAATCCAGGCCTGAGTGTTTACCTAAGGTCTGATCAACAGACCCGCTTTAAAGATGTTGTCGATGTTTTGGATACGATGACAGCATTAGGGGTGAGTAAGCTTGATATCGCGGCCGTAAAGATCGAGTAAGGGATCTGATTGTCGGAGAATTTTCATGAGGCCGCTATTTGATCAAGGTATCAAGTGGCGGCCTTTTTATTGTTGATGAAGGATCATTTATGAGAAAAATTGGAAAGAGCGCATGGTCGTTGTTCATGGATAGCGCGCCTGACTGGTATAAGGCGTCCCTTCTGGCCGTTATTATCTTAAATCCTGTATTATTGATAACGTGGGGTCCGTTTTGGACAGGATGGGTGGTTTTAGCAGAGTTTCTTTTAATTCTTTGTTTTTCTCTGCAATGTTATCCTTTGTTTCCCGGCGGTGTTCTTGCCCTTGAGGTGCTCTTTCTTAAAATGACACCGGTGGCCAGTGTGATGAAGGAAATCCACGGTAATATTGACGTTATCATGCTGCTCATTTTTATGGTCCCTGGGATTTATTTCATGAAGCCGCTTTTGACCTGGATCTTTATGCGGCTTTTTGCCATGACGAGGAATAAGGTTGTTTTAAGTCTGGTCTTTTTGTTTACAGGTGCTTTTTTATCAGCGTGGTTGGATGCGCTAACGGTTGTTGCGGTCATGATCACGGTGTGTGTGGCGGCGAAGGATCTTCATAAACACACGGGAAGTGAAACACCGGATGAACAGGAAGAGTTCGACGGGTTTTTAAGAAATCTTTTAATGCATGGCGCAATCGGAACAGCTTTAGGCGGGATCTCGACATTGATCGGTGAGCCTCAAAACATCATTATTGGTCATTACGCTGGTTGGAGTTTTCAGGATTTCTATGTGAAGATGGCGCATTTCTCAATTCCCCTTCAACTTTTGGGGCTTCTGATGTGCTGGGGATTGGAGCATTTTCGTATGCGCATTTTTGGTTTTGGATATCAGCTTCCTCAGAGGATAGGGGTGGCTTTTGAACAAAGAGCGCAAGAAGACTTGGCGCATGAAACGCATCCGTATAAAATAAAATTGATCATTATGGGCGCTGTTTTTGCATGTTTGATGCTCGCGCTTGCATTTCAGGTTGCTCCCGTCGGCGTCATCGGCCTTGGCCTTTTGATCTCTTTGCCGATATTAACCGGACAGACCGATGAGCATCGGATCGGCGCTGCTTTTGCAGAATCGATGCCGTTTACAGCACTCCTGGTGGTTTTCTTTGTGATCGTGGCGATGATTGAAACGCAAGGGCTTTTTCATCCGATAACGGTGTGGGCGCTCCAGGGCAGTGGTAAAGAACAGCTGTACTCTTTTTTTACAGCGAGCGGGATACTCTCATCGGTCAGTGACAATGTTTTTGTAGGGACAATCTACGTCCATCAGGCGTATAATGCGTTCACACAGGGGCTTGTAGACCGGGTACAGTTCGATCGTTTGTGTCTTGTGATCAATGCTGGCACAAATATATTTTCAATTTTAACGCCCAGTGGGCAAGCGGCATTCCTTTTTCTTTTGACCAGTGCGATCGCACGCAAGATCGGATTGTCCTATGTGCGCATGTTCTTAATGTCATTGCCGTACGCGATCGTCTTGATCGCAGCGTCGTATATGATGATCTAATGTATGGAAAATGGGGAATAACTCATGAAAGCTGTTATTGTTTTTCATTCAGTGTGCGGCAACGATTATCTGGTGGCAAAAGCTTTTTTTCAGGGATTAGAAACACGTGGCATTAACACAGGTTTATTCCGAGTCCAGGACGCATCTTGGGTCCAAAAGTCTGATCTTTCTGTTAAAGCAAAAGAAGTGCTTCATGTGATGCGTGCTTTACCCCAAGCTACAGCTGATATTCTTCTGGACGCCGATCTTGTGATCATGGGCTCTCCGACATATTTCGGGAATGTGTCGGCGCAGATGAAAGCATTTATGGATTCGACGGGATCGCTGTGGTTCCATGGGAAAATTGTGGGTAAGAAATTTGCGGCGTTCACATCGGCAGGCAATGCCGAGGGTGGTGGTGATCTTTGTTTGCAGGCGTTACATACTTATGCTAAATATATGGGGATGTTGTCCATTCCCGTTCCTGTTAAAGCTGTGTTGGGTGAAAATGCTCCGGCATTGGGCGTGATCCATTATTCTGACGGGAAATATGCTGAAGAGCTTGATGCCAAGACTCAGTGCGTGGTCGACGGCTTTTGTGATTTCCTTGTCAAAGCAATGGCGTAGGGGATGTTTTATGGAACAATCTATTGAAAACAAACGAAAATATCCGCGTTATGAAACTGATGCCAAGATAAAATTCAGGATCCCTTATGATTTTACGGCAGAGGTGGATTTCAAGATCACTGAAGAAATGATCGAGGGCCGTGATCATACCTACATTGGGTTCTCCAAGAATATTTCTGTTCACGGGTTGTCGTTTGAATCTCCCAAACGTCTTGAAACGGGAGATCTTTTGTGGATGGACCTTCATTTACCCAAGAGTGAGCAGGTTGTTTTTATGCAGGGAGAAGTTTGCTGGTGCAAGAGTTTGGATAGTTCAATGGAAGGAAAGCCTAGATTTCAGGCCGGCGTTCAGATCGCCAAGGTGGATGGCTTGGACGTCGAACAAACTGTTTATTTTGATAAAACTTATGGTGTGGTTTGGAGTGAGCTTCTGGAACGCGTTCTGGGAGGTTTTGCCAAGATCAGCCGTAAGAAAACCTGATATTCCCTAATTATGATAAAGAGATCTTATACGCTGGTCTTGCGGGGCATCCTTCAGGATCCTCAAGGCCGTTTCTTATTAATGCAACGTTCTGCCCAAAGCAAAGGCTGGCCGGGTAAGTGGGAATTCCCTGGTGGGAAAGTGGATCGTGGAGAAGAATTGACCCAAGCCCTTATCAGGGAGTGGAAAGAGGAGACGGGGCTGGCCATTGTTCCGTTGGCATGTCTGGATGTGTTCGCGTGGGAGCATGGCCATGATCGTATCTTGTATTTTATATTTCGAGTTCGCGCCAAGAATTTGGATGTGAAGAAATCTTTTGAGCATGATGCTTGGGGATGGTTCACGGCAGCTCAAATAAAGAAACTTGATGTTGCGCCGGCATTGAAACAGGTTATAAAAACATTATGCGTTTAATCAGCTGGAATGTTAACGGTATCCGTGCGGTTCAGAAGAAAGGTTTTGTAGCCTGGTTGACCCGGGAAGCTCCGGATGTTCTTTGCCTGCAGGAAACCAAGGCCGAGAGGTCTCAGCTCGACGATGATTTGCTGAATGTGCCGGGGTACACATCTTTTTGGTGTTCCGCTGAGAAAAAAGGATATAGCGGCGTTGCTGTTTACACCAAGCAGGTGCCGAAGACGGTGGAATGCGGTTTGGGAAAGCCGTTGTTTGACAGCGAAGGCCGTACATTGGTCCTTGATTTTGGTGCCTTTGTTTTATTTAATATTTATTATCCCAATGGCGGGGCGGGGAACAAACGGGTTCCTTTTAAACTTGCATTTTATGATCAGTTCTTTAAGAACGTAGAAAAGCTTCGTCAGGCAGGGCGGCGTATTATTATTTGTGGCGATGTTAATACGGCGCATGCAGAGATCGACCTTGCTCGTCCGAAAGAAAATCAAAAGAACACGGGTTTTCTTCCTGAAGA
>CAJBYM010000096.1 GCA_903959815.1 Candidatus Omnitrophota bacterium
GCTTGCCTTCAAAAGGAATGATGCGAATGGAATTGCCCTCGCTCTGACGGAAGAAATACCCGCCGCGGATGACCTGCAAATAAACCAGATCAAACACGATGAGGGCACAAAGGCCGATGATGATATTGCGTATGATATTGATGCGCATATTAAACCCGACTTGTCCTGTTTATGCGGGTTAAAATTTCAACAACCTGGCCACGTCGAGCAAGCGCCTAAAGATAAACAGCGCCACGACCATGGTGGCCAGCATTTCCGGAAGCCACACACTGGTGACAACGTCGAGCCAGTGCACTTCTTCAAACACCATCTTAAACAAGAATGCCATGATCAGGGTATGCGCCGCCGTCAGAAGAAAGACCATCATGAGTTTTGATACCGATGAACCGCGCTCGTACCAATGCTTGCGGATAAAGACAGCAAAACACGCACACACCATATAGCTAAAAATATGCGTTCCAAAAGGCATGGTACTGAAACAATCTTTTAAAATACCAGCGCACAACGCGACCCAAAGGCTAAAACGTATGCCCGAATAAAGATAAAAGAAAATGACCAGAAGCAACATCAGATGAGGATCTCCCCAGCTGCCGAAAAGGCTGAAACAACAATATTCACATAACTGAAACAGATAACACAGAATGGGGATGATCAGGATCTGGCGCATGACTTATTAACACATGAGGGCGGGTTTAAAACCCGCCCCTACACATAAGATATTATTTAACAACGAGAACCTCCTCGATCTTGGCCACGTCGACCGCGGGCCTCACTTGAGCACGGGCATCGGATATGCCGCCAGGAGGATAAACTTCAACCACCTGACCCACGACAAGCCCTTCGGGAAATGCATTGCTCAAACGGGATGTCACGATCTGATCGCCCGCCTTCACATCACTATCTTCTGGCAAATACGACAAACGGCACTCACCTGAGAGCGACCCGCTCAAAAGCCCTGCTTCACGCGAACGCTGATCAACCACCGCAACACTAAAACCCGGATCATTCACCAAAATGACCTTAGCCGAATGCGCTGCGACCTCAGCCACTTTACCCGCCACACCCAGAGCATTAATGACCGGCATGCCCGGCTTAACCCCGTCGGAACGACCCTTGTTGATCATCAGTGACGAATTCCAGTTCGCCGGATCACGCGCGATCACCTGCGCTGCGATCGTTGTAAATTCCTGGCGCGCCTTCAAACCCAAAAGCCCTCTTAACCGTGCATTCTCATCCCGCACTTCATCCAGATCAACCGACTTCGCCCTCAGGGTCATATTCTCACGCTGAAACTTTTTGTAGTCTGCGTAATTGATACGATAGGACAAAAGGATCTGAACTTCTTTAAGCGGAACATTGGCCACGCTGACCCAGGAAGCAGCGGTACCCATGGTTTTTAATTTAAGGCCATGCCAGAACGGGGAATTAAAAAATAAAAGCCAGAAAGGAGCGACAATGACCAGAACATAGATGAGGTTTTTGGGGATCTTTAGCATAAATAATACGGGCGACCCAACGGGCCGCCCCTAGACCATCATGACATCAAGAATGAATATTCCTTCAAAAATCCAATTTCGCCTGGGGCATCAAACGCTTGCGCAAGTGATGGGGCATGTTGAGCATGTCCCCTGTACCCATAACGACCGCGATCGTCGGGTCATCGGCCACATGCACCGGCAAACCTGTTTCCTCGGCAATGCGACGATCAAGGCCTCTTAACAAGGAACCGCCACCGGCCATAACAATGCCTCGATCAATGAGATCGGCCGCAAGTTCCGGCGGTGTATGCTCGAGCGTTGATTTCGACGCATCAACAATAGCCTGCACCGTGTCCGCCAAGGCTTCACGGATCTCAACGGATGTGATCGAAATGGTTTTGGGAAGGCCAGCGATAAGATCACGCCCGCGCACGTCCATGGTGAGTTCTTCTTCCAAGGGATGCGCTGAACCAATGCGGATCTTGATCTCTTCGGATGTGCGCTCACCGATCATAATATTATACGTGCGGCGCAGATATTCCATAATGGCCATATCCATCTCATCACCCGCGACTTTAATCGACTTCGAATACACAATACCGCCCAGGGAAATGACTGCAAAATCTGTCGTACCGCCACCAATGTCGATGACCATGTTACCGCCCGGTTCATTGACCGGAAGGCCGACACCGATCGCAGCCGCTTTCGGCTGTTCGATCAAAATGACATTACGCGCACCTGCGTGCTCGGCAGAATCAATGACCGCACGCTTCTCGACCTCGGTGATCCCCGGCGGGATCGCAATGACAATGGACGGACGCACCAAAAACCGGCGCGGCTGAACCTTGCGGATAAAATGCTTGAGCATCGCCTCGGTCACTTCAGGATCAGAAATAACACCGTCTTTCATCGGACGTATGGCCACGATACTTTC
The DNA here is from genome assembly GCA_903959815.1 of Candidatus Omnitrophota bacterium. Lineage (GTDB taxonomy): Bacteria > Omnitrophota > Gorgyraeia > Zapsychrales > Fredricksoniimonadaceae > Fredricksoniimonas. The sequence continues at coordinate 2,413 of CAJBYM010000096.1, forward strand.
CGGCGTACGACCGAGCATGCGCTTGGCTTCTTCACCGACCGCCACAACGGTATTGCTCTCTTTGTGAATGGCCACAACGGAGGGCTCGCACAAGACCACGCCTTCACCTTTAACGAAAACAAGCGTGGTTGCCGTTCCCAAGTCGATGCCCATATCATTGGAGAACATCCCTAAGAAATCATCAAAGTATCTCTTTAATAACTTAATGAATTTTTTAATCATAAGGTCCTTTGGGGGTTAAAATAATGTACCAATATTAACCAAAAAGGGATGGGAAGTCAAAGAGTTTTTAATGCAGCAGACGTGTAAATCATTGCAAAATATGGAGACGCGTCATTCTAATATCTGCGGACACAACGCACGCTAAGGGCGCCGCTCTTGACGTCGTTGTACAGAGTGTTATTACTGAAAATCCGGTCATAGGCACTATTGGTATCGCGCTCCGTGGACGACCAATAGTAGGACGCTGGCCAACCACCCGACACATCAAAACCACCTATGGCAACCTTGTTTGCATAAAGCAAAGCAAGCTCATTTCGCGATGGCAAAAACCAATCGCTATAACCATTGGCCGATAATGTTCCACAATAATACCCTGCCGCGTAGGTCGCCCCTCTGGCCTCCAACGCGACTGTATTGGCACTACCATCCGTTGTGCTCGTCGCTGTAAGATTGTTTTCAAAGACAGGTGCCCATTGTTTCAACCCCGCATCGGCCGGTGTTGTCATATATTTCTTAACACCCCCTCCATCCAACGGATCAAATGTGCCGACATATTTCGCCCCGCCTGTACACTCCGTTCCTGCGGACGGTGTTCCTGCGCAAGGATCCACGGCAGGACCAATACCCAATCTGGCACTGCCCAGACGAGCACTGCCCAAACGCACATCAGCATGCAATGTTTTTACTGTTACGAAAAATAAAGCAACACATAAAAACAGAAAAAGAATGCGTGGCTGTGTCATTGTTTATGCTTGACCAATATTTTCTTGAAATCGTTTACAAAACCAGGATAGGATTTTGACGTGCATTCGACATCTTTAACCGTAATACCCACTTTGAGCCCGAGGACGGCAAAGGCCATGGCCAGGCGATGATCATGATGAGGGTCAAGTACGATCCCCCCTCCCCTGACCC
>CAJBYM010000097.1 GCA_903959815.1 Candidatus Omnitrophota bacterium
CTGGACCTGATGCTGCCCGGTGAAGATGGACTGTCATTGACACGGTGGTTGCGGGCCCAGTCTTCCGTACCGATTTTGATGCTGTCTGCGCGAGGCGAGGAATTGGAGACATGAACAATAGATACCAATTTTGTCCTTGGCGAAAGAAGCTTGCGGTATTCATCCATTAAAAGCTCACCCTTATCATCAAAAGGGATCACCTTAAGCACGCACCCTGTTTCGTCCCTCAGCATCTGCCACGGAACGATATTAGAATGATGCTCCATCTCGGAAACAATGACCTCATCGCCCTGTTTAATGAACTTACGCCCATAGCTGCATGCGACGAGATTGATCGATTCAGTCGCACCTTTTGTAAAAATGATCTCGAAATTGTCTTTGGCCTTCAGGAATGCGCGGACCTTTTCGCGACTTGATTCATATTCAGCCGTCGCCTCCTCACTCAAATAATGAACCCCGCGATGAATATTCGCCGTACGATGACAATAATGAGAATGGGTCGACGAAATAACCTGGCATGGCTTGAACGTAGTCGCCGCATTATCAAAATAAATGATCGGCTTGTCATCACGGCCGCGCGTGGAAAGATTAGGAAAATCTTTGCGTACCTTATTAATATCAAACATACCCGACGTCTCCCTGAAGAACAGCCTCAACTTCTTGACGCAAACGCACATCTTTGATCTGATCCAGCACATCCTCAATAAAACCATGAATGAGCATCTCACCCGCCAAAGCACGGTCCATACCCCTGGTCTGCAGGTAAAACATCTGCTCATCATCGAGCTGACCTATGGTCGCGCCATGAGAGCACTTCACATCATCTGCAAAGATCTCCAACTGAGGCTTTGTATCCACCCTCGCTTCAGAGCTCAAAAGAAGGTTCTTGTTAAGCTGATATGAATTTGTGAGCTGAGCCTCCCGACGGACCATGATCTTGCCATTGAAAACAGAATGAGATTTATCGCGCAATATGCTCTTATAAAGCTGATTGCTCATCGTTGAGGGAGCCGCATGATCCACCAACGTATGACTTTCCGCCTCAGCATCACCCGCCAAATGATGCAAACCGTTCAAAAAAGCTTCAGAGCCCTGCCCTTCAAGAAGAATGTTCACATGATCACGCACGGCATTCCCGCCTTTGGTCACAAAGAACGAACGCAAAGAACTGTTTGCCGCCTGTCTCACCTGCAAGCGGCTCTCACAAGCAAAAGCCACACCCGGATTGATCATACGCAACAATTCAAGACGGGCACCGTCTTCAAGAACAACACTCACCTGAGAAGTGGGCAAGCCCACCGCGATCGATAACACCACAGCAACTTCAGCCCCTGCTTCTAAATGGATCAGAACATCAGTGGCCGAAGAAGGCACACGGAGAACATCCCCTGCCTTCTTATGAGGCGGGATCCGTATCACCTGTGATGTTGTAAGCGGCTTGGGATCTGTCATATTATTTAATTAACCAATCATAACCCCTGGTCTCAACTTCCAATGCAAGCTCAGGGCCAGCGGTCTTGATGATACGCCCCTGATGAAGAACATGAACAATATCCGGCTTAATATAATTTAAAAGCCGCTGATAATGCGTGATGACAACCATAGCATTGCGCTTACTGCGTAGCGTGTTCACGCCATGGGCCACGATCTTCATGGAATCTACATCAAGCCCGGAATCCGTCTCATCCAACACAGCCAACCGGGGATTTAAAACAGCCATCTGAAGGATCTCGTTGCGCTTCTTTTCACCGCCGGAAAAATCAACGTTCACAGCACGATCAATATATTTATCATCCATTTCAAGGACCTTCATTTTCTCACGGAGAAAACCATCAAAATCAATCGGGTCCATTTCTTCAAGGCCATGATGACGACAAACCGCATTATAAGACGAACGCAGGAATTCCGACGTCGGAACACCCGGGATCTCAACGGGATACTGGAATGCCAGAAAAAGCCCTTCCCGCGCACGCTCATCCGGCTCCATGCCGATGAGGCTGGTCATCTTACCCGCGATCTCAAGATCGATCGATCCGCTATCAACAGCATATTGCGGATGTCCGGCCACAACCTTAGATAGCGTGCTCTTGCCCGACCCATTAGGGCCCATAATGGCATGCACCTCACCCGCTTTGACAGACAGGCTCAAACCTTTAAGGATCTGATTGCCTTCGACACTTGCGTATAGATCTTTGATGCTTAACATAATTACTCCTATTAATCCGCACATGTACGGGCACCTGTGTACGGGCACGCCATGGCGTGCCCCTACTCAGCCGACACTATTCTCTAGTTTCATCTCCAACAATCTGACCGCCTCGACCGCGAATTCCAGTGGCAGCGTCTTAAATACTTCCTTGCAAAACCCATTGATGACCAAAGAGATGGACTCTTCTTTCGTAAGCCCCCTGGACTGAAGATAAAAGATCTGCTCGGTATTGATCTTGGATGTGGTCGCCTCATGTTCGACCACAGCTGTATTATTCTTGATCTGGATATCCGGGAACGTATTCGCACTGCAATTATTGCCCACAAGCATGGAATCGCACTGAGAGAAATTTCTCGCCCCCGTTGCTGTCGGCATGATCTTGACCAGCCCCCGATAACTGTTATGAGAACGGTCCGAAGAAATGCCCTTCGAAATAATAGTGCTGCGGGTGTGCTGGCCCATGTGGATCATCTTGGTACCCGTATCCGCCTTCATGCAATTGTTGGTCAGCGCAACAGAATAAAATTCTCCGACGGAATAATCTCCTTTAAGAATGCAACTCGGATACTTCCAGGTGATCGCGCTCCCAGCCTCAACCTGAGTCCAGGAGATCTTGGAACGATGTCCAACGCATTTCCCGCGCTTGGTCACAAAGTTATAAATACCGCCCTTACCATCCCTATCCCCCGCATACCAGTTCTGAACCGTGGAATATTTGATCTGGGCATCGTCCAAGGCAATGAGCTCAACCACAGCTGCGTGCAACTGATTTTCATCACGCACCGGAGCTGTACAACCTTCCAGATAACTGACATAAGAGCCCTTGTCCGCAATGATAAGCGTGCGTTCAAACTGCCCGGTATCCTTGGCATTAATACGAAAATACGTCGACAACTCAACAGGGCAACGGACTCCCGGCGGAATATAACAGAAGGACCCGTCGGTAAAGACAGCAGCATTGAGAGCAGCAAAGAAATTGTCCGTCACAGGAACCACACTCCCGAGATATTTTTGAACAAGTTCTGGACATTTATGTAAAGCTTCCGATATAGGGCAAAAGATAATGCCCATCTTCTCCAGATCCTTCTGATGGGTTGTCCCGACGGAAACACTATCAAAGACCGCATCGACGGCCACGCCGGACAAACGCTTCTGTTCACTCAAAGGGATCCCGAGTTTTTCAAAGGTTTTAACAATCTCGGCATCGACCTCATCCATGCTCTTGGGATCCGTGCCTTTTTTCTTGGGCGCAGAATAATAACGGATGTCCTGATAATCGATAGGATCGTACTGAAAGTTCGCCCAATGAGGTTCTTTAATGGTCAGCCAATAACGGTATGCCTTCAAACGCCATTGCAACATAAAAGAAGGCTCGCCTTTCTTGCTGGAAATGAGGCGGATCACATCCTCATTCAAGCCTTTAGGCAATGTGTCAGAATCAACATCGGTAACGAAGCCATACTTGTATTCGCCCGAAAGGACCGACTCCGGAACCTGTGGTTTCTCTTTTTCTTGTGTCATATCATCTCGCGCACGGAAACACCTTTAAACGCACCCACGATCCTCGCGTTCAACTTGGCCATAGCGCCCTTAAGAACACACTCATCCACGCGGTGGCAACCGCCCTTTTCTGACACACAATCCGTCACCGCAACACCTCCAATGACCATCTGGCTGAGACCATAGATCGTCAACTTGTCCAAGTCACCGACAAGTCGATACCCTCCATGGGCACCCTGCTCCGCCTTAAGCACACCTTTTTGAGCCATCAACTGAAGGACGCGCGCGGTTGGATCAAAAGGGATGTCAAATCGTGTGCAAATCTCCTTAGCTGTAACCAACTCTTTGGGTTTACAAGCCGACATGTGCTTAAGCGCAATGAGCGCGTATTTGACCTTCTTATGGATCTTGAACATAGTTACGCCATTTCAACCAGAATGTCCGCTTTGTAATGATCCCTTAGAATATTCTGTATCGCAAAAAGAGTCCCCATCGCCGCATGCGGACAGCAGCCACACGCCCCTTGATAACTGATCGTCAGCACATTGCCGGTCAAAGCAAGCACCTCAAGATCGCCGCCGTCACGCTGTAAAGCTGGACGTATGGTAGAATCCAAAATCGCATTGATCCGGGCAAGCTCACCAGAAAGAGGCTGTCCACTGCCGGCCTTGTTAGCCGAAAGGTCAAAATCAGGATTGTGCCCTGCAATGTTCACAAGCACAGCTTCTGTCACAGCTTTCTCAAGAATATCCCAATTAACAGCCCCCGTTTGAGTAACAGTGATGAATTTCCCTGAAAAATAAACCTCAGCAACACCATTAAGCTTGATCAATGCAGCCGCAAGAGGCACAGTCGCCGCATCATCATACGTGCGAAATATTGCACTATCCGTCGACTTCACCGGAACATTAAGTACGAACTTCAGCGCATTCGGATTAGGGGTGGGCTGAACTGTAACTGTATACTCCATAAGTTTCTCCTTAAAAATTTTTCTACGATATTAATGGCTTATGATACCGCCGGGATTCAAATCCGTCAAATAATAACTTATTTCAAACTATTTGTCGATCTCATATAGAAAATCTTTCAAATATTAAAGAATATACTTCTGACAAACGAAATCTGCGAACGGGAAAGCACAGGTGAAGGCGGGAGAAACAGCATTAAGAACATGGACCGAGGACTTATCGGCTTCGATCACAAAATCCTGGACCAAAGACAGATCGGTCCTATCCAAAAGCTGGGCACGAATACCGGGGCGCGTGAATTCCCCAAATCCTTGAGGATCTATGGTCGGCATCATCTTCACAGCAAGTCCGATGAAATAATTACGGTCATATTTGTGGATCTCTTCGAAGGCCAGATCCCTGAAACCAAACGCATTAGTTAAAAAAAGACGCGCTTCTTCGCAAAGGATCTCGCCCAACTCCCCGGCATTAAACCGGTTGGTCCATGAATAATTTTCACGCCAGAACGCAGGGATCGCCGTAGGCCCGATCTTGATCGTGCCGTCAACGGTCTTGGTGAAATGAACTCCCAAGAAGGGATTGCGCAAATGCGGTACCGGATAAACATTCATCTTCACATCAGACTTGTTCTTTTTATACTTGAGATAAAGCCCCTTGAACGGGATCATCGTGTATTGTTTACCAAACCCGTATTGATGTGCGACACGATCTGCATAAAGCCCAGCGCAATTGATGATCTTCTTTCCTTCATACTCACCCTTTGTGGTCTTAACGACCTGGCCGCAACGCCCCTTAAACTGCGCGCCGAGAAGAATCTCAACTCCCTGCATTTTAAGATCCTGTTTGAGCGCCATAAGAACAGCCAAAGGTTCCAAGCTTGCTGTCTCCGGCGAATAAAGAGCTTTTTGATACGTGAATACACCCGGTTCAAATGCACGCGCCTCATCTACACCGATAAGACGGACATTAGAGCCATTGCGCTTGCCTCGGCGTTCAAGCTCATAAAGAACTTCGAGTTCCCTCGCATCCATGGCCACAACAAGCTTGCCGCAGGCATTGACAGGAATATTCTTAACACGACAATACTCCTTCATCGCCCTTGATCCATCGACGGTAAAACGCGCCTTTAGACTATCCGCCGTATAATAAAACCCCGCATGAAGGACGCCGCTATTACGGCCTGAAGAATGCTCGCCCACATCTTGTTCTTTTTCCAGGACAAGAATGGTCGCTGCAGGCCGCGCCTGGCGCAAACTGCGTGCCATTGCCAAGCCGATGATCCCGGCCCCAATAATAATATGATCGTAAACTTTACCCGGCATATATTGCTTTCGAATTTTTAAAGCTTATAATACATTGAGAATTCAAGGAGACCGATTATGAAAAAAACAACGCTTTGCCTTTTCGCCATAGCCATCGCCATGGCCATCTACTCTATGATATCTGCGACTCAACTCGCCGCTCAGTCCATGAATTTCTCGAATGTCATCGCCTTTTCAACAGAAAAAGGCCACCTGTGCTTCTTCGATCAGGTCAACGGCAAGCTCTACGTTTATGACGGCGAAGGAAAGGCGTGTTTATTCCAGGGCCAGCTTAAAGAACTTGGAAAACCTTTTAGTCCTGTTCAAAAAACAACCCCTGCCCCGGGGATCGAACGTGCATTGGACTCCGGAACAAAGGTCATGATCAACGACAAAGGCGAAAAGACTGTAATTCTCGACGGACAACAAGCCGGCCGCTAACCTCTCTTCAATACGAATATCCCGGAATCTGCAAAAAGATTAGTGCACCATAGAACCTTCCGGCCTTCCGATAAATAACACGCTTTCTCGATATTGATCCCTTTTTCAAAACAGAAATCACGAAAATCTTTTAAACTCAAGAAACGCAAATTAGGCGTGTTATACCACTTATACGGCAAGCTTTCCGTCACCGGAACTTTCCCCATAAAGAAAAGCTGAAATCGCGCACGCACATCACAAAAATTGGGAATGCCGACAATGACCTTTTTGCCGATACGCAACGACTCGCTCAATACTTTTTCAATATTCAAAACCTGCTGCAAACTTTCATTCAAGATCACATAATCAAATCGCTTGTCTTCGTAGACATCAAAATCTGAATCAATGCTGCCCTGAGCAACAGAAACCCCCCGTTCCATACATTTAAAGATCTCTTCAGGAGATATTTCAATGCCCGTGCCACGGCAGTCCTTTTTCTGTTTCAAAAGGGACAATAACTCACCGTCGCCACAGCCCAAATCTAAAACCTTGGAACCAGGCTCAATGATATCGGCAATAATCTCATAGTCCAATCTGATCATAAATTCCTTCCAAGAACCCGTTCCTTCTGAACCTTCGCAAGATAATTGGAAATAACCCGGGTCTGATCCTCAAACTCCACCAAGAACGCATCATGGCCATAGTCTGACTTGATCTCAACATAAGAAACATCCACATCATTGGCCTTAAGCGCACGCACCATTTCCTGCGACTGGGATGACGGATACAGCCAATCAGACGTAAAACTGATGACGAGAAGATCCGCTTTCACATCCTGAAACACCTCGCCGAGCTTTCTGCCTTCAGCAAGGTCAAAATAATCCATAGCCTTTGTCAGATACAAATAACTGTTCGCATCAAAACGATCTACAAAGCTTTTTCCACGATACTCAAGATAACTTTGAACCTCAAAATCTTTCGAAAGATCGTACCCTAACTTGTCTTTATCGCGCAGCTTCCGCCCAAATTTCTGCTCCATGGACATCCAGCTCATATAGGTAATATGCCCGATCATGCGCGCCAAAGAAAGACCACTGGCAGGAACGGTTGTTCCGTAATAATTCCCACCCTTCCAATCAGGATCCGCCATCACGGCTTGACGCCCGACCTCATGAAAAGCGATCTGCTGCGCCGTATGACGATGGCATGCGGCAATGACGATCGATGAATGAAGCATCTCAGGGTACCTGAGAGCCCAGGTCATCGCCTGCATTCCGCCCATAGATCCGCCAGCACAACTCAAAAGTTTTTTAATGCCCAAGTGATCCAAAAGATGCTTCTGCACATCAACCATATCCTCGATGGTGATCACAGGGAATGTAAGACCGTAAGGCTTTGCGGTCTTCGGATCAACTGACATTGGCCCAGTTGTACCTTTGCAACTACCCAGAACATTGGGACAAATAAAAAAGTATTTATTCGTATCAAAAGCTTTGCCCGGGCCGATCATGGCATCCCACCAACCCGGATCCTTGGCCCCTTCATGATAAAAAGCAGCATGGGCATCACCGGTGAAGGCGTGCAGGATCAGGATCGCATTGGACTTTTCAGTATTAAGCTGTCCATAAGTCTCATACGCCACGGTCACAGGGCCCAACCGGGCTCCGCTCTTGAGCGTGATATCGTCAGAGAATGTTACATATTGAGTTTGCACAACGGTCTTATTACTCACAGACAACCTTTTTCGGCATCCCTGGTTCGGCATATTTGAACATGGCTTCCAAAGATTTAAGCGCACGCACGCGCACATCCTCAGCGATCTCAATACGCTCATGCGCAGACGGATTCTGAAGAACCCGCAAAACATCTTCCAGCGTATTTGACTTCATATATTTACACAACGAACAGCTGCCAACAAGCTCCTTATCAGGAAATTCAGACTGCAACCGTGAAGACAACCCACACTCGGTGAGCATTAAAAACTGTTTGGCCTTGGTCTTACGCATATAATCCAGCATCTGCTCCGTGCCACCCACAAAGTCCGAATTGGCTACAACCTCGGCATTGCATTCCGGATGACTAACGATCCTGACATCAGGATATTCCGTACGGACCTTAAAGATCTGTTCTGCTGTATATTCCTCATGCACATAACATGTCCCTGAGAAATACTGGATATCCTTCTTCACGCCCCGTTTAGCCATCTCGTTCTTAAGGTTCTGCCCCATGAACTTATCCGGCAGAAAATAGATCTTGTCGGAGGGGATGCGTTCAACGACCTGATAAACATTGGCCGACGTCACACAAACCTCACACTCGGCTTTAACCTCAGCCGATGTGTTAACGTAACAGACAAATGTATACCCGGGAAATTCCTTTTTAAGCCGGCGCACATCCTCAGCCTTGATCGCATCAGCCAGTGTACACCCGGCCTCACGGGCAGGCACAAGGACCTCTTTACCAGGATTCACGATCTTTGCCGTCTCACCCATAAAACGTACAGCTACAAAAATAATGGTCTTGGCCTTCGTCTTGATGGCATCGCGACTGAGCTTGTAGGAATCTCCCACAAAATCCGCGATCCCATAAACAAGCTCCGGACTAACATAGGAATGGACAAGAATAACAGCATCCTTTTCCTTCTTAAGCCGATTGATCTCATTGATAAGCAGGACAAGCTCTTCGCACTTCTTGAGCGAATATTGACAAACATGGCCGCCCACACGGACATTCTTCAGTTTTTCGTAAAGCTGTTGAGGTGTCATGACACTTGCAGAAGTCATCGGAAATCCTTATTTATAATAGATAAGTTTTTACTATATATGAATTTGGGAGATTATTCAACCTCGCCCTTTAATTGATGCGGTGTGGCACGGATAATGCGGGCACGGACAAGATCCCCGACCTTAAACGGTCCATATGGTAAAAGAACGATCTTATTGGCATCATTACGGGCATAAACCGGTCCACCCTTAACTCTTCCAACAGATTCTATAAGCACCGGCTGAACCTGGCCAACGAAAGCCTTGTTCTTTTCAAGCGACATACCCGCCTGGAGTGCATTAAGCCTGACGATCCGGGATGTCTTTACCTTTTCCGGGACATCATCCCTCAGCTCACGGGCAGCCTTCGTATTAGGCCTAACAGAATATTTAAATATGAAGGACCCGTCAAACTGAACAGCTTTCATCATACGGACCGTATCTTCAAACTCAGCCTCGGTCTCCGTCGGGAATCCAACAATGACATCCGTTGAAATGGCCAACAAAGGACACGCCTTACGAAGTTTTTCCACTAAAGCTAAAAACTCAGCACCGGTGTAATTGCGATTCATTAACGCCAGGATCCTGTCATTGCCCGACTGAAGCGGCAAATGGACCTGTTTGCAGACCTTTGGATTTTCCGCAAGAACGCTAACAAGACTTTCCGGAAAATCTTTAGGGTGAGGGGATGTGAAACGAATACGTTCAATGCCATCGACCTTCGAAACCTCATCCAACAGGCAGGCGAAATCATGGCCGTCATAAAGGTAAGAATTCACATTCTGCCCCAACAAGGTCACCTGCTTGAACCCTTCTCCTGCCAAACGCCGCACCTCATCCACAATATTACCCACAGGACGGCTGCGCTCACGCCCACGCGTATAAGGCACAATGCAGAATGAACAAAAGTTATTACACCCGCGCATGACCGCCACCCAGGCATTAAGTCCTTCCGTGCGCGAGGGGTAAACATCTGCATAAGTCTCAAATTCAGACAGCGTCACATCATAACCACGGGGATCATTACCTGAAACAAGACTGGATTTTAAACCCGCACCTACATCAATCAAGATCTGCGGCAAACGTTTATAACTATCAGGCCCGACCACAAAATCCAGTGCGAGCTGCTTATTCTCAAGAAGTTCCCTGCGCAGGCCCGTAGCCATGCAACCAAGGATCCCGATCAAGACCGGCCGGCCCTGCCGACGATGACGGATATCATGAATACTTCCATAAACCTTACGGTGGGCATTCTCACGCACAGAGCATGTATTGAGCATGATGATATCGGCCTGAAGCTCATCCTCTGTAAATAGATAACCTGCCTCAGAAAGAATAGTGCGCACAAGTTCTGTGTCATATTCATTCATTTGACAACCGTAGGTCGAAAGAAAGACCTTCTTACTCATAATTTCTTTATCCATAGAGAGTTATATCAAAATTCTTGCCGTATATGACTTTTCAAAATGCCCTAAAAGTCATACTCATTCATCGGCTCTACAGTCCACCAACATTATTTTCTGTACCATAAATCTCTTTAGTTCCTCGCGCCTAAAAGAATCTAATAAGACTAAATTTGCACCTACCACCAGCAACAATGAAGCTCATTTAGAGCGTTTATATTATCACTAATTGATAAATTTGCCAGCATGACACTGAAACCGATTCAAATAGCGGTAACGAAGAGCAACAAAACAACCTCCCACCTCCTAAAAAGCAGAAAAGCCCGTCACCAAAGATTATACAGCAACGGGCTTTCCCAATAAACCTGGAAGATCAGCGGTCATCTTCAAAAATGAATATCAGTCCTCAATGTCAGAACGCTGGCGTTCTTGATCGCATCATCCCCGCCGGGCTTAACAACATATTGAAAATCAGGCTGCACGACAATGCTGTCATTAACCTGCACTTTATACGTCCATTCAACGGCTGTCTCACCGCGAGCCTGCCCTGTCGAAGACCTAAGCTTGTTGCTCAAAGATGCATTGGTGAATGCCACACCCATAACATCCTTATCTCTGGACGGAATAAGCCCCGTGTAATTAAGGCCAGCCGCAACAGATCGCTGAACCGTATCGCGGTCCTGTGGTGCCGCTCCTCCCATAACAAACACACTCAATCCCTGATCATCCATCTCACGAAAGATCTGCTGATCAAGGATCGCATAGCCACCGTAATTATCATCATGAATAATAGGATCCCCATTATCGTCAAGAGCCGCAACGTCCTGAACATCCTGGCTATTATGCCAACCGCCCAACTTCACCGTCCCCGGCAGTCCACCCGCAAAAGGCATTTTATAATGATACTGCCCTTCAGCAATACTGAACACCCCATCCTGCGACTTAACCGCAATATGGGTGTTATGCTTGTTAATATCGGCATCGCCCGGATCTCCGTCATAAACACCCGCCAGAAAATCAAAGTTCTCATTCGGCGTATACTTCACCCTAGTACCAAGAGCAGTCAACGGAAACAGAGAAACACCGGTATTGCCAGAAATGCTCGACATGATCCCTAGAGCGCCGTTGAGATACAGCGCACCATTCTCGCTCGCGGCAAACTC
>CAJBYM010000098.1 GCA_903959815.1 Candidatus Omnitrophota bacterium
CGAATCCATCCGAAGCGTTAACGCCCTTTTTCCGGCAGGCATGCGTAACGCCAAAGAAACAAATTTCTTTTCTTTCTTGCCCTCGTCCACAGGCCGAATGGCGGCCGCTTTCGCCGCCTGTTGAGCCGCCTGCTGAACAGCTTGCTGAGCCCGCTCTTCAACCTCTGCGATCTTCTGGTTGAGCGCCTGCATCTGCTGTTGATACTGTTCATCTTTTTCTTGCTGTTTCTTCTGAAACTGGCTCGCGATCCGGTTCGTTTCCGTCGTGATCGAGCTTTGGACAAAGTTGCTGACCAGGACCGCGGCGATCAAGCCCGTAGCCACAGCAGCAATGAGGATAAAAATTTGCTTCTTATCTTCGAACAGTGCCATGGATCATTCTCCTGTTGTATCTTTTATAAGATCTTCATTGACCTGGACTTTGATCTGTTGCTCAATCTGCTTAACCCTGTCTGCAAGAGCCTGTTGCTGCTGACGCAGTTTCAAAAACTTTAAAAGATCAGTCTTTACTTCTTCATACGGGACCTTATCGCCGCCACGGATGTCTTCCACCTTAACAATATAAAAACCGTCGGGGCCCTGAAAAACAGAAGATACGCCACCCTTTTTAAGTGTTGCTGCCGCTGCTGCCATCGCCGGAAAAGAAGCCTCGGTCTTAAACCCGAGATCACCACCATTCTCCTTGGTCTTGCCCTTGGACTTATCCTTGGCGATCTGAGCAAAGTCCCCGCCCTGTAAAACCTGAACCAGAACATCTTTGGCTTCAGCTTCCGTCGCCACAACGATCTCACGCAATTGTTTTTCAATGGCTTTCTTAAATTCATCGCCATTGGCTTCATAATATTTCTTGGCATCTTCTTCTGTCGCTGTAATGTCTTTGGTCTGCTGGGTCACGATCTCCTGAACAAGGAGCGTGTTCTCAAATTCCTGCACGGCTGTTTGGATCTCTTTGGTATTCTGAAGACCGTCCTTGCGTGCCTGCTGGATCAATAACTGCTGACGAACGATCTCATTGAGCAGCATCGCCTTAGCACCAGGCTCCTTCTCATTAAAATCCTTAACCATGTCTTTAACACCCTTGATCTTCTCGTCAAATTCTGCCTGTGTCATCGTCCAATTCCCGACCTTGGCCAAAACCCCGGCGGGAAGGGGCGTCTTATCATCGGCCTTAACCACATTAACGGCTGGCGCGGCAGCGGCTTTGACCGGCTTGACAGCCTTCTTCGGTGGATTAATCAGATCACACCCAACAAAAGCGAATAACGAACAACACATAACAACGGTTAAAAGCTTGGATTTTCTCATGGGACCCCTCCAATAATTGAATTTAATAATAAAAAGTATACCCTTGATCTTGTTTAAAAACAAGGGCTCTATGCCTTGTTTGTTGTAACTCGCTTTAGCCCTGGCTCACAAGAGCCGACACCTGTTCTTTTTCTTCCTGAAGTTCTTTCAATGTAAGCGCGATCTTTTCCTGAGCAAAAGCATCATGTTCAAGCCCTTGCACGATCGAGCAGGTCTTTCCATCCGAGCGCACCGGAAACCCAAAAACCAATCCTGGGGGAATGCCATAGCTTCCATCTGAAACAACCGCAACAGAAAAAAAGCGTCCTTCCGGCGTAGGACAACGGATCGCTTTTACCGTGTCGATAACAGCATTGGCTGCGGAAGCTGCCGATGAAAACCCTCTCGCCTTAATGATCTCAGCTCCGCGCTTTTGAACCGTTTCAATAAAAATGCCTTTAAGCCACACCCCATCTTTTATAATATTTTCTACCGGACACCCCTGGATCATGGCATGTCGAAAGTCCGGGAACTGCGTTGCCGAATGATTGCCCCATATAGCCACATTCGAAACCATATCAAACCCAACACCCGCCTTGATCGCGAGCTGTGCTACCGCTCGATTCTGATCAAGCATGGTCATGGCAAAGAAATTCTTGGGGTTCAACTTACCGGCACACTCTTTTGCAATGAATGCATTCGTATTGCACGGATTACCGACGACGAGAACCTTGCAGTCGGGTTTTGCGTGAGCGGAAAGCGCCTGTCCCTGCGTTACAAAAACACCCGCGTTGATCTTTAAAAGATCGCCCCGCTCCATACCCGCTTTACGCGGAACACTTCCTACCAAAAGCGCCCAATCACAGCCATGAAAAGCTACCGCTGGATCTGAAGATATCCCGATCTTTCTTAAAAGTGGGAAAGCCCCATCTTCCAACTCCATGACCACGCCCTTAAGAGCAGGAAGGGCTCCTTCAAGTTCAAGCAAAGAAAGCTCAACCTGCGTTTCTTTACCAAACATCTCACCTGAGGCAATTCGAAAAAGCAAGGCATAGCCGATCTGACCTGCCGCGCCAGTCACTGCAACTTTAATCATACGATAGACTTCCTCCATCAACATTCTACTGTTTATGACACGATTATAAATATTTTTTTGTTATTTTTAACCCGCATTTTTCAATAGAAGAGGTGATGCGGGTTGAACCCGGGCCTTTTCTAGACGAGAACTTGTGGAAGGCCGGTTTGAAAGCGAACGCACATTTTGGTGCAAGCGTCCTCATTGAGAAGCTAAGCGTAATGCACAATCCGGGTTTAAACAACACGGCAGGGGCTGCGTGTTGTTCGCGAGATCGACATAAAATAAAAAGCCCTCGAAAACAATCGAGAGCTTTTTGTTTAATGGTGACCCCAACGAGATTTGAACTCGTGTTCCAAGCTTGAAAAGCTTGTGTCCTAACCAGGCTAGACGATGGGGTCAAACAAAGTGCCTTATTATATTTTCCATTCCCCTGCCGTCAAGGGAAATATCCTTAAGGCCTATTCTTCAGGAGCATCTTCATCTCGGGCCACAACATTGGCAATGGACGCAACCGCATCCCCGTTATCAAGGGCCACAAGCCGTACGCCCATCGCGCTGCGCCCGGTCAGCCGCACATCCGCAGGATTACAACGGATCATCATCCCTTGTTTTGTAACGGTCATCAATTCTCCATCCTCATGCACGACCAAAACGCCGATCACCTGACCATTCTTAGCCGTACACTTCAAATTAATAATTCCCTTACCACCGCGCGACTGTGTCCTGTAGTCCGCAAACTTCGAACGCTTGGCATATCCCAAAGAAGAACACGTCAAAAGCGTATTGCCTGTCTTGTCCACATCAGGATCGAAAACGATCATACCGACGACCTGATCATTCGATGCCAAGCCGATCCCGCGCACGCCTCTGGCGCTACGCCCGATCTCTCGAAGCTGTTTCTCCTGGAACCTCAAAGACTTTCCAAGCCTCGTCGCCAGCAAAACTTCTTTCTTCCCGTCAGAAATCTCAACGCCGATAAGGCCGTCGCCTTTATCCAGCGTGATCCCGATAATGCCGCCTTTGCGCGGATTACTATACGCTGAAAGCCGGGTCTTCTTAACCACGCCTTGTGCTGTGGCCATGATCAAAAACTCATCATCCTTAAATTCTTTGACGGCAACGATCGCGCTGATCTGTTCATCATTGGAAAATGACAAAAGATTTACAATCGCCTTGCCCTTGGCTTGGCGTGACGCAACCGGGATCTCATACACCTTAAGCCAACGGATAATACCCTTGTTGGAAAAGATCAGAAGATAATCTTTCGATGAGGCCACAAAAAGCCGCTCGACAAAATCTTCTTCCTTGGTAGTCATGCCGGTCACACCCTTACCGCCGCGTTTTTGTTTGCGATAAGTTTGCACGGGAATGCGTTTGACATACCCTGTGTTCGAAATGGTGATCGCCATGTCTTCTTCCGCGATCAAATCTTCCATTTCAATCTCTTCCGCCTTACCCGCAACTTCAGTACGCCGGTCGTCGCCGAATTTATCTTTAAGCTCCAATAATTCTTTTTTAATGATCGCATCAATCCGCTTGGCATCTGCCAGGATCGCGCGGTACTCGTCGATCGCTTTTAAAAGTTCCGCATATTCTGCTTCAAGTTTATCGCGCTCAAGACCCGTCAATTTCTGCAACTGCATCTCCAGGATGGCCTGGGCCTGGATCTCGGTCAAACCAAACTTTTTAATGAGCGCGATCTTGGCTTCCGGCGATGACGCAGCCTTACGGATCGTTGCAATGATCTCTTCAATGCTGTTGAGCGCAATGCGCAACCCTTCCAAAATATGCGCACGACGCAGCGCTTTATCAAGATCGAATTGTGTGCGCCGGCGGACAACCACGCGCCGATGATCAATGAAATAAAACATAAGCTGTTTAAGATTCAAAACGCGCGGACGATTATTGACCAGCGCAAGATTAATGATGCCAAATGTCGTCTCAAGCTGGGTGTGCTTGAAAAGATAATTGAGCACGATCTGTGCTTCAACATCACGGCGCAGCTCAATGACGATCCGAACGCCATCCTTATCGGACTCATCACGGAGATCTGTAATGCCATCAACGCTCTTATTCTGCACGAGTGATGCAATGTCCGACACCAGGTTCGATTTGTTCACCTGATACGGGATCTCTGTAATAATGATAAAGTCTTTGCCATTCTTCTGCTTCTCAATGGCAGCGCGTGCGCGCAAAATGATCTTGCCGCGGCCCGTCATATACGCATCTTTGATGCCCTCACGGCCACAAATGATCCCGGCTGTCGGAAAATCAGGGCCTTTGACCATGCGCATCAGATCCTTGATCTCCGCTTCAGGTGTTTCGATCAGATGCACAACCCCGTCTACGATCTCATTGAGATTATGCGGCGGCATATTCGTGGCCATACCGACCGCAATACCACTGGAACCATTCACCAGAAGGTTCGGAATTCCCGACGGAAGAATGGTCGGCTCTTCCAGCGTGGCATCAAAATTCGGCGCAAAATTAACCGTTTCTTTATCAATATCCGCAAGCATGCTCTCGGAAATGGACGCCATGCGCGCTTCCGTATAGCGCATCGCGGCCGCTGAATCGCCATCAATAGAACCAAAGTTTCCCTGACCATCGACCAAGGGGTACCGGAGTGAGAATTCCTGGACCATGCGGACCATGGTCTCATAAACCGCTGAATCGCCATGAGGATGATACTTACCCAACACTTCACCGACGATGCGCGCGCTCTTCTTATACGGCTTGCTGTGTTCCAAATGAAGTTCTTTCATCGCATAAAGGACGCGGCGATGCACTGGCTTTAATCCATCGCGCACATCAGGCAAAGCACGCCCAACAATAACGCTCATGGAATAAGCCAAATAAGAACTCTTCATTTCTTCTTCGATCGGAACAGATACAATCTTTTCTTTTTTCGTAAAGTCTTTCATCTCAATTCCCTTTAATATCCATATCCAACGACCATAGCGGGTCGATTAAATGTCCAGATCCTTGACAAGGTGGGCATTCGTTTCAATGAACTCACGTCGCGGCGCAACCTCATCGCCCATGAGCATGGTAAATGTCTTATCCGCTTCAACCGCATCTTCCAAGGCGACTTGCAACAACGTCCTACGCTCGGGGTCCATCGTCGTATCCCACAATTGCTGGGGATTCATTTCACCCAAACCTTTGTAACGCTGAATATGCATGCCCTTCTTAGCATTGTCCTGAATAAAATTCAAAACTTCCCGCAAAGAATAGCACTGATGCAGATCTTTTTCATTTTCAACTTCAAAAAGTGGCTTCAATGCCTTGACCTTGCGCTTTTCTTTATCTTTCGCGATGATCGTTTCTGCCTTTACTACTTCTTCTTTCTCAAATTCACGGATATCCAGCTCAAACTGCAACAAGGTTTTCTCAATATGTTCCAGCTCTTCAGATTCAAAGATCTCGGTATATTCAGACTCCTCATCATCTTTGGTCACGCTCGCCAATTCCTTATCATCATAGACAAACAGGTTGGTCTTATCCTGTTTAACGATATACCGCGGGAATATCTGAAGCTTCTCGTCGAATCGCCCCATATAATCTTTAAAATCAATGCCCTTCTTGGCCAATTTTTCGATAACCTTACCCAGCTCCACCAATAACGCCATGATCTCTTTAAGCTGTCCGTTCGTATACTTTTTATTTCCGGCAAGCTTGGTGAGCTTTAGCCCTTCGGTCCCCAGATCTAATAACAGCGCGTTCATTTCTTTTTCTGTCTCAATGTATTCTTCGCGCTTACCCCGTGCTACTTTATAAAGCGGTGGCTGAGCAATATAAATATACCCACCTTCAATGAGCGTCCTGAACTGACGATAAAAAAGCGTTAAGATCAGCGTCCTGATGTGCGAACCATCAACGTCAGCGTCGCACATGATGATGATCTTGTGATAACGCAACTTTTCAATATTGAACTCCTCACCCACCCCTGTTCCCAGCGCTGTAATGATCGTTCGGATCTCGTCATTGGAAAGGATCTTGTCCAACCGTGCTTTTTCAACATTCAAGATCTTGCCTTTAAGCGGTAAAATCGCCTGGAACGTACGATCTCGCCCTTGTTTGGCAGAACCGCCGGCCGAATCACCCTCAACAAAATAAACTTCACACAAAGCCGGATCTTTTTCCGAACAATCCGCAAGTTTTCCCGGAAGACCGCCACCTTCCAGCGCTCCCTTACGACGGGTCAATTCACGGGCCTTACGCGCCGCTTCACGGGCACGCGAAGCAAGAATGACCTTATCGATGATCTTGTTACCCACCGTCGGATTCTCTTCAAAGAACGTGCTCAGGGCCTCCAGCGTCGATGAGGCCATAAGCCCTTCAACTTCTGAATTGCCAAGCTTGGTCTTTGTCTGCCCTTCAAACTGCGGGAACGGGATCTTAACACTGATAACGGCGCTCAACCCTTCACGCGTATCATCACCCGTAATCGCTTCGCCTTCTTTCAGCGCTTTCTTGTTTTTTCCATACGTATTGATCGCGCGCGTCAAAGCTGAACGAAAGCCGCTTAAATGCGTTCCACCTTCGGTTGTACTGATATTGTTCGCATACGAAAAAACATTCTCGCTATACCCGCCGGCATATTGGAACGCCACCTCGATCTCAATATTTTCTTTGGTCGCCGTGAAATAAACAACTTTATTATGCAGAACTTCTTTATTGTTATTAATATCCTCAACGAAAGAAACGATCCCGCCCTTAAAATAAAAAAGCCCTTCTTTTTCTTTGCCCGGCCGGACATCCGTCAATTTAATATTAAGCCCTTTATTAAGAAAGGCCAACTCGCGCAATCTCTTGGCAAGGATGTCATACGCAAAAACCGTCGTCTGCGTAAAGATCTTAGGATCCGGAAGGAACGTGACCTTCGTCCCCGTTTTCTTGGTTTTACCAATGACCGCAAGCTTGGTAACCGGTTTCCCTCGCTCATAGCGTTGATGATAAATCTGTCCGTCGCGCTTGATCTCAACCTCAAGCCAGGCGCTTAACGCATTAACACAACTAACGCCCACGCCATGTAATCCGCCGGAAACTTTATAGGAATCTTTATCAAATTTCCCGCCTGAGTGCAAA
>CAJBYM010000099.1 GCA_903959815.1 Candidatus Omnitrophota bacterium
ACGGACACGCGCTGCCCTAAAGCGACCCGGGATGCCAGATCTTCAGGAATAAGATAATCAAAGGGCCCTTCAACCGGAAGCCCGAATACGACCTGCGCAATGGAAGGATTCATACAAGACGGGTGATAATATCCCCAACGGAGTTTGGTTTTGCAAGAACACGGGTCTTCTGCCGTGCCGCTTCCAGGGCTAAAGGTGACGCGGCCAATCCCAAAACTTCGGAGGCAAGATCCCTCAACGGCATACCGCTTAATCCGATGCCATTAGCCGCTAGAACACGGACATTACCGGCTTCCTGCCCCGGGATCGCGCTAAAAAATACCAGCGGAAGATGATTAGCCAAAGCTTCTGTCACAGAAAGCCCACCGGGTTTTGTGACCATCACATCGGCAACCGCCATCATTTCTTCCATGTTATCCACAAAACTACAGATCTTATGACGCGGGTTTTTCCTGGCCAAAAGGCGTTCATAAAGTTTTTTATTGTGGCCTGAAATGATAATGACCTGTAGGCTCTTAAAATATTCCGCCAACTCTTCAATAGGCCCAAACCCGAACGAACTGGTCGAAACCAATACCGTAAAAGCATCTGCCTCAAGCCCCAGCTTCCGACGCGTAATCGATTTATCCCTAACCTGAGTGAACTTTTCATCCAACGGGATCCCTGTTACAAAGATCCTGGCTGCATCGACACCATACGCGATCAGGCGTTCTTTCGTATAAGGACTCGCCACACAATATTCATCCACGCCCTCAATGAGCCAGATCTTGTGCACATCAAAATCAGTCACGATCACAACAAGCTTGCCCTTGATCCGGCCCGTCCGGCGCAAATGCCCACACACTTCAGCGGCTAGAAAATGCGTCACAACGATCCGGTCAAATTGACCTTCTTTAAGATATGCGACCAATCGTGCCGCGTTCACGCCATTGTAAAGACGACGAATGGCACGAAAAACCGGCAAAAACCACATCTGATCCGTCAAGGCAAAGAAAGCGCCCCAGAATGTCGGCAGCTGCGCCACAACAAACTCATAACCCTTGCTGTAAGTATACCGGAAGAAAGAATTTGTAAAATCGAGGGCATCAATGATCGTGGGTGCGCCAACATGACGGGCCAAAAGCCCGTGATACAGGGCTTCAGCGGCCTTGCGATGACCGGCGCCGGCTGTCGCGTGAATGACGAGGATCCTGGGAGATGATGAGTTTTGCGGCTGCATAAAGATCCTCCACAATAAAATCAGGTCTAACATCCCAACGCTTCATATATTCGCGGTCTTCACGCCCACAGAGCGCAAAAACCGTCCTGCACCCGGCATTCTTGCCGGTCTTGATATCGCCTTCGGTGTCCCCTACAAAATATGCGTCAGACGCAGCTTCAGGACCTTGACCGATCTGTTTCAACGCTTTAATGATATTGCCGATGCGCGGTTTACGGCAATTGCAACCGTCAGTGGAACGGCACGTACAATAATAAACACCCGTAAGCCGCGCCCCTGCTTCCTTGACACCCTGTTGCATGCGCTCTGTGATCAGATCAAGCTTACGACGGCTATAAACACCCTTACCCACACCCGCCTGATTCGAGATCACAAAAATATGATACCCCGCATCCGTCAACAGCTTAAGCGCCTCAAGCGTACCAGGGATAAAATGAAAATCCTGCACCTTGGTCACATAAAGGCCATTGCC
>CAJBYM010000100.1 GCA_903959815.1 Candidatus Omnitrophota bacterium
TATACGGAGAAAGTGTCAAGCACACACGTTCACGGTCATTGAGCGCGATCATCTTGGGTACCAATTCAGCAAAAATAATAGTAAAGCTGCTGAGCGGGATAACGATGACGATCACCGAGATCACATTGGATAAAGCATGCGAGAAGCCCCACTGATCGATCAAATACGGTGAAAGAAGATCTGCCGCACTGAGGCCTCCCGTCGCGGCGCTAATGGCACCCACCAACGTAATGCCCAGCTGCACAACAGCCAGACTGCCCTCGATATGATCTTTCATGAACGCAGATTCTGCCGCGCCTTTGATCCTGCGACTTTCGAGCACATGAAGACGTGCACGCGAGATCGACGCCAGGGCCATTTCATAGGCCGCAAGAACGCCATTAAGTAACAGCATCATGGCAATGATGCCTAAAGATATAACGATCATGGCTGTTTTCCGCGCTTTTCGATCTTCACCCACTCATCCTTGAGCGTGACTGTTCGATTAAACACTGTCTTCAATACCGAACTATCCGGATCAACAGAAAAATATCCCAAACGCTCGAACTGACAAATGTCGCCCTGCTTAAGCCCCGATAACGCCGGCTCTGCTTTAGCCGAACCCAGCACCGTCAGAGATTTAGGATTCAAATAATCTTTATAATCCTTACCCTCTTCCATTTTCCCAAGATCCTCGATCGTGAACAAACGATCATAAAGCCTGGCCTCAATATCCACCGCGCGATCGGCCGAAACCCAGTGAATGGTCGACTTAACTTTACGTCCATCCGGCGTATTCCCTCCGCGTGTCGCGGGATCATACGTACAACGTAACTCAACAACGTCACCTGTAACCGGATCTTTAACAACACTCTGACATGTGATCAGATAACCATAACGCAAACGAACCTCACGTCCGGGCGCCAAACGAAAGAACTCCTTGGGCGGATTCTCACGAAAATCATCCTGTTCAATATAAACAACCTTACTGAAGGGAACCTTACGCGTGCCCGCCGAAGGATCCTCAGGATTATTCACCGCATCCAGTTCATCCACGTGACCCTCAGGATAATTTTCGATCACCACTTTCAACGGTCTTAAAACCGCCATCAAACGCGGCGCAGTCTTATTCAAACTTTCCCGCACACAAAATTCCAAAAGCGACAGGTCGATCATATTCTCAGTCTTGGCAACACCAATGCGACGACAGAATTCACGGATCGCGGCCGCAGGGTATCCGCGCCGGCGCATTCCTGATATCGTCGGCATACGCGGATCATCCCAACCACTGACACACTTCTCTTGCACAAGCTCCAAAAGCTTGCGCTTGCTCATCACCGTATACGTCACATTAAGGCGCGCAAACTCATACTGATGCGGCAAATAATTCGGCAATTCAAGCTGTTGCAAGATCCAGTCGTAAAGCGGCCGATGCACTTCAAACTCCAGCGTACAAATGCTATGCGTGATACCTTCGATATAATCACTGATGCCGTGCGCAAAATCATACATCGGATAAATACACCACTTCTTGCCAGCCTGATGATGCTCGGCATGACGGATGCGATACAAAATAGGATCCCTCAGCCAAACATTCGGAGCCGCCATATCGATCCGCGCTCTCAATGTCCGCGTCCCGTTAGGAAATTCCCCGGCTTTCATGCGCATGAAAAGATCAAGACTCTCCTCGATGGAACGGTAACGAAACGGGCTCTCGACCCCTGGCTTATCCGGTGCGCCGCGAAACTTGTCCGTATCTTCTGGGCTAAGATCGCAAACATAGGCCTTGCCCTTTTTAATGAGCACAACCGCAAGATCAAAGATCTGATCGAAATAATCACTGGCAAAATACGGCACTTGTCCGGTCTTAAGTCCCAAACAATGGTCGGCCCATCCGCCAATCAGCCATTTAACATCCTGGGTGATGGAATCCACATACTCAACATCTTCCTTGGTGGGATTGGTATCATCCATGCGCAGATTGCATCGTCCACCATTCTCATGGGCAATACCAAAATTTAGACAGATCGACTTGGCATGGCCAATGTGAAGGTACCCATTAGGTTCCGGAGGAAAACGGGTGATCACATGCGGATAGCGCTTTTCCACAACATGCTGGGTGACAATATCACGGATAAAGTCCGACGGCTTATTTTCAGGCACAACGTCCATAAAGAACCTTCCCATCATGTAATAATTATAAAAACAATATTCTTTATTATATGGGGCGGGGAAGAAATAGCAAGAACGCTGCTGTCATTATCCAGATCCTTCATTTTCTGGAGCTATTGATCACCACGCTGGCTCTGTATGCAACCTCGAAAACAGAACAAGAATTAATGCTTTGATCTGAAGATCACCGCACTGAAATTGTCAGGGGCGAACGGAAGGGGGCCTGTGTGTGCGGCGGGCACATAGTTCTTTTCAATATACGCCAGGATCTTTTTACCATAATCAACGCCAAATCCACGGCTGCCGTATTCCTGAACATCGCGCTGCAGAATAACGATATAATCCGGCCTCTTAAAAGCCACATCATCGACCATCGATTGTTCAACATGCGCACGGACCATATCCGGCGGCAGGAAAGAATAATAGTATAAAGGGTTGTCGCGTTCCGCCAGAAAATTAAGGGTGACACCCTCCGGGAATACAGCAACCGTTGCATCCTTCGCCGTCTTAGTACGCAAGAAATCTACAAGCTGTCGAACACCCTCAGCCTGAGGCCCTGGAACCACGCTCATCTCGCCTCTGAGCGAAGGCACGGGCTGTGTCCTGTGCTGATAATAAGCACGGGATATCTGAAAATGATCAACCATTAAGATCACAAGGACCAGCGTGAACCCCAGATAAAAAGCAACTGTCATAAATTTATGATGCGTTAATTGCGGCAATATCCGGAAAAAGAATATGTAATAAACAATAAGCCCTGGAACAAGAATATAAAAGCCATAGTGCCAGGCGTGAACATTCATGATGATCCGCATGACAACACATAAAGAGAACAGCGACAAGATAAAAAGCTTAAGCTCCCCCGGCTTCCTCCCTGAGCGCACATAAGCGGCAAGCGATAAGAGCCCAACGATCACATACATGATCGGCAAACTGCGATACTGCAATTCAAAAGAATAAACTGTTTTTAGGAAAACGACCGCGCCCGCCAAGGCAACGACCGAAATGCCCGTATAAAGTGACCATCGCGCAAACGCGCCCTTACATCGTGAGGCCCAACCTGCCGCATAACCTGCCCCAGCCAACCCAAGCGCCAAAAACAGATAAAAGACGGCTGCCTTCAACATCAACGCAAGATTCTCAGCCGAAGCGTTGGCCCCTGATAACATCGTCGCAAAAGGACTCGCCTGCGTATTGCTTTTTAGAATATCGAACAGGTTGCTTTCCAGGATGCGCGGGCCTGCCATAACAAAAAATGTTCCATACACCAAGAATGATCCTGCCAGCGGATATAAAACAAGCGGCCTGAAAAGTAACGCCCTCACCCCCGAAAGTTTCAGAATGACCGCCCCTGCCAGAACTGATACGACCAGCATCAGGCCGATCTCAACCCGTGAGACCGCACACAAAAATATGAACACACCCGCCATGTAAGCGTCCTTGACCAAGCTGCGATCTAAAAAACGAAAAAGAAAATATAAGGCACCCAGGGCAAAGAGGATCGCATGTGTTGCCGGATAACTGTAGGGCAGAATAAAATTGTAGTTCCCAATAGGGACATAATGTCCAAAGGCAAGAACGAACAGAAACGTCAGGACCAGGAACGTCGCAAAGAAAACGTTCAAGAACATGCGGGCGATCTTATAAAGCAAGATCGATGTCAGGGCTGTCACAAGGATGCCGCCCAGGACCAAACTTAGAATATGCGTTCCAAAGATCTTATAAAGAAGCGCATTGAAATATGGCGAGAACGGCCCATAAAGATAAAAAATGTCACGGTACAAAACGGAACCCGAGGCAAGCTTTGCAGGCACATACATTTCCCGTCCGAGATCAATGACAAGGTCCCCCCACCGGAACCAGGACATTTTCAAAAGCCAGGCAAAGGCCAGGCCAATGAGCAGGAAAGAAGCATGTCCGCGCTGATAGAACCTCACTCCAAAGGAGCTATTCACGCCAGGAATTCCCGTTTAAGAATCATTCGGCTGTCATAAACAAGGAAGATGAAACGAAGAAAGCTGAAGATCACGGTCAATGCGGCACATCCCACGATCCCGTCCTGCAATCCCCGGATCCATATCGAGCGCATATCCACATTCATGCTTTGCACAACCAAAAGCACCCCGCCGGCAAAGAAAATGCTGATCTTCATCACGAGATAAACAACGCGGGATACGGGCGATGCCACCAGCATCTGGCCCCACGCCGAAGTATTGATCTCAAACGTGGATAATCCGCTGCTAAAGCTGAGCGTCCGGATAAAATCTGCGACAAAAGAACGAGGGATATAAAAAAGCGGGACATACAAGGGAATAATGCCTTTGTACGCGAAGAATATAAAAAGAAGATTCTCCGTGATCCGGTCGCCCATCGTGTCCAAAAGTCCGCCTACTCTGGAAGAGATCTTGAGTGTATTGGCCACATATCCGTCAACCCAATCAAGCAAAGCGGAAACCATCATCAGAACAAGTCCGAAGATCCTCGACCAGGGATCATAGGCACTTAAGAGTGCTATGGCCCAGAACACGAGAACAACCCTTATGACAACAATGCTGTTCGCCAGATTTTTATGGACTGTCTTGTTCATCATGCGGCCATAGATTGAATGATCGAGCCGCCGATGGCGCTGTACGCATCGCAAGGGCTCCAGCACGACGGGCAGCGATTCGTGGCACATTCCCTGTGGATCGTCCTTGCTTCTTTAAGCTTCCAGATCTCGTTGAGCGAAAGCGCTGTATCCTTAATATTTAAAAGCTTTCTGTTGTAAACCGCACACGGGAAAAGATTGCCGTAAGGATCCAGAAAACAGGTGGAGGCCAAAGACTGGCAACGAACCGGGCTTTTTCTCGTCTTAAGGAATTTAAGATACAGCTGTAAATATCTTCGCCGGAGAAAATTATTCAGCGAGATCTTGTCTTTATCCATGGCCAGGATCTTCCGGATCTGGAGCGCCACATCATCTGCATTGAGCGGCGCCATGCCATGATTCTCATAATAAAAACTCGACTGCTGAAAGATGTTCACCGTCACATCATCAAAGCGAAGCTGCGGATAAGCCCCGCGCATGGCCAGGAACGTATCTTCAAACTTATCGATATTCTCATGCGACAACGTAAACCCAAATTGAGGCTTTACACCGTCGATCTTCTTCAAAATCCCGAACGTCTTAAACATGTTCGCCCAAACATCCTGCGCACCGCGGATCCTGTTGTGAAGCTCAGGGGGTCCGTCCACGCTCAGCGTAAAAACGATCTTCAGCTTCTTATATTTCTTTTTGGTCGCATGAACAAGTTCTTCGATCCTCGACGTTAAAGTCCCGTTGGTCGCAAAATGCAGGGCGCTTAAACTCGGTGAAACGTGCAAAGCCGCATCAACGACCTGCGGCAAGTCGGCCCTTAAGAAGGGCTCCCCGCCGGTGATCCCCAACCAGTAAACCTGATGCGGCCTGCTGAAAAAACGGCCCACATCATCCACGCTCAATTCATTCTGGGCGTGTTCTTTATTCCAGATATTACACATTTTACATTTCAAGTTACAGCGGTACGTTACCGCATAAGACAACTTGAACGGGGAACTCAACCGCCTGAAATTCGACTGTGTGACCGCGCTCACGAACTTCAACATATCACAAAACCTCGACGTTCTTGTGTTTCTTGCCCTTATAAACATTCTTCACATCAAAGACGAGCTTGGCATGGCGTGCAATTAAAGCGTAGTCCACATCCGTATGATCCACCGCAATGACAACACAGTCATACTTTTTAACATGGGCGGGCGTTAACGCGACCGAATCCATATTAAGCCCGCCAAGATTAAGATACGCGATCATCGGATCATGATATTCAACAGAACACCGGGCCTTGAGCAATTCCAGAAGCCGTAAAGGCGGCGACTTCCGCAGGTCGCGCACATCTTTCTTATACGTCACACCTACGACCAGAACTTTGGCCTTAGCCAACGACTTGCCTTTTTCCTTCAGTAGTGTCTCAATGCGATCGATCGCATAAAGGGGCATATTATGATTCAGATCCGCAGCCAACCGGATGAATTTAGAACTAAAGCCATACTTCTTGGCCTTCCAATAAAGATAAAGCGGGTCCTCGGGAATACAATGACCGCCCACCCCTAACCCGGGATAAAACGGCATAAACCCAAAGGGCTTGGTCTTGGCCGCATCCACAACTTCCCATATATCAATACCGAGTTTATGGCACATCATGGCCGCTTCATTGATCCAGCCGATATTGATGATGCGAAACGTGTTTTCCAGAAGCTTGGTCATTTCCGCCGCCCTGGTCGACGAAACACAATGGATGGTTTTAATGATCTGCCCGTAAAGCGCGGCCGTCAACTCTGTACACTTCGGTGTAAACCCGCCCACCACTTTGGGAATACGCGTCACATCAAACATCTTGTTACCCGGATCAATGCGCTCCGGTGAAAAGGCCAAGTAGAAATCCTTACCCGCCTTAAGTCCGCCGCGCTCCAGGATCGGCTTGATCAATTCCTCTGTTGTTCCCGGATAAGTAGTACTCTCCAAGACAACCAACGTGCCCTTACGCATATGCTGCGCAACACTTTCACAAGCACTGGTCATATAGGAAACGTCGGGA
>CAJBYM010000101.1 GCA_903959815.1 Candidatus Omnitrophota bacterium
CCCGAGGCTGCGTTGGCGCCTAACAGGCGCCCGAGCCGAGTGGAGTATTCTTTCTTCCCAAGGATTCTTAAAGAAACACTCCCGAGGCTGCGTTGGCGCCTAACAGGCGCCCGAGCCGAGCGGAGTGTTTTTTTATGCGCGTGACGTGGAAGGACTTTGTTGGCCGTTGCTCAATACGGCCAAGGGACTTTCTTGGTGGCATTCGTAATTGTGGTGAGCATTTACGCATTGACATAACCTTCCGTGTGGGTATAGTTGTAGTACTCAATCAATACTTCTTAATAAGGGGTTTTCATGAAACGTAGTTTTCAGTTCATTCTTGTTATTATTTTGTCCATTTCCTCGAGCTTTGTTTTTGCCCAGAATAAGAGAATCCCGGATCTTGAAGTCCTGATCATCCAGGAGGATTATAAAAAAGCCAATGATATGGCCCGAGATCTTCTGAAGGCGAAGTTGTCTGGCCAAGATCTTCTTCAGGTTCAATATTATTTGGGTTTAAGTTATCTTCGTCTGGGGGACTACGCTCAGGCGTATGATGTTTTTAAAAAGGTCGTCAATGATCGTCCGGCCGTTGAGTTATATGAGAAGGCGTACATGGGGGTTGTTGATTCCCTTTATATGCAGGGATATTATGAGAATGCCCTCAAGGAAGTAATTTCTTTGATGAGCCGTCATCCGAAGTCCGAGATGATGAGCCTTATTTATCTTAAGGCTGCCCGGTCTAATTTAAAGCTTGCGCGCTGGACCAAGGCTAAAGAATTCTTGCAGAAGATCCTTAAGGAATATCCGGAAAGTTTTGAGAGCCGTGTGGCGAAGCAGCTGCTGGAAGAAAAGCAGTATTTTACCGTCCAGGTCGGAGCATTCACCGAAAAGTCACGGGCTGAATATCTGGTTAAAGAACTTATGGGGCGTAAAGAGTACGCCTATATTGTTGAGACAAAATCTCCTGACGGGAAGATGTTTTTTCGTGTGCGCGTTGGCCAGATGACGGCGCTTAAAGATGCACAGGTACTTGAAAGTAAACTTTCTACTTTGGGTTATCCCACGCGCATTTATCCGTGAAGAACTCTCTTGCTGTTATTTTCCTCGTTGGGCCTACGGCTGTCGGGAAATCTGCAGTTGCTCTTGAACTTGCCCCGTTATTAAATGCTGAGATCATTTCTTGCGATGCCATGCAGGTTTATCGTGAGGCATTGATCGCCAGCGATAAGCCGTCTTTAGAAATGCGTGAGCGTGTTAAGCATCACTTGATCGATGTTGTGTCTGTTGAGGATGAATTCAATGCGGCACGTTATCGGGAGCTTGCGCTCGTGTCTATGGCACAGATCCATGCCCGGGGGCGCGTGCCGCTGGTGGTGGGTGGTAGCGGGATGTATATGATGGCACTTTTGGATGGGCTTTTTGAAGGCCCGGAGGCTGATCTTCAGTTGCGCGTTCGGTTAAGCAGCCATGAAGCGGAGGATCTTTACGCGGAATTGAAACATGTTGATCCGGTGGCTGCCGAAAAGATCGCACCGAATGACAAGAAGCGCATCATGCGCGCGCTGGAGGTCTTTGAGACCACGGGCGTGCCTATTTCCGAGCAGCAAAAGAAGCGTGAGGGGATCTGGGGTAAATATGATATCCGTGTGATCGGTCTTGAACGGCCGCGTGAAGAGCTTTATCGGCGGGTTGAAGTTCGCGTGGATGAGATGCTCCATCGTGGTCTTGTCGATGAAGTAAGGTCTTTGTTGACGAAGAAACTTTCATCTACGGGCAGTAAGATCATTGGTGTCCCCGAGGTCAAAGGAGCTTTGAACGGAGCCTACGATCTTGATAAGGCTCGGGAGTTGATAAAATTACATACGCGTCATTATGTTAAGCGTCAGATGACCTGGTTTCGTAAGGATAAGCGCATTGAATGGCTTATGATCGGGCAGGATGATACGGTTTCGGTGGTGGTTGATAAGATTATGGGTTTGCTAAATGAGGTTGCCCCGAACGGGCGGACATAATATGAAAGAAAAAGTCTTACTCGCTATTGTTGATATGAAGGACAGGAGTGCCTGGCCCATCGAAGATGTCATTCATGAAATGACTGAGCTTGTGAAGGCCTGCCAGGGAGAGGTCGTGGGTACGATCATTTGTCCAGCGCATCCTCCGACAGCCGCAACCCTCATTCACAGCGGCAAGGTCCTGGAAGTTGCAACGTTGGCGCGCACGCTTAATGCGGAGGCTGTTATTTTTAGCGCCGAGCTTAAAGGGATCCAGCAACGCAATCTGGAGGAAGAGATCATTGTTAAGACGATCGACCGAACTCAGCTTATTCTTGATATTTTTGCCCGTCGGGCCACATCTCTTGAGGGTAAACTTCAGGTCGAGCTGGCGCAGCTGGCGTACCGTTTGCCGCGTCTTACGGGGCACTATGATGATCTTTCGCGTCAGGGCGGTGGTATTGGAACCAGTGGCCCGGGTGAAACCAAGCTTGAGGTTGATCGTCGCAGGATCGGCGTGCGCATGGATAAGTTAAAGAAAGATCTTGAGGATGTCACGCGCGCGCGTATGACCAAGCGCAAGAAGCGAGAGCTGCAGCACATTCCGCTTATTTCTGTGGTTGGCTATACCAATGCCGGGAAATCGACGCTGGTTAATACGCTGACCGGAGCACATCAGGTCACACAGGACGGGCTTTTTACAACACTTGATTCTTTGGCGCGCCAGCATGTGATGCCGGATCATCAGAAGGTTGTGTTTTCCGATACGGTCGGGTTCATGCATGATCTTCCTCATAATTTGATCGAAGCCTTCAAGGCTACCTTGGAAGAAGTGCAGAGTGCTGACCTTCTTTTGCATGTGCTGGATCTCAGTCATGTGAATTATGCTAACCTCAAGGAAAGTGTGGATAAGGTTCTTGATGAATTGGAGGCATTGGATAAGCCCACGATCCTTGTTTTGAATAAGATTGATCGTATCGAGGATCAGGCTTTGGTCGATATGGCGTGCCGAAAGTATAAGAATTCCGTGGCCATTTCCGGCCTGACAGGAAAGAATATTGAAGGTCTTTTGCGTTTGATCGAAAAGGAATTGGGCGGGCGTGTTGTTCAGGTCGACATCTCTATCCCTATGAACCGCATGGATTTAGTTAATATGGTCCATCAACAGGGAAATGTTAAGACGATTGAATATTTGGCCAATGTGATCCATATTCAAGCCGGTGTCCCTCAGCCTTTAGCCGGGTTATTAGATCAGGCCGCACTTGCCAAGAAGTGATATTTACCGTCGGGGAATAGAAAAATCTTTTAAAAAATTCTTGACAAAAGTTTTACGGAGTTGTATATTTTGGCAGTGACCTCTGGAGAGCGCCAAAGCTCCAGGGGCTTTTATTAAGAGTATTTCTGGCACTCTCACGATGTGAGTGATATGCATGTAAGGCTTTGAAGTAGAAAGCGACTCAAATCATACCATTCAAAAGAAAGGAGAATCTTATGATCATCACAAGAAAAATTGTAGTACCAGCGGCGATGCTGACAGCAACGTTAATCGCCGGTGGATCGGGATGTGTTGCTGTGGCCGGGAATGATGATGTGGGTTCTTTGAAAAAGCAGATTTCGCAACTTCAGTCCAGGGTGGTTGAGCTTGAGAAACAGCTTGTTGATCAAAAGGGTAAGTCTGAAGCTAAGGCGCCTGTTATGGCAAAAACTTATGATCCTATGGATCCTTTTTCGCAGATGGAAGCTATGGATCGGCAGATGCAAGCCATGATGGGGGCGGCATTGGGTGGGCGTTTATCAGGAAATCCTATGATGCACGGCCATGCGGCATCGTTTGCACCGGATTATGATCTTAAGGCTACGGATAAAGCATATATTATTTCTTTTGATATGCCGGGTATGGATAAAGCCAAGATCAGTGTTGAAGTGAAAAACGGGATTATTCTTGTTTCCGGTGAACGTTCGAGTGAGACCAAAGAGGACCAGGGAGGGAAGTTCTATCGCCAAGAGCGCAGTTTTGGATACTTTTCGCGTTCGATCCCGTTACCTGAAGATGGTAAGCCTGAGAGCCTTGTGGCTAAATACGATAATGGTGTTTTGACTTTGATCATTGGTAAGAAAGAAGCCGTCAAGAGTTCTCCGGTGCAACAAAAGATTGAAATCAAATAATGACAAGCAGTATAGGTATGCGTTTTGTTCTTTGACAATTTGGTTTAGATGATTGAAACACAGTTCTTGTCTGGTAGAATAAGAATATGATCTTCAAGC
Source organism: Candidatus Omnitrophota bacterium (assembly GCA_903959815.1). Classification (GTDB taxonomy): domain Bacteria; phylum Omnitrophota; class Gorgyraeia; order Zapsychrales; family Fredricksoniimonadaceae; genus Fredricksoniimonas. The sequence continues at coordinate 4,239 of CAJBYM010000101.1, forward strand.
GTTCCTTATTGTTAACAGTCTGTGTGCTTTTTCTTGCCAGTATTTCATGGGCTGAGGAAAAGGTCAAAGATGGTTTCTACAATGAATACGATCAGAAGGGCAATCTTGTCCGGACGGTTGAGTATCAATTGGGCATTCCCCATGGGCGCTTTCGGGCTTTCTATCCCCGCGGTCTTTTACGTGCGACAGGGTCTTTTGTTAATGGTCAACTCGATGGGCTCTTGAATGAATACCGTGAAGATGGCAAGCCATTGACCAAGGCCTTTTACCGTCAGGATCGTTTGCACGGGGTTAAAACAACGTATCACCCTGATGGGAAGACAAAATCGGAAGAGGTTTTCATCGAAGGGTCGAAAGATGGAATGACCAAAGAGTATCATGAGCGAGGGTATCTTCTGTGGGAGCGGCCGTTTAAGCATGCGCAGGAAGAGGGTATCACCCGGCAATTTTATCCGACGGGTGTTGTTTACCGTGAATATGATTACAAGAACAATATCCAGCACGGGTGTATCCGTGAATACAATGAGCAGGGAAGCCTCAAGGGTGTTTACGAGGCGGACAATGGTTTGCGCAGCGGCAAAGGCAAGGAATATTATTCGACCGGAGAGCTTATGCTTGATGGGTTCTTTGAGAATGATAAATTAAACGGCCTTGTGAAGGTGTATTACAAAAATGGCAAGTTGCGCTACAAGGCGAATTATGCCGCAGGTGTTATCCAGGATCCCGCCTGGCGTGAATTCTATGAGACAGGTGCTTTGCATTGGGTCGTGCCGATTGTTGGGGATAAGAAGGAAGGCTTGGGTCGTGAGTACCGCGAGACCGGCGAGTTATTAACCGAGGGCGGTTTTGTGGGGGACCAGCGTCATGGTGCGTTCAAAACGTTTGATCAGGCCGGCTGGGTTTCGGCTGAAGATCGTTATGAAATGGACCGCTTGGTTCGGCGTATAGAGTTTTATTCGTCAGGGAAGATGAAGTCGGATCAGTATTTCTATGCGGAAACAGATATAAAGAAATAACGTGCAGGGGGCGGGTTTTAAACCTGACCGTAAATCAATTGACACATACGTGTCTTTTTTTTATACTGGGCGCTTGGCAAATTAATGTTGTGAGTGCTAACGATCCGGACTTTTCTTTGCCGTCAGGCGAAAAGTTGCCCTGGAACGAAAACCGTTACGGGGTTTTGGGAAAGGATAAAAGTTATGCGGACAGATCCTCGTCAAAGAAAAGATCTTGTTCTGGGTATGGTGGTCCGGCATTATATTCAAACCACGATACCGGTCAGTTCTGCGTTTATTGCTGAAGAATATGAACAGGATATCAGTTCGGCCACGATCCGTAATATTCTGGCGGAACTCGAAGGCGACGGATATTTGATGCATCCGCACACGTCGGCAGGTCGTATCCCGACGGAGCGTGGATACCGTTACTATGTTGATTTTCTTATGCAGGAAATCGTGATCATTGAAGAAGAGCGTCGCCGTATTCATAAGGAATATGAACGGGGCGTTGAAGAATTGCAGTCTGTCGTCGAGAAGACCACACAAGTTTTGGCTGAGCTTACGCATTGCACAAGCATTGTGACGGTTGATGGTTGGCCGCATCAATATGTTTGCCGCGGCACCAATTATCTGGCCGAAGCGCTGGGGTCGGACAGTCTTCAGAAGATCGTTGCGATCCTGAAAGAATTGGATGAAAAAGATCGCGTATTGGCGGTCCTTCGCCGGGACTTGGATAAGAGGATCAAGATCTATATTGGACAGGAAACAGATTGTGCCGCCTTCTCGGATTGTGCCATGGCGGTGTCACGTTTTCAGACGCGCGGTGGTCCGTCGGGAAGGTTGGCGGTACTGGGTCCGACGCGCATGGATTATTCCCGTGTGGTCGGGGCACTTGAATATGTATCAGAACTTATTTATGAGAAATTGTGAGTTGTTATGACAGATGAAGAAGGCGTGGAGCCGCAGATTGATCTTGTCAGTGAAACGGACAAGTTAAAGCAGGAATTGGGCGAGGCTAAAGACAAGTACATCCGTCTTTTCGCTGAGTTTGATAATGCCCGCAAACGCAATGAGCGCGAGCGTGTGTCACTCATCAAGTATGCGCATGAAGAAGTGATCATCGAGATGCTGGGTTTCCTTGAGGATTTCGAGCGGACCATTGAAGCGGCCAGGAAGAGCCCGTCGAATGCGAAGGATCTTCTTAAAGGGATCGAGATCGTCTATGGTCGCATGCAGCAGCTTCTTAAGAAATATGATGTGCGCGAGATCGAATGTCTGGGCAAAAAGTTTGATCCGGCGTGTCATGAGGCGCTCATGGTCGAGGACCCCGCGGATGAGAAGGATGGTGTTGTTCTTGAAGTGTTCCAGAAAGGGTATACGCTGGGCGACCGTGTGGTTCGTACAGCAAAAGTTAAGGTTTCCAAAAAAAGTAATCTGTAGGGGCGGTTCATGAACCGCCTGTACAAGGGCGGATCAGGAATCTACGTAAAACAGGAGGTAGTGATATGGGTAGAGTTATTGGTATCGATTTAGGCACATCAAATTCAGCGGCCGCTGTTCTTGAAGGCGGGCGTCCGGCTATTATTCCGTCGGCAGAAGGTGCGGGTGTGGCATCCGGCAAGGCATTTCCGTCATTTGTGGCATTCACCAAGGATGGCCAGCGGCTTGTGGGTGAGCCTGCGCGTCGTCAGGCGGCAATGAATTCTGAAGGTACGGTTTACGCGGCCAAACGCAAGATGGGTACGGATCACAAGTTTAAGGTGTTCGACAAGGAATTCACACCTCAGCAGATCTCCGCGTTCCTTTTGCAGAAGATCAAAGCGGATGCAGAGAAATATCTGGGCGATACAGTTGATGGCGTTGTCATCACGGTCCCGGCGTATTTTAATGACAATCAGCGTCAGGCGACCAAGGACGCGGGTGAGATCGCGGGCTTGAAGGTGCTGCGCATTATCAATGAGCCGACTGCGGCGTGTTTGGCGTATGGTGTGGATAAAGCCGGTAAAGAACAGAAGATCATGGTCTTTGATTTTGGCGGCGGTACGCTGGATGTCACCATCATGGAGATGGGGGAAGGCGGCACGTTCGAAGTGTTATCTACCAGCGGGGACAATTTGCTCGGCGGAACGGACATGGATAATGTGCTCATTGATTACATCGTTGGTCAGTTCAAGAAAGAAACAGGTATTGACCTGATGAAGGACAAACAGGCTTTTCAGCGTCTGCGTGAAGCAGCGGAAAAGGCCAAGGTTGAGCTTTCTTCCACGATCCAGACCGATGTCAATTTGCCGTTCATTTCTGCGGATGCGACGGGTCCTAAGCATTTAACGCTCACCATTGACCGCGCCAAGCTCGATAGTTTGGTCGGGCCTATTGTGGAACGTTGCCGCGGTCCGATCCGTCAGGCGATGAAGGATGCGGCCAGCAAGGTTGGCAGTGACGTGAAGATCGACAAGATCATCATGGTGGGCGGTCCGACGCGCATGCCCATTGTGCAGGATTTTGTTGAGAAAGAAGCCGGGCAAAAGATCGAGCGCGGCATTGATCCTATGGAATGTGTGGCGCTGGGTGCGGCTGTTCAAGGTGGTATCATCAAGGGTGATGTGAAGGATGTTCTTCTTCTGGACGTCACACCGTTATCTCTGGGCATTGAGACCATGGGCGAGGTGTTCACCAAGATCATTGATCGTAACACCACGATCCCGACCAAAAAGAGCCAGGTTTTTTCGACGGCAGCGGATAATCAGCCCGCGGTCACGATCCGTGTGCTCCAGGGTGAGCGCAAGATGGCGAATGATAATACAGAGTTAGGGAAGTTCGACCTTGTCGGTATTCCACCTGCTCCGCGCGGTGTTCCGCAGATCGAAGTGACCTTTGATATTGACGTCAATGGCATTGTGCATGTGCATGCCAAAGATAAGGCAACGGGTAAAGAGCAGTCGATCCAGATCACATCTCCGAAGAAACTTTCGGAAGATGAGATCGAGCAGATGGTCAAGGATGCCGAGAAGTACGCGGCTGAAGACGAGAAGCGCAAGGAAGAGGCCGAGCTTTTAAACCAGGCTAACACGCTTCTTTATTCGACGGAGAAAGCCTTGAAGGATTATGGTGATAAAGTTCCGCAGGCCGAGCGTGAAGGGATCCTTAAGGAGCTTGAAGATCTTAAGCAAGCCATTACGGATAAGGCGGCGGATCGTATCAAGTCGTCCATGGAGAAGTTGACCAAGGCCAGTCATAAACTCGCCGAGGAAATGTATAAGGCGACACAAGCTGCGCAAGGCGCACAGGGTGCGCCGGGTGCCGAAGGTGCTCAGGCTGAGCCCGGTCCGGATATGGGTGCTTCCGAGCCAAAACAGGACCAGAAGCCCGGCGGTGATGATGTCATCGACGCGGATTTCAAGGTTAATGACGATAAATAATGACCCCATGCGGAACTTCGTAGGTTGAACCTACGAAGTTCCGCGAAGCGGGAATAATATGAAAAAAGACTACTACGAGATCCTCGGCGTCAAGAAAGAAGCCGAGGCGGCTGATATCAAGAAGGCGTATCGCTCGCTGGCGATGCGCTTTCATCCTGACCGTGTTGAGGAAAAAGAAAAGAAGGCCGCCGAGGAGAAATTCAAAGAGATCTCCGAAGCTTATGGCGTTCTTTCTGATCCTCAGAAACGTCAGACCTATGATCAGCACGGTCATTCCGGGATCGATCAGAATTATACGTCCGAGGACATTTTCCGCGGCGCGGATTTCTCGAGTGTTTTTGGTGAAGGCGGCGGCGGGCTTGATGATCTTTTGGGCCAGTTCTTTGGCGGGTCTTTCGGCGGCGGTCGGCGTTCACGCGGGCCATCCCGTGGGCGTGATATTCAGTATGAGGTCGAACTGACGCTCTTGGAAGCGTTCACAGGCATGAAGAAATCAGTTAAAGTGCCGCGCAATGAAGTGTGCCGTGATTGTAATGGTAACGGAGCCAAGGGTGGTGCGGCCATTGCGGATTGTCAGACGTGCGGTGGCCGTGGCCAGGTCATGATCAACAGCGGTTATTTTCGTTTAGCACAAACTTGCCCTGCGTGCCGCGGACAGGGGCGTGTGATCAAGGAATCTTGTCCGTCGTGTCATGGACAGGGGCATAACCGGGTGACGCGCAATATTGATGTGACATTTCCGCCGGGCCTGGATAATGATTCCCAGATGCGCGTGCGGGGTGAGGGTGAAGTCGGTCCTGGGGGGCCGGGAGATCTTTATCTTTATATTCGTGTCAAAGATCATCCTCAATTCCGTCGTGCCAAGAATGACCTTGAGATGGATCTTCTGGTCAGCTTTGTGAAAGCGACGTTAGGCGGCGAGATCGAGGTCCCGACTTTAAGCGAGCATGTGACCATGAAACTTCCGGCGGGCACTGAAAGCGGCAAGGTCTTCCGTGTCAAAGGCAAAGGTATGCCGGATGTGCATGAGAGTGGTTCTTTCGGCAATCTTTATGTGCGTGTCATGATCGACGTTCCTAAGAAGTTGTCAGCAGATCAACGCAGGCTTTTGGAAGAATTTGCTAAGGCGAGCGGAGAAGATACGGGTGGATCATTCAAGGATAAGATCAAAAAGGTTTTTAAATAATGCCTACTTATGAGTATGAATGCAGCGGCTGTAATCATGCCTTTGAAATGCTTCAATCCATGACTGAAGCTAAGCTTACAAAATGCCCTGCATGTAAAAAGAATAAACTGCATCGTTTGATCGGAACGGGCAGTGGCGTCATTTTTAAAGGGTCAGGTTTTTATGAGACTGACTATAAGAAAAAAGATGCTCCCAAGGCTGAGCCCAAGCCTGAAGTTAAGCCTTCCTGTAGCACGTCTTGCCCGCATGCGGGCAAGTGCGCGGCCTGATCAAAGCCCCCTCATTTGCTTCTAGATAGCCTATAATGTATCTTTATATAAGGACTTATGTTGTTTATTCATGTTCATAAGGGGTTTTCGTGTGAAAAGAATAACGGCAATGATAGTTTTATTGGCATTCTTGCAGACGTGTATTCTGCCGGCGCAGCTCTTTGCACAAGCTGCGGGTGTGCCGGAGGCCGTGGCTGTTTCTTTTACACCTGCTTATTTGAAAGGCATGAGGATCGATCTTAATGATCCTTTCAAGGTCAATTTCATTGTTCATCGTAGCGATGAGATGCTTTCACCTGAACAGAAGCAGGCGGAATACTTAAAACTTGCTAAATACTTTCTGGCGTCACTGGCCGTGCCCGACGCACATCAGTGGGTCAATCTGTCTCCCTATGAAAAGGATCGCATCCTTCCGGATGATTTCGCTTTGACCGAAATGGGCCGGGATCTTCTGGCCCAGGATTATCTGCTCAAACAGGTTTCCGCGTCTTTGATCAATCCTGATACACAATCCGGCAAGAAGTTTTGGGATGAGGTGTATGCACGGGCCTATGAGGCGTTTGGGACGACGGATATTCCGACGGATATTTTCAATAAGGTTTGGATCACGCCCGACAAGGCCGTGATCAGCGAGAAGGACAATATGGTTTACATTCTTGAGAGCCATTTGAAGGTCATGATGGAAAAGGATTATCTGGCGGCTCAGAATAATGCCCAGGAGGGAGTGTCAGTTGATAATGATGATATGAATATATCTCGGCGGATGATGCGCGAGCTCATTATCCCCGCGATCGAGCGCGAGGTTAATACCGGCAAGAGCTTTGCGCCCTTACGGCAGGTCTTTAGCGGCATGCTCTTGGCCACGTGGTATAAGCGTTCTTTAAAAGGATCTGTTTTGGGGCGGCTTTACGCAGATCAGGGTAAGGTCAAAGGTGTGGATCAGGATCCCGCAAATAACCAGCAGATCTATGTGCAATATGTTCAAGCTTTTCGGCAGGGCGCATTTAACCTGATCAAGGAAGATGTGGACCGGTATACACAGGAGCTTATTCCGCGTAAGTATTTCTCCGGAGGGATACAGAATGGATGGGAAAAGGTCATGGCACCTGCTGATACCGCTTCGGGTCGTCGTGATTTTTCCGAAGAAATGTCTTTCTTGGAAGAATTCGCGATCAAGTTTGTTAATGCGCTTGGGGGAAAGAAAGAGATCCAGAAGTCGCTGTTTAATGATGTGAAGCTGATGTTCATGAATCCTGGTATTTTAAACGCGTACCGGTTGGGACGGCAGATCCCTGATGATCGATATCAAGCTGTTGTAGAACGGTCTTTCGATCTTATTGATAAAAAAGGCGGCGGTAGGTTTCTGGCTATGGCCAGTGATCCCCAGCAGGTTGCCAAAGTGCGTAAGGGTGTTCAATGGCGCATGCGAAAGGCTTGGCTTGGGAGCTGGTTTAAAGGCGGGCGTTTCACCGGGATTTATCCCAATCGTAGGCTGGTGATCGAAGCTATTAAGAAAGAGCTATCCAGAGACAAGTTTGGCATTGATTTTGATGCGTTAAGGACAGGTGTATTTAATCACCTATTGGCTCAGCCATCGGATGAGATGGGTGATATGTATGTTGCGCTTGATATCCTGGATATCATTTCCTATGTGTTCATTCCGGATGATGTTCGTCTTTACAGGGTCGTTAAGCCGGAATTAGCCGGCAAGCCGAATCTGTTTCGTAGGTCGGATTGGGGCTTTGGCACCTCAGGCATTAAAACGGCTAAAAATTATATGTTGCCCGGGATGAAGCTTATTTCCACGACGGTTGCAGAAGCCAGAAGTGTGGGGGTGTTGACCCTCGATACTGTTTCTGTTGCAGCCAATGCGGTTTCGTTATTTCATTCTATGGATGTCCTTTATAAAGACATCAGTCCCCAGAATACGTTAAAAGGGGGTATCGATCTTAATGCTGTTAACCTTGATCTGCAGATCAAGCGTGATGGCAAAGGGATCCTTTTACCGGTCAGTCAACAGGACCTGGAAGATATGCATATTGAAGGTTTGATCCCTCTCATGCTGGATATCAAGCCCGCCACAGGCGCGACCCTGTTCAATTGAAACCTTTCCTTGTCAAATTTGTGTTTTTTTGTATACTTATTAAATCTGAATTTCACCCCTATATTAATTATGGAAGGATCCGCAGCGGATGTCAGTGATAAAGCCTTTTAACGGTATTGTTTATAATCCTCTTAAAGCCGGCGACATGAATAAGATCGTGTGCCCGCCATATGATGTCATTTCGCCTGAACATGAGGCGAATCTTAAGAAGCGCAGCCCCTATAATTTTATTCATGTGATGCTCGCGAAGGCAGATGCCAAGCATGCGGATGATGATGCCCGCTATGCCAAAGCAGGGGAAACCTATCAAAAATGGCTTCAAGACGGGATTTTGGTCCGGGATGAAAAGCCTTGTATCTATTACACTAAGCAGGAATATAAAGTGACCGGCCAGCGTTATAGCCGCATGGGCTTTCTTGCTGTTATGAAGATCGAGGATGAAAAAGCCAAGATCCATCCCCATGAAAAAACTCATGCGGGTGCTAAAGAGGACCGTTTTAAGTTGTGGACCGCCCTTAAGGCGGCTTGTAGTCCGATCTTTGTCTGTTTTTCTGATCGTCAAAAAAGGGTTGAGAGTATTTTTCAGCGCAAGGTCGCGCCGCTTAAACCTTTTGTGGATGTGATTGAGGATGACGGTACGCGCAACATGGCGTGGCGCCTTGATGATCCGGCCTTGATCCAGGAGATCGTGGATACCTTTGATAATCAGAATCTTTTTATTGCTGACGGGCACCACCGATACGAGGTTTCCAAGCGTTACCGTGAAATGATGTTGGAAAAAACGCCGGATGCAACGGGTGATGAGCCGTGGAATTATGTGATGACATATTTCACGAATGTAGATTCCAAAGACCTTCAGATCTTCCCTATTCACCGCATTGTTAAGAGTTTTCCGAAAGATATCAAGTTCCTGGAAGACCTTTTCCGTATTGATACGATCAAGAAGCGCGAAGATCTGGTGGTTATGATCGCCAAGGCCGGGCGTAATGAGCACGCGTTCGGGTTATATACGAAGAAAGGTATTCAGCTGTTACGCCTTAAGAATAAAAGTCAGATCGATGAGTTTATCAAGGAAGGGTCCAAGGATTATCGTTCGCTGGATTCGCTTATCCTCAAGGCGTTTGTGTTCGATAAGCTGGGCATCAAGTCCGAGGACATCACGTATTGCAACAAAGAGATGGACGATTGTTTTAAGGCGGTTGATCAGGGCCAGGCTGATGCGGCGTTCATTTTAAATCCTGTCCGCATTGAGCAATTGCGCTTGATCGCTTTAAACGGCGAGAAGATGCCGCCCAAGACAACATATTTTTATCCTAAGGCCCTTTCGGGGGTCACACTTTACGATTTGGACACACTATGAGTCTGTTCGGTAAAAGTAATAATACATTTGTCAGAGTATCGAAGAAGAAAACCATTCCGGACGGAGTCTGGATGAAATGCCCGGATTGTGAACAGCCTTCTTATACGAAAGAAGTCCAGGCCAATCAGAATGTTTGCCTTAAGTGTGGTTATCATCTGACACTCACGGCGCGGCAGCGGATTACGCTCTTGATCGATGAGGGTACGTTCCAGGAAATGGATCCGGATATGCTTTCGGCAGACCCTTTGGATTTCAAGGGTGTTAAAACATATAAGGATAAACTTGCTGCAGATCAGAAGTTGACCGGGCTTAAAGATGCGGCTATTACAGGATATGGGAAGATCGATGGCCGTAAGGTTGTTTTAGCTGTGACCGATTCGCAGTTCATCATGGGGTCCATGGGATCTGTGGTCGGCGAGAAGATCACGCGTGCGGTGGAATATGCGACGGAAAAGAAACTCCCCATCATCATTGTTTCCGGTTCTGGCGGCGGTGCGCGCATGTATGAAGGATGCATTTCGCTCATGCAGATGGCCAAGACGTGTGCGGCCCTTTCGCGTCATGGCAAGGCGGGCTGTGTTTATATTTCTGTTCTGACAGATCCGACCATGGGCGGCATCATGGCGTCTTTTGCGGGTGTGGGTGACATCATCATGGCTGAACCGAAAGCCTTGTTGGGTTTTGCGGGTCCGCGCGTCGTTGAGCAAACGGTCCGCCAAAAATTGCCCAAAGGATTTCAGACCTCAGAGTTCATGCTTGCGCACGGGCTTTTGGATATGATCGTGGTGCGTAAAGATATGAAGGCCACGCTGGCCAAGATCCTGGACTTTGCTGAACCGGGCAAGAGGAACAGGGATTAATTCCGAATTTAACGCAGCCTTCTGAGAATTCTCGCATGGCCAGCATCAGAATTGAAAATTTGACCAAGGTTTATAAGGGCGGCACCGTTAAGGCCGTTGATAATGTGAACCTTGAGATCAAGGACAAGGAATTCATTGTCCTTGTTGGCCCCTCCGGGTGTGGTAAATCGACTACGCTGCGCATGATCGCGGGTCTGGAAGACATTTCCAGCGGCAAGATCTGGATCGGCGACCGCCTCATCAACGATGTACCTGCCAAAGATCGCGATATCGCGATGGTATTCCAGAATTATGCTCTGTATCCCCACATGACCGTGTTTGAGAACATGGCCTTTGCCTTGAAACTGCGCCATTATCCCAAGGCCGAGATCGAGAAGCGCGTTCATGAAGCGGCCGAGATCCTCAATATCCATAAATATTTAACCCGTCGGCCCCGTCAGCTGTCAGGCGGCGAACGCCAGCGTGTGGCCCTGGGCCGTGCCATTGTGCGCAAACCCAAAATATTCTTGTTTGATGAACCGCTTTCCAATCTTGATGCCAAGATGCGGGTGACCATGCGCACCGAGATCCACAAGCTGCGCATGCGCCTGCAGACCACCTTCATTTATGTGACGCACGATCAGACAGAAGCTATGACCATGGGCGACCGCATTGTGGTTATGAAAAGCGGCGTCATTCATCAGTGCGCCGAGCCTATGACGATCTACGATAAGCCGGCGAATAAGTTCGTGGCGAGCTTTATCGGCACGCCGCCGATCAATCTGATCCAGGGCACGATCCTGAAGAAGGATAAGAAATATTATTTTGATGAAGGTAAATTTCGCGTTAAACTAGCAGATGAGATGGGCAATAGCATTGCGCCTTACGCCGGCAAAGAGGTCGTGTTCGGCATTCGCAGTGAAGATATTTATGATAAATTGTTCGTCTCGGAAGCGTCTGCGGACAACACCGTTCGTGTGACCTGCGAAGTGGTGGAGCCTTTGGGTTCAGACGTTTATTTGTACCTTAACTCCGGGAAGAGCAATTTCATGGCGCGTGTTGGGGCGCATAACCGTCCTGAAGTAAATCGCGATATGGAAGTTGTCTTCGACATGCGCAAGGTGCACTTCTTTGATCCAGCAACCGAAACAACGATCACTTAAATATTACACGTTCCTGGTCGTCAGCCTTCTTGTCCCTCTCATTGGGTTCTTCATTTACGCGACCCAGTACCAGACGAGCTTCTTCGCTTTTATCACCATAGCCCTGCTGGTGAACATCCTGTTGTTATCGCTTTTCTACCGCCGTCTTAAGATGAAAAAGTCCGGGCTCAAGCTTCAGCGCGAAGAATTCTTTGAGAAGGCCAATGTGCTTAAGGCCGATCTTGAGAATGAAAGCCTGGTCATTGCATCTTTCCGCAAGAAGATCATTGCCTATTCCCAGCTCAAAGGTATCGTTGAGAAATTGAGCATGTGTTTGTCGCAGGAAGATTCCGCGCATACCCTTTGCCATGAAGTCGGCCGGTTGTTTGAACACGGGGATGCGACCATTATTTTGTATCTTTTTGATGCGGCCACCGGAGATCTTGCTATTGCCGCGGCCGAACGCAATCAGCGGGCTGTTAATATCAAAAGCAAGCGAGGCGATATCTTCGACAACTGGATCATGAAAAATCTTCAGCCTTTGTATCTTGAGGATGCACGCAATGATTTTCGTTTTGATCAGGAAAAGGTTCAGGAAGAAGAAGCACGTGTGATCCGTTCGATTTTAAGCGTGCCACTGGTCGTGAACAATAAACTCGTCGGGATCTTGCGCCTGGATAGTCCAGAGGCATCAAGGTTTCATAAGGAAGACCTGCGTTTCTTAAGAACGATCGGCGATGTGGCCGGTGTGGCGCTTGAAAATGCCCAGCTGTATGACAAGGTTGAGGATCTGGCGATCCGTGACAGTTTGACAGGACTGTATCTGCGCCGGTATCTTGCGGACCGTCTTCAGGAAGAGCTGGCCCGGCATTTGCGACGTGATAAATCGGTGGCCTTCATCATGCTGGACTTGGATCATTTCAAACGTTACAACGACAAGTTTGGCCATACCGCCGGCGATCTCGTCCTGAAACATATGGCGACACTGATGAAATCCCATTTTGCGGGCGCTGGTAATTTGCTGTGCCGTTATGGCGGGGAAGAGTTCTGCGTCGTGCTTCCTGAATGTTCCAAGGAAGAGGCGATGTCCTTGGCCAAGAAGTTTGTTGAACTTGTGCAGAATGAGGCGGTTGTTCTTCGTCGGGAAAAGACGCCTGTGACCGTTTCGGCTGGAGTTGCGGTATTTCCTGTGGATGCGAGAACCAAGGAAGAACTTGTGCAGCGGGCTGATCAAATGTTATACGAAGCGAAGCGCAAAGGGCGTAACCGGGTTTGCGGCGCGCCGTAATGCAGGAGTAACAATGCATTTGTATCTGATGTTGATGCTTATTATCTTGTTCGTGGTGGCGGTATCGTATTTTGCCAAAGCCGCGGTGCTTGATTTTGAACAGCGTGCGGACAATGATGTCGTGCGTGTTAAGACCGTGTATTCCCAGATCATTGAGGAAAAAGACCGTCTCGCGGATGAGAAACGCAAACTTCAGGATGAGGCGGACCGTATTTTTGCCATGTATGAATTGACCCGTGAAGTGACCGCAACATTTGATGAACAGGAAGCCTTTCAGTCGTTTAAAGATCATTTGGCTCGCCGCCTTGTGTTGGAGGATTGCCGTCTGGTCGAGCATTTCCCCAAGGACATTGAAGATTTTCCTTCCTTTAAAGGATATCGTTTTTTTCCTTTGCGGACGAAGAAAATGGTTCTGGGTGAGATCGCGTATAAAGGGCTGAGTGATCAGGATGAAGAAACGTTCACGATTTTGGCGCATCAGTTCGCGCTCGCCCTGCGGCGCATCCGCCTGTACAACGATGTCGAGAATATGGCGATTACTGACGGGCTAACCCGCATGCATACGCGCCGGTATTTGAACGAACGCTTTGAAGAAGAGTTCGGCCGTGCCAAATTAAAGAAGGCGCCGCTTTCGCTTTTGATGATCGATGTCGATCATTTCAAGAAGGTCAACGATCAGTATGGTCATTTGACGGGAGATATGGTGTTGCGCGAGGTGGCGCGGATCATTGCGGTCCAGATCCGTGAAATTGATATTGCGGGTCGTTATGGCGGTGAGGAATTTTGTGTTATTCTTCCGGATACGGATAAACCCGGGGCTTTGATCGTTGCGGAACGTATCCGTTTGGCCATTCATGAGCACAAGATCAAGGCGTATGATGCAACATTGGCGATTAGTGTGAGTGTGGGGGCGGCCGCGTTTCCTGAAGATGCCTCGCAGACAGAAGAGCTTTTGGATAAATCTGATTGGGCGCTTTATCGTGCCAAAAAGTCTGGCCGCAATCGTGTTGCTGGTTTTAGTGTTTATGAGGATCGCCCGTAAGTAAGAATTTCGGGGACACGTGCTAAATTAGAAAATAATTTGGTGCAGGTCCCTTTTCATTCTGCCTTCGTATTTGATGCATCGTCAAAATATATCTTGCAATAAAATCAATCATGGCGTATAAGTTTGATGTTAAGACAATCGAAGATTGCCGACACGTCAAAATAAGGAGTTTTCTATGCCGTTGGTTCAAAAGATCCTGGCCGTTATGATGTGCGTGTTTTGTCCGTCTTGCATGTTGTCGTGGGCTGAAGAGTCGCAGCCCCAGGCCTGGTCTGCTCCTGTGGTGCAGGAGG
>CAJBYM010000102.1 GCA_903959815.1 Candidatus Omnitrophota bacterium
AGTAATGTAATCAGCGGTCGTATAATCGAAGCCCATCGCGGTCGGGTTCAGATCCGTAACGCCCGTATCAATGTTCGTCTTATAGAACGTGTCGGTCGTGATCATCTTCGCGGCATCCGCGAAGATCTGTCTCATGATCGGTGAATACGTCGCATCGCCACGGAACGGAACGCCCGCCAGATTGTAAAGCTGCTGGATCTTCGCGAGACCGCCCTGATTGAGGATGTCGAGCTCGATATCCAACACCGCAACATAATCAGATGCGGTAAAGTCATAACCCATGGACGTCGGGGTCGCCGCCGTGATGCCGGTATCGATGTCGGTCTTATAAAATGCATCCGTTGAGATCATCTTGGCCGCATCCGTAAAGATCTGACGCATAACCGGAGAAAGCATCGCGTCACCGCGATACGGCACGCCAGGCAAGTTATACAGCTGCTGGATCTTCGCGAGACCGCCCTGGTTGAGGATATCAACCTGCGCATTCACATCCACCATTAATTCTGCAACACCTTGATAAGCTGGCGTCTGCGAAATTAACTGATAGACCAAACTATCAATGTTATAAACCTTATTGATCGTCGTCGTATTATAGATCGGGTCATATATAGAGGAAGCCAGCTGGGAAATAACGCCCTGCAACAAGAAGCTGTTGGTGTTGCCCACATACTGGAACGTGCCGACATTATAAAGCTGATCAATGAGGAACAAAGCGCCAGGATAACTCTTGATCATCAATTCCCGTTCAATGCTATTCATGACCGCAGGGGCTATCGCCGTCGCAGGATTCAACGTAACGGGTGTTGTATTCGTTGTGTCAATATCCAACAACCCACCCTGCGTATTATATGAACTATAGATCCAGCTCGCTTTAATGAAGAGCGCGGACATCACATCGCCGAGATTCGCATAACCCGGCATCCACCAAGCACCGTTCCAGCTCGTATCAATGCGGCCAACCCAATTGCCGCTACTCGCCTGCGGAAACGCCATCAATTCCCTTAACGGATGTCCCGGCAAGCTCTGATCCAGATCAACCAACTGTCTGATACGGCCAGTGCCAGGATAAACAACGTCGATCAAATAATCATTCACCGTGGCCCACGGACAAGAAGCAGTGCCGATCGGAAGCACAACCGAGAACAAGAAATCCCATACCGGGCCCGTATAAACACCACTGACCGCGTCTCTGGGGAAATCCTGACCATCATTGACAAAATTACCATCGCTGTTATAGAAATCTCTGGCGAACGTATCTGCGGCGAGTTCGAGCGCTTCAGCCATAGCACCTAAAGGCGCATCACTGTTCTTGCTAAGCTTGGCCGCGTTGACCAAGACAGTAAGCGCAAGGCGTCTGGCATAATTATTGATATCTTCGGATGTGGTATAGCTGGAATTTTGTGTGGCGGCCTGTGATGTGCTCTTAAGCGATGACGCCGCAGGCGGCGCACGGTTGCTCAGGGCTGATGTCAGGCCATTCATCTTGATACGAACAAGTTCTTCAACCGCATTACGGATCGACGGATAACGCGCCAGGATATCCTGCATTTCGATGAGCGAGTATCCAGGCTGAACATTATTGAACCTGGCAGAAACAGCCGCTTCAACATTCACCGCATCATCAGCCGACGCGCTCTTCTTCTTGCCGCCCTCAACACTCTGTTGAATATCCCCGTAACTCGGATCATTCTGAGCGCTCTTGCTCAAAAGGCTATAAAGATGTAACAAGGAATATGAAACATCGCGCAACGTGTTCACATTCAAACTAAAACCAGCATCCGTCTGCGTGCTATAGAAATTAACACTGCTACGGCCGTATCTCAAATTCACGCTATGCGTATTGTTGAAATCTGTATTATAAGAAGCGCCTGCCCCGTTAGGACCGGTGATCCCGAAATGAGCCACATTGCTCTGCTCGCCATACGTGCTTAAGCCTAACATAACGCCCAGGCCGTTCTTGAACGTATAACTGGCCTGGCCGCCGACAAGCTTGTTGTTGGAATCGCTGAAGAATCTGACAGCACGATTAGCGCCGGCCAGCGTGATCGTTGAACGCACGCCCCATTCACCGTTATTCTGGGTCATGCTGGTTTGAATATTCTGCATGTTAAAGCCAAGGATATTGAACAAGGAACCCGTGAAATCAGCCGTGACCGCATGATCATCGGTCTGGCCCTTGGACCAGGACAAACCGGCCATGGTCTTCGTATTGAAGTTCTGACGGATACCCAGGAACGTTCCATACGTGGGCTTGGTCTGTTCCGGCAGGATCGATTCCATGCGGGAGAAGTTCGACAAGATCGTCGTGTTCTTGATCTTGTATGTCCCGTCAATGCCGATGCTGGTCAACTTGCCGCCATTAAGATAAATGTTGTCGCCTCTGTACTGGAAGAACGGTCTAAAGTTAACCCCGCCCTTGGCAAGGCTGAAGTTCTTGTTGAAATCAAAGGCGCTCTGGGTGTTTTCCGTACCGAGGTTATAGATCGTATATCCAAACCCGGCCACCGGCACAGGTCTGATCATGATCACAGAATTGATCTGCTCAACGGACTGGCCCGCGCCATTAACAAAAGTCGTATAAGCGCCGCTGGCGTAGATCCTGTCGAACAACCCGAAGGACGCGCGGTAGGCCGAAGGTGTCACGGTATTAAACCCGTTATTACGCATGGTCACGCCCGCACCAACATAGGAAGATTTGAACAAGCTGACACGGGTATCCGCATCCAGCGTCTGTTTGCTATTAGCATTGTCCTGCTGACTTCTTAAGAAGAACGTACCCTGAGGATAAGCCAGGCTGCCCTGGGTCGAATAAGCGCCCTTGGAATTGATATTGTTAAGCACGAACGTTTGATTCGGGCGGCTCTGCGGCGCCGTGAACATCAGGTTCTGTGTCGCCGGACGGGTGCTATTGATCTTCGCGATCTGGGCATCATACTCGGCGAGCTTATCTTTCATCTGTTTCTTTGTAGCCGCAGGTAAGATCGACATGACCAGATCTGCCACAGCCGTAATATCGGCAAAAGGATCCAGGAAGTTGACCGGAACCGTGATCTTGGTGGTCGGACGCTTGTTTAACGCCACCAGGTTCCTGGCCTCGATCAGAGCACGGAGATACTGATTCTGGATCGCGATCTGCAAGGATTCCTCTGACGGGAATCCTTTGCTCATCAAAAGATCATTCGTATAGTTCATGGTCATCTTAACCACATCCGCTGCCGTCAACCCGTCCTGGATCGTAACATTCGCAACCGCGGAAAGCTTGGACAGGCGCTGTACGGCCACTTCGCGCAGAACGCCTTCGGAGGTGATAGCCTGCTGATACGCATCCGAGATCTCCTGCGCCGCATTGACCATCAGATAAAGCTGCACCAGCTCCCTGAACTTGAATTCTTCCGCGCGAATAAGATCATTCTGACGGCTGAACTTCTTTTTCTCCCACTCGAAAGACACGCTCGGGGTCAACGAAGAAAGGTTCATCTTCGTCGGATTCTTAAGGTCAACACCAACCGTTGCGCTGACCTTGAAATCAACGCCCTTCTTCTTATCATTATCAACCGCGGTCTTATCCAGAGCCTGTTGGGCATTCTGGACCTTATTATCAACCGCCTGATTCAAAAGATCCTGATATCCTGTGCCCTGGGGCTGTTCAACGGTAATGCCGACAGGGCTTTGTGTGAACACCGTTGTCACAACCTGACTGCTAAGCTTGTATTTCGCATCGAACGCTGCGAGCCAGCGGACAAATTCCGTTTCCGTGATCGTGTTATCCACCAACGCCGCCGCCGGAAGACCCTTGATCCCTTCCTCATTCACATTAAGCTGAACCTTCTGGATCGGCGCCGGACGGTTCAATCTCTTGCTGAGATCGCCCGTGCCATAAGAAATATTTCCGGTCAAAACAGCCGTGATATCTTTGATGCCGACCGTCTTGCCAATATTGTTAAGATTAAGACCGATGAACAATTCATTGAACAGCTGTGACAATACGCTGCCTTTTTCATCCTTGAACAACTGCTTGAGAACTTTATAAACATTCCGTTCATAACGCGTATAACTATCTTTCTTCAGCCACTGCTTGAACACGGCGTTGAGCGTTTCAGGAGAATTATCCCCCGTTTCAATGACCTGCGTCCTTAACGCCTGCTCAAGATCGCTGTCCATATGAACACCCATGATCTCAAGGATCGAAGCCATATACGCCAGCGGAATAGCAACCTGGAGATCTTTCCAGATCGTCACAACATCTTTGGACTCAAGGTCCTTGACCGTTGCAAGCTTGCCCGTGGACGTCTTGAACTTCTCCTGGGCCATCATGAAATTGACCTTGGCCGCATTCTCTGCCAAGATCGCGCCGCTGAGTTCGCGCTGCTCTTCAACAGAAGAGTTGCATGTCAAATTCGCTTCGATCGCCTGTCTCTTGATCGACGCTTCATCCAGCGCCTTCTTGGCCACAGCGGTCTGCGCCAAAAGCTCTGCCGTCTCGTCAACCGTCGCATCGAGTTCGCTTAACTTGGCGCTGATCTGACGGGCAATGGCCTTGGAGTTATTCTTGAAACCAAGGATGTTGGAGATCGATGTGACGATACCTGCGCGGAAAAGACCCTTATGGGTGGTCTTGTTAAAGGTCAAGCCCGCATTGATATCGAGGATGCCGTTACCATTAACGCCGAACACATCATTGCCGGCCTTAACCTGTTTCATAATATCGCTGTTACTGATATTAACGGTCATCATGCCGACCAGGCTCTGATCATCCGCGCCGGTCACAACCGTAACATCATTGTTCTTCGGATCCATGGCAATGAGCATGAGCGTCAGGACTTCCTGTAAACCATCCTGCTGCTCAGGCGTTGCTGTCGTTTTGATATAAGCTCTGACCGTATTGATATCGCCGGCCTTGACCTGGGCGATCAATGCCTCGGCCTCGGTGAACAATTCGGTGCGCGTCATGGTCGGATACAAATAACCCGCGAGCGTCACAAGATGTTCTGTGGTCTCAAAACTCACACCCAACTTCTGCGCGAGGATGATCGTATACTGATCAAAACGCTGAATGATGCTGACCTTACCCTGGGTCAAAAGATCAAGCTTCGCGGCTTCGATCATGATCGTCTTCTCAGCGCCCGTTGCCTGGATACCAGCCACAAGGCTTGTGAATTCAGCCGGAACATTCGCATCAGCCGGAATATTGCTGTTGGCAACAAGATACTTGGAGATGTTGATCTTAAGGACCATGACCAGCTGATCGATCCTGGCCTGGAAGCGATACTTGGCCACATCGTCATAAGCCGGGGTTTCGTTCAACGTCTTTTGCAAGGACTGGATCGCATTGAAACGATCGAGGAGCGCCGTAAATTCGATCTTCTCATTCACAGCCGCCGCGCCATAAAGCCGTTCCCTGGCCGCCTTGACCGCAGCCGCATCAAAATCCTGGCCATTGATGATCGCCAGCGTCGCCTGCGCGATCAGGATCTGATCAGGCGTAAGATTCGGCTGAGTGAGGTACGCTTCATTGCCAGCAACAAGCTTCTCTATATAGAACGCGTTAGCCTTCTCAAGCCATTCGACCTGCTCACAGGGCGTCTGGGCATTGCGAGCGTTACGAATATACTCTTGGGTCGGATCAACCTGCGGGCAAACAGGCGCTTGATCTTTTGCCGTAACAGGCGCCTGAATGGCCGTCTTGGCCGATGTATTCTTCTGTTGTGCGGCAACGCTAATGTAATCGTTCGCTATACTACCATCCATGATCTTGGCGATCTCGTCCCGCATCATGCGCACATTCTTGATCTCGTTTTGCACATAGGTCAATGTCGCCGCTGCCCACTCTTTATCTTCTCTGCTCAAATCCGCGAGCGTGTTTAACGCCGCTTCATACTGCGTCGAAACATGATCCAACTCCTGAGCCGCTTGCTTTAACTGATCTTCTTCGGTCTTCGTCACCACATCATCCGCGATCACGACATCCATGAGGTCCTTGAAGGCCTTGATCTTCGCAGCTCTTTCCTTAGCAAGGGTCTGGCGATCGATCAAATTCTGTGCAATACCACGGGCTGTCTCTACCATCTGACGGCGGCCATGATAAGCAAACCTGGCTTCATTCACGATCTCAGCGATCCTGTTCTTCATAGAACGCAGATTGGTCAGCTGTTCATTCGCTTCATCCAAAGCCGGCTTATCAAGTAAATAGCGCGCCTTAATGTTGGTGATCGTGGTCATCAAGGTCTTTTCACGTGCTTCAAGATCCTTGATCGCCTCAGCACCAGCATTCTTAATAGCATCATTTTCTTCTCTAGAAATAATCCAATCCTCATTCGCATCCTGCAGGGTGCTGCTGAAAACCTCAACCTTATCCTGCACGCCAGGCATCATCGCGCTCACCGGCTGAGAGAATAGGGTCAACGCTGTGAGCATGATCGGAAGGATCGTGTGGCGCGTGATCCGCGGGATAAGATCTCCACGCGCGTAGAGCCACAGCATCACATCAGGATTGTTCTTGATGTATTGACGCACGCCCATAACGATCATCGATACGGCAAGGCCTAACAAAAGGAGCGTGCCAAGCCAACCGCCGCCGAAACCGGCCTGAGCGATCGGCATGGCCGCGATCATCAAAGACTTTGCGGAGTTCAGATCGGAAGCTGAGGTGGAGGGGACCCCGCTGATCTGAACCCCGCGCCCGTGCGTGCTTGCGCCCGTGCGGGTTTTCAGGGTTGACGAACCCAAATCTGTTTTGGAAATATTACGGGTATCTGTATCAAGATTGGAGGCGAAAACACCTTCCCCGGAAGCTTTCTCTCCATTTTTGGCAGAGCGCACATCCGGAACCTGTGTATTCGCAGCGACACGTATAGAACCTTCGTGGGTTCCCTTTCCTTCTTCGTTCGACCCCTTCACACTCCGGGCATCGGACACACTCTGGAACGGTCCACGCAGATCAGTCTCTGCAGTTATCTTATTACTACCAGCGGTCACACTCTGGGCACCTTGTGTCTGAACAGCGTTCTCGCGGCCCACACTTCTCACACCTCTGGACGCGACCGACACTTCAGGCACTTGCGTATAGCGCACGATCCTGGGCGATACACTTCCCACAGGACGGCTAGCCACACGGCTGGCGGTATTACTCTGAACTCTCGTTGCAGTCTCATTCTCTGAGCTGCCTGCGGCACGACTGGACACACTCACTAAACCAGTCATCCTGTCAGAACGGATGTTCGCGTTCACACTCACATTCGACTTCGTATTCTCCGCAGCAAAGATCCGCGTACGGACAGAGCGATCATCATTATCTACAGTAACCGGGCCGAAGGTCCTGGCACGGGCATTCGCACTCATGCTCACGTTCACATTCGCGTTCATGTTCACGTTCATACTCAGACTACTTGCTGCACCGGCCTTCGTGGACACACCTTCTAAACCAGTCGTCCCGTAAGAACGGACGTTCGCGTTCACACTCACATTCGACTTCATGTTTTCCGCAGCAAAGATCCGCGTACGGACAGAGCGATGATCATTATCTACAGTAACCGCACCTAACAGCGTACGGGCATTCACGCTACGTGTCTCACCGGTCTTCGAGGCAACGACCACAGGGGTCAGACGACCCGTGACCGAACCATTTCCGTTAACAACAGCGCTCTTAACCAGCGTCCCATCAAGGCGAACGCCATTACTCTGGATGCTCGTGCTCTCGCGTCCGATGCTCTCGCGTCCGATACTCTCGCGTTCATTGCTCATGCTACCTGTAACAATAATGCTCTCATTGTTCCTGTCCTCTTGGCCCATCGCATATCCCGAAGCTCTTGAGGAAGAGCTGGGATAGAGCCTACGACCGCCGTCGCCAAAAATAGATTCTCTAAGCCCTTCTCGGGCCTGAATAATCGAGTCAAATTCAAGTCTATTGTTATCTGCCATGGCGATCAGCCCCACAGAATCCGGGCGCGCCAGGCGCGAAAGCTTGGGCATAAAGCCACCCATGCCGCCGCCAAACCCACCCACAGCGGGCGAGAAGATCGGGATAACCTTGGGGCCCTGCGGCGTTGGAGGAACCGTATCGCTCCAAGGCCTCATCGGGCTTGTTGTATTCGAAGGAAGCGGCAGTGCCTTCTCCGGATTGATCGGCGTAGCGGCAGGACCATCCTGCGGCGGCTTCTGATCCGTGACCGGCACAACAACAAATGTCTTTTTCTCATCAATGATCGAGGTGCTCTGACCCGTGATCACTTCGGTCTGCTTGGGATCATTGACCGGAATAACACTGGTCATCTCTTGCGCCTTGGCCTTTTCAACGCCCAGGAGCATCAAAATACCGGCCGAAGTCAGGCCAAACCACTTCTTGACCCTGCTCAAACGTGACGGCTTAACAATGACCGCCTTATGCGCGGCCTGAGCCTGCGGAACCGTCGCGCTGGTAGGCGTCTGCGGCACATAACGGCCTTCAGCACGCAGCTTATTCATGACTTCATTGAAGAACGCGGTCTGACGCTTAGGCGCAGGTGTAGTCACTTCATCCTGTTTATTCCAAACCTGGAGGATATCTGCGATCTCATTCGCAGTCGCGGTTGCGGTCGTTGGGGTGCCGGCCATTTGACGAACGATCTTCAACGCCACATCAGCGGCCGTATTCTTGTCAGCTTCCGTGAGCACACGGCTATCCTTGAACAGATCACGCAGATCCGCCATCGGACCAACCGCTGTTTCGATCTCTTCGAGGTTCTGGTTATCGAACACATTAAGGAAGAGGCCCGCGATCTCGATCTCATCCTGGGCGTTCATCGGAGCGGTCATGCCGGTGATCCTGACGCCCTGCTCATTGAGCAGCGCATAATTCCCATCCTTAAAGAGTTCATACGCCATGGTCACAGCCACAGGCGCCTGACCCTGAACGATCGTTTCAATGGGCATCTCAACCGTCTTACCAGAAACCTGGATCGGCTGATATTCTTTCATCTTTTCGGTCTTGTAGAAGGCCGTGCGAATATCTGTATAATTAGCACCCTTGAGGAAAATGATGGCCTTACCGAGCAATGTCACCAGGCCGATTTCATTCTCCAGGATCACATCGCCCGCCTTGATCTCCTGGCCATCGACGACCATATCTTGGGCGACCATGACCTGATAGGTTTCAGGCTTATCCATATCCGACACGGTAATAATGATCTTCGTCGGAATCGTCTGGCCGGCCAACGGCAAGCCTTTACCTTCAACTTCGATCTGGCCATTTCTGACTTGAGCTCTCTCATTGACCTGCTGCCCATTCTGTTTGGCCATCAATACCGCAACAGGCTGATTCACATCATAGCCATACTCTTCTTCAGCACTGGAATTCTGGCGCTGCGCGGCGGCAAGCTGTTCATCAAAGGTATAAATACGGCTGTTACGCGTGTCATAGACCTCGCCGGGCTCAAGCTGGATCTTGCTGTTGTTGTTGATCGCATAAATGACGGGCTCACTGGTCGTGTTGTGAACATTCACAACAATTTCCGGGCCCTTGGCATCATTGATGACAACACGTGTCTGAATATCAATGGCGTCTTTTGTCGTCGCCGTCTTGGCCTTGGCATTACGCACCAGCGCCATCGTGCCCTGACGATAACCCGCCGTATATTCCGGCAACTTGCTCGGATCGATCTGGATCGCAGCAAAGAGATCTTCGGGTGTCTTGACATTGATAAGGGAAATCTTGCGCTGAGCATCGCCCGGCACAGTCGGATCATAATCCAGGACCTGGGCCTTGACGCGCACGCGCGTGGCTTTCAAAAGCTTGAACATCGCCTTGCTCTCGTCGAACACAGCCTTGAGCGACGCCAGGACGCGATCAAAGGATTCCCTGAGGTACTCATCCGACTTCGTGGTGCGGCCATCGATATTCTGATGGCGCATAACGCTGTCCTGCAGCGCCATTTCATGCGCGATCACCTTAAGGGCTTTCACAGCCTTATTATTGCCAGCCGCAGCTTCTTCCGCAATAAGGCCGCGGATATACTGCTGCTTATAATTCTCTTCAAAATTCTGGCGGCTTTCAAACACAGATTCTTTGGCCACACGGCTTTGATTCTCTTCGGTCTTTTTAACAAAAGCTTCAAATGACATGGGCTCTTCGCCGTCCGCCAGGACCACAACCAGTTCTTTCGCGATCGGCCTGTTAAAATCCGTCTTGCCGGTCACAACATCTGTAATACCGCGCACGCGATCGGACAACTGCTCGACCGTATGACGCGGGGTCATGGTATCTGCATAAATATAGAACTTGTCATTTTCCGTCGCATAGATCGTTTCACCACGGGAACGCGCACGGGACGCGATCACAATGTATTCACCCGTGCCCGCCTTAAGGAGCGCATTGAGCTCTTCCTTGCTTTCAAATTCCCTGACTCCGGCAAGGCCCTGGTTCACATCTTCGACAATAAGATCACGACCGTCGCTTTCCAAAATAATGATCTTGCGGCCCGTTGCCTTGGCGATGGGAATAAAGCGCTGAACAAAACCGTCAAAGGACGTGGCTTCATACGACGCCTCACCCATAAGTGCATGCCCGACGATCACATTGCCCTGGGTGCTCTGGACCTGCTGTTCAAGGTTCGTATCCAGTTCATCCTGCTTGATGGCAACAAACATGTCGGAAGTAACCACATGATCTTCGCGGCCATAAAGTGTATTATTCGCATCGGCCGCATTACGACGATCCCTGACCGACGCGCTTTCTTCAACAGCGGCAATACCAAAAAGCTCATCTGCTTCTTCTTTAATAGCTGATGTTATGCTGCCGGAAGCCAATACAACCTGACTGCCTGCTTCACGCGCCCAGCGCACCACATCCATATCATTAACCTGAACGCCCGCACCCTGCGACTGGATGGCTTCAACATCCACCGCTTCATTGGAACGCACATCCGAATCCTTCAAATATTTATTAGCAACAAGCGCATTGGCCACTGCAATGAAATCATCCTGCGGACGCACGCCCGAATTGATATTGCCATGATGATCCATAAGACCCGGCTCTTTAGCTCCGACCGGAATGGCAACTTTCTGGGCACGATAATTTGCCAGCGCCTCGATATAAGCCTGCATATACGCCACAAGCTTGATACCTTCAGGCAAGCCGCGCAATTCTTCAAGGGACACAACCTGTTTGCCCTTGTTGATCTCATCCGTCGCATTGAAGAAGGCGATCAATTTGGCGATCGCGCTCTTGCTATACGGCACGAAAACCTGTTCGGTCTGGCCATTAGACGTGATCTTTTCTCGACGGGTCTCGATATCGCTGAGATCTTCTCCCAAAATATCCTGCATCCGTCTGACACCGGCCACGATCTCGGGGCTGACCTTACGATCGCCCTTACCGGTCACATTCAGCGGAGCGCGTTCAATAAATTCACCTTCATAGAAAACCGTTCCATCCAAGGCGGCATTAAGCTGTTTGGCAATGCGCAGATCAGAGAACGATTCACCGGCCAAAGACTTAGCATCAATGTCTTCAATGAACACAACATGATTTCTCTTAACAAGCTGTTCAAAGGCCACCACATCCGCCTCAGAATTACCTGAACGCTCAAACTGCGCCACGCGCAGATCAATATCCGGATTCTGCTTCTTGACTTCCTGGGCGAGCCTGGCCATAGCTTCAAAATTCTGTTTGAACTGACCGGCATTATTTTCCAGCGTGATGACCGTCTTCCCTGTTAAATAGGCCATGATGAGCGGCACCACCGCGCTCTTGCCGGAACCGGTGTCAGCCTGGAACATGAGCGGATGAATTTCCCCGGCCACAAGCTTGCTCAAAACGCCATCATTCTTAATGAGGGTTTCGATCATTTCTTCCTGTGTGGCGCTATGCGCCTGACCAACAGGCTGTTTCACATAACCACCCAGAATGCGCAAGATCTCGTTCTTCCACGCCTGAGCCTGTTCGGGCGTCCACTCGGCACGATCCACCGGCGCATACTGCACGCGCTGCATGGTCGTCGTCAGCTTGTTCTCAAACACAGCCGGCTTAATGGGCGCAACCTTGGGCTGAATCTTTTTCGCCAGATCTGTCTTCATATTATCGCTGATACCGGTTCTGGTCAGCGCGATGAAATCTCTGCGATCTTGTTCATTGGACGGAACCAAGTCCTTAATGTCTCTGGGCTTGGTCGAATCCAACGTCTGAGCTTTGACGGCCTCCTTCGCTAATGTCTGTGTGACCTTCTTATCCGTCTTGACCATGCGCGGGATAATAGGCGTGGTTACGACCGCCGGAGCCACAACCGGAACTGTTACAGGTTCAGGTAAAATGCCATCATCCGTTAAAAGGACCTCGTTCTCCAACTCTTGCTTAAAGTCCATCCCCGTATCTTCTTGCGCGAGCCGTTTCTGCTTGCGCTGCTCTGCCACCTGAAGATTCTCAGCTTCAACTTTAGCCGCCAAGAGGGCTTCTTCCTGGGCGATCATATAATTCAAATTCTTGTCTTCATCACTTAATTCAACACGACCATTGCGATACGTCCCATACAAACGCTCATTTAACTTGGTCTGCTGTTCATCGGTCAGCTTGAACTCATCGGGCCAAAGTTTCTTGAACCGTTCGAACTGCTCCCTGGCCTTTTGTTTATTGGCCTTCGGATCACGCAACGCTTTCAGATAACGCTGCTGGGCATCATAGATCTTGCGGGCAACCGTGCCTTCTTCGGGCACAAAGTCCACCGAGCCCTTGACGCCGGTGGAACCACAATATTTCTTAACATAATTCGGGTCATAGGTCACGATCTCGTCGTCAATGCTAAGATCCAGCGCACGGCCCCAGGCCTGCAGCCATTTCACAAAATAATCTCTGGTCCATACGCCGCGGCCGGTTCTCTTCCAATAATTGTATTTGGCCTTAGCCGCCACAAGGGATGTGTTCAGATTCACTTCATCGATCTTCATGCCCTTGCCGCCTGTAATAGCGAGACCGGTCGTACCCTTGATACCATTAAGCGCTGTCTGAAGTTCTTCCGGAATGCCGGATGTAAAGTGCAGTTTCAAGACCGCTTCAATGCCGCTAATAGCCTGTTCCGGCGTACGCGCTTTCATGCCGCGACCGGGCTTTTCGCTCTTCAGATCAATATTGCTGATGGCCAACGCCGCGACCTTAACATCCAGCGTGATACCCAGGAGGATCTTCACGACCTCGGGGTCGATCTTGTCGCTGTTAACAACGCGGAAAACCCAGCTCCAGAACTTGTAGATCTCAGCCTTGAATTTATTGGCGTAGAAATTGGTCCAGGTGGTATCCATGGCCTGATCAACACTAGCCGTGACCCTGACGGACGAACCAACCTTTGGCTTTTCCGGATGATTGCTTAAAGCTTTCTTGATCTGCTCGAGGACGCCATCATACGCTTTCGCCAAATTCCGAAGCGCATCCTTCGCGCGCTCGTCATTATCATCAAAGTCGTCGCCATTTAACACCCTGGAAATATTAGCTTCCTTCGGAATATTCAAATATTGTTTTAACGAGGTGTCATCACCCGTCTTTTCCAGTTTGACAATTTCATTATGAAGCGCCTGAGGAATTTCATGAGGAGTCGCTTTTTTAGGTTGTGCAGATTTTTCAAAAGAAGGCTTGGCGGGTAAGGCTGGTTTTTCAGGCTTAGTGAATTCAGTCTTGGCTGCGTTCGACGGCGGGGCGGTGTTCTTCTGTGCTTTAAATTCTGTGTTCGGCACAAAGGGTTCTTCCACCTGCTCACCGATCCCGGCATTCGCCAGAGCAGCGCCCATATCATGGGTCATGCCATCCTGGATCTCCGCCACTTTCACACCACCATCCGCAACATCAAAACCTTTGATCGTTCCATCATTCTTATCAACAATAATGGCACGGCCCGTCTTTGTGCTTTCGATCTTAACCTGATTCTGATCAGTGGGCACAATAAACATACGGTATAAAGGATCCGCTAAAACTTCAGCAACAACGCGGCGCATATTTTCTTCAGTAGCTTCAATACCCAGCTTGTCTTTATTAACAAGGGTCGTCAAAGCTTCGCGCTGCGTCAAAGCTTTCTGCTGAACCTTCCACACCAAAGGATTCTCCGCATGAACAGTAACGGTCTGAAGCTTGATATCCGCTTTAACAGCATTCTTCTGTAATAGATCGATCGTGTTCGTAAACAGGCTCTTGAAATCCTTCTTGATGCCATCCATATCCTGCCTGGCACCAACAGGGACCATCAACTCATAATTGCCCAGGTCGATCGTGGCTACATGTTGCCCGTCTTCGCTGTCTTTATCGATAACGATCTTAGCTTTATTAAGATCAAGATCAGCAAGCGCCTGTTTAAACAACCCGTTGAAACGATACGCGATCTCACGCGCGCGGGTAAAATTAAGCTTGGCCATCTTCGAATATTTACGCACTTCAGCGGCATCGCCCCTCTTCATCGCTTGCTTCATAGCCGCCATGTTGCCATGACCTTCTTTGAGCTGGGTGTCTATTTCACCTTTAGCCGCATTAAGATCATAAATACCAACACCCTCACCGCCGTTCATCGCACCAAAAATAGCCTTGCGCTGGGTCTCATCATAACCAAACAATTTCTCATCATCAAAAGCCTTACCACCCAGCTTCTGGAACTTGCCTGTAATGGTAGAAATATTCTTGTTGTCTGTCATTGAAATGTAGCCATCACTAACCAGCTGATCCCATGTTGCCTGAGCAGAAGTGATCTTGTTTTCAGCTTCAAGCTTCTGGAAGGCGCTGAATTTCACCATACCATGATCTTTGCGATTATAACGGACCGCATTAACAGCCACATCCTTGCCATTAACTTTACTCGACATCTTGCCAGCCTTCTTCTCCATGCGATCCATCAAGTGCATAACTTCATGCTCTAAGACGTTGGTACCAACACGATCATTCTGCGACAAAGCGGCAAGCATCGTATTAACGCTTAATTTAATGCTGTGATTATCTGTTGTGGCGGCCTGTCCATCTTTATCAATGGTGAAATCTAGCTGGATCTCATTGATCCCGGCACGTTTATCGATCTTATTAAAGATCTTAACCAGACGATCAGAGCTGAATGCCTGGGCAAGATCCTGTTCAATGTCCTTCATCTTGATCGTTAAAAGCCCTGTGCTTTCATTAACATACGTCGTAAGCCAGGGCCGGCGCTCAACGAGCTTCTGGATCCCATTAACCACCGCTTTCTCCGAGGATTCCTTCAGCTCCTGCTCGCCTTCTTCTGCTGCTTTCTGAGACAAGGACATGTTGTACTGAATGTTCGCAAGATCTTTATTCTCTTCCTTTATAGCATCCTCTAACACCTTGGCTGAAACAACCGCGGTCTTAAGCGCTTTATCCGTACTGATCTGAATCCCAAGGCCGGTCAACATCTCGCGATTCTGTTTATTCAATTCAATTTTATAAACACCATTTTCATTCGCAAAGATCTCGTTGCCGCGGATGATCGCCTTCACATCTTCTTGGACACCGCCCCGATCATCATCTTTCAAATTATAAATATAATTGCCTTCAGCGCTCACGAGAGTTCCCGTAATAAATGTTTGTCCATCGGGTGCTTTAGGGGCCGTCAAAGCCGACGTAAGAAATGTTTGCCCATTAAACGTTATAGGTTCTGCCAAGGTCGACTGCCCGATAGAAGCATTGCCATTAGCCGGATTAAAGATCCAACGCTGAACGATCTGAACAGGAACTTGTGTCATATTATTTAAACGATACTTCGTAATATCCTGCCCGACCACATCAACGTGCCTGTTATTCGGATCATATTTAACCCACATGACCCTGTCATCATTATCACGGAAATCAGCCACCTTATATCCTTCTTGAACATTGTAACGCACAACGCTTGCCGCACGATCCAAAGCCTGATTCCAAGAATCGGAATCAAAAGCAGGCTGCTCATTTGCCATACTCTTAAGTGTTGATAATAAAGCCGTACCATTCGCTGTTAAACGCCCTGTAGCACGTCCGGTGGCCTGATTCGTTTCTAAAGCATTGTTCAACACCGGAAGCATCTCTTGAGCATTAACAGGCCCGCGTGTTCTAGAGATCACGGTCAACAGCTCCTCCGCCAATGTATCTTTCTTAACTCCTTTTAACATGTCATACGCCGCATCATTCTTAAACACTTCAGGAATGCGGCCTTCTTCTCTGCGGTCCAGCTTAACATCCCGTTCAACATCAACGCGCAGCGTTAAAACACCGGCCGCAGATTTATGTTCACGCGAGATCTCGCCCAAACGCGATTCTTTCATTTCACCCATCAAGCGTTCGTCCACAACCGCCTTACCCGTCGCACCCTCAACCCTCATACCAGCAACCGCCTTATACACACGCTGCATGGACTGTTCGCCTTGTTCCCGATCACGAACTTCAGTTAACCTGAACAATTCATCGCCCGCTGCCATTTGTTGTTCTGCATCTGTGCCTTTTTTCATCATGATCGATTCAACAGAAGCACGCTCGGTCACAGTCAGGCGATTCTTATCAATATAAGAAACGATCTTGCCGCCATCCACATACGCGCGCTGTGCGCCGGTATTATTATAATCTGCCGTACCACGACCTAAAAGCTGATGATACTCATTGCGGCCCATCAACTCACCCACCTGACGCATAACAACACTATAAAATTTTTCATTCTTATCTCGGCCTGCAGCCTTCAAGGTCTTTTGAATATCGTTATAATCCAATGTGTTCATACCCGCATCAAATCTGGGAATAATAAGAACAAACTTCTGTCCATTGAGCACGCATTGCTCAATCTCTTTTTTAGCTTGAAGAGCGCTGTCTGACTTTCCATCAGCACCCGTAACACGAATGATAGCAACATCTTTTCCTACCAAAGATTCTTTCAATCTTGTTTCCGCCCACGTCGCTTCATTGGTTGTACCCGTCTCAAAAACCTGCCCCAGGATCTTGGTTCTTTGACCCGCATCACTCTTAAGCTCACGCAAATCTCCTGAGGCTTCTGTAATAGTATCTTCAAGGGCCTTCTGAGCCACATTATGATCGCCAACATAAAAATCAATATTGCCGCGTTCAAAATTTGTAAACTTACCCACGACCAAAACATCATCACGACCAAACTCATTTCCTGTTCTCTTCGCTAAATTCTCACCAGCCTCAACATTGCCCCCCAACGCTTTCACAAAGTGCAACGGGGGCGTACCGCTCAAAAGGATCGTATTCTCCCAGCCAGCAACAGCGGATATCTTATAAATATCAGCTGACGGCGCATCTTTCGGCCGCGACAAATAATCCAACACCGTGCCCTTGCTGGCCCCGACAGCTATCGCACACACCGCAGCATCGATCGCGGAATGGAAAATATGATCCCGCATCGTATTACCCTTTTGAGACAATGAAAAATTGAATGAAAAATCATCAAACTGTTTTTGAATATCATTGATATTATTAAAATCTGTCTTTAATCCAACTTCCCCATCCCAACGGACAACCACGCGCTTATCACGCAATAAGCCGCCGCTTTCAATGGTGCCGCGCACTTTCTTACCTTCTAACGTCCCTTCAACCGTAATATGGAAATCTCCTGTTTCCAAACGTGAAAGATGGCGGAACGCAGAACGAATAGCATCTTTAGCAAATGCCTGCGTATCCGCATCCAATGCTTTCTCTTTATAGATCCCGTTATACATCTCATTAACCCAAGTTGAATCCGGCTCAACCCGCAAAGAAACAGCGGCTTTATCAGCCAAAACCGCTTCCAGGACTTTGTTATATACACCGGTCAGAACTTCTGCCTTGTGGCTTACAACTTCCTTCGCTCCGGCATCTAGCATGTTATAGATCACATGCTCGCTCATAACTAAGCCCGCGCTTTCCGTCATAACCTGAGCATCATCCAGCACCAAACGATTCTTTCTTTCAGGATTCTTAGAATTGGAAAGGTCGCGAATAAAGTCGCCCGCCGCTCCGCCACGCAAGAAATGTGAATAGGCATCGGGCGCGGCCATAACAACTGTCTGCGCTTCATTGAAAACCTTATCATTAATAGGAACTTCTCTCCAACCATCAAAAGGGCTGTCTTGCAAAGAAGCTTCTTGTGTTTTAAGATCCGTCAGCTTCTTCTGCTCAACTTCTCTCTCCTGCTCAGAAGACTTACTTGCTTTTAATTCTTGAGCTTCGATCTCTTTCTTTAATATTTCCCGCTTAACTGCGCGCTCCTCATTACCTTTTTGAATATCTTTAAAATCATGATAGTTAAATTTTAAAGCTGTATCTGCTTCTGTTTTTGAAGCAAAACCCCTGCCTTCATAAACAATCAAATACTTATAACCTTTATAATTGCCCTTGGCATCCTCAAAAGGAACTCTCTGAACAGCCTTGGCAAACTCCGGAATATTCGTTTGCGCAGGCGTGATAATTAAAGTTTTATCTTCTGCTGTTCTAAAACCAAGCTCGCGGCTAAGAGCATCGCCGAGTACGGCAATATCTGTTTTACCGCCACCCGTTCCTTTAGCAATAACGCTTCCACCCACCCCTATCGCTTGTCTGACAATGGCTTCAATAACAGGCGCACGATGCTTTGTTTCTGTCTTATTCGTCTTACGGTCTGTTTGTGAAACAGCGACGTCGGTATAAAGTAAATCGTAATTTTCCCCATTATCTTTCCAATATTTCTCTGCGTTCCTCACCCAATTATATAACGACTCAATCTTCATTCCTCTTTCTTCAAATACTGCACGCGCATTGTCATAATTCTCGATCAAACTTCGCTGTGCCCCCGTAAAAGCATTAATATATTGTTCACACGTGCTTGCTTTTACTGTATTTCTTAAATAGCTATTAACGGCCTTTTGTGTTTGATTCACGCGCTCTTCAAATCCTTTTGCATCATCCACAAGCTCTTCAGGCCTTACTATCTTTTCAAGCACGCTACGAACCTCTTCCGTCGAGAACGGCTTAAGCCCTAAACGTCTAATTTGAATCAATTCGCCCAACACAAGCACGTTTTCTTTAGAACGCAGACTGCGCTTAACATCTGTTCCTTGATTATCAGCTTCTTTCATTAAAGAATTTAAAGCATCCCTAAACACAACATTGTCAACCTTCTTATCATCACCAAGAAGCTCATTTTTCTCTTTTAATGGCTTCACTGCCTCTTCTAAGAATTTAGCATCTCTTCCTGCAAACGCTGTTAAAGCAATGGTACGGATCATGACGCCCTCAATAGTCTTTAACTTTTCAAGACTCTCGATTCTCTGATCTGCATTCTTAATAGATTCGCGTCTTTTCTTATTGGCTTGCACTTGATCTAAATAGGGCTGAGCTTCCTTGCCATAACTCTGTCGGAAGAATGATTCCATGTGGTCATAGCTGATGCGCTGCGGAGTTTCATTACCTTCAGAAAAATCCTGTCCTTTTTCTGGCGATCCCTTATTAACATTCTCACTTTTTACAGCCTCTTCTGCTAAATTTCGGGCTTGCTCAATGGCATGATTTTGAGCTTCCCGAACATGAGGAGCATCTCCATTTTCTTTGGCTTTTGTTATTAACTCCTGCAATCTTTCTTTCTGTGCAGGATCTGTTGTCTTCTCATGGGCCGCTGTCAAAATCGACAATGATCTTAACAAATCAACTGCTTGAATATCCCGTTGGATCTGTTCATGAACAATCGGATCCGCTATTTTTTGTGCAGCGAGAGCATCAAGCACGATCTCTCTTTGCGAACCCTTGCTCAATAAACCAAAAGCATCTGTGATTTCACTATCAATGCTACGCTCCATATCCCTACGCCCAACAACATCGGTCACTGTTCGGTTCAAAGAAAGATACTTCGCCTTCTCTTCTCCATGTTGTTTTTCAAGCGACTTTATCTGTTCCTCTATTACCGGAGTTGAGGCTTTTTCTCTTAAATTCTGCAAGTCCTTAGAAAGTTTTGCTAAATCATTCGGATTAATCTTCATCCCCGCCTTTAACGCTTCCGTAATTCTCGGGATTCTTAATTCATACTCCGCACGCAATGAAGAATCTGCAGGCAACGAACGCAGGGCTTTTTGCAAAGAAACTAGCTCATGTGACAAAATATTACTCTTGTACGCCACCTGATGCTGATTAGAAGCCACTTCTTTCTCTAAATCCGGAGCCCTTTCTGCCGCCTTTAAACTCTCTTGAGCTAGGAACAGCCCAGCATCAGAAATATTAGCTGCAATCGTACTATGAACAATTTCTAGTTTTTCACTGACATCGCTTCTCTTATTCTTATCCACATCAGAAGTGCTATTCTCTAAACGCTTACCTTCATTCGTCAAATGCTGTGCATATTGTTCTAAAGCGTTTCTGTTAAACATGTTTTCAAACTTGCTAGCAACTTCTATTGAAGATATCTCTCCGGAAGAAATTTTATTCTCAACATCCGTAACCGTCGACTGCAATACCTTTTCTTGAATAGAAACCAAGGTTTCTTGTGTTAAAAGATCATCCAACTTCTTCTGCTCCACTTCTTTTTCTGTTTCAGAAGCTTTGCTTAGCTTTGTCTTTTGAACCTCAATTTCTGACTTTAATACTTCGCGCTTAGAAAAGTTCTCCACAACAATGTTGGCTTGAGCAATTTTAACTTGTTCTTTAGCAATATCTTTTTGTAATGTCTGCTGTTGATCGCGCAAAACAACCTTGTCTTTCTCACCCTTTGTTTGATTCAATTTTTCTTCAACCAGCTTCTGTTTCTTCTGAATTTCTGACACAGCTTTTTCTGCCTGCACCGCTTCAAACTGTGCTTTGGCAACAACATTGCTTGGATTAGCGCGATATGCTGCCTCAATAATTTGTTGATGGCCTAATTTAAGAATGTCCGCTCTCTGGGTCTGCAAAGATCCTGCCTCTGCCCTCTCAACAGCACCCTTACCGAGCAATTTTTCAATTCTACTATTCGCTTCAGCAAGAGATGCCGGCGCAGTTCCATCATTCTTCTTCAACGCCGCTAATCCATTTTGATACAAGATTTCTTGATCAACGTTTTCTCTAGCCCTTACTTGTTCTTGGCCCAGTTGAACATCTTTAAGTTGAGCCAAAACCACTTTCTCTTTAGCCTGAGAAGCATCTGTCATTGTCTTTTTAATACTCTCAACATCGGCGCCTTTACCCGCAGCTTCAATCGCTTGCTTACCAAAATCCGTATTCAAAACATTCACATCAAATGTTTTAAGGCCTGCTATTGTTTTATTCAGGGCCTCTAAACTAACCGCATCCTTTATACTGGATGCTTGCTGTTGCAGATGATTTAATAAGGGCTTAACAGCAGCTTCTGCGGCTTTATTTACTGTTCTATGTTCGCCTTCAAGACGTGCCAACTCTGCCTGATGGCCTTCACGCGATTTATCAACTTGCAACGAATCATATTGAGCTTTTGCTATTGAATTATTAGGAGCTGTCTTATAAGCTTCCTCGATCATGCGTTCACGGCCAAGCTTAAGAATACTGGTTTTCTGTGCTTCAAAGGATCTTGATGTTTCCTGACCGTTAGGCACATTCCGTAAATCCGAAATTGTATTATTCATGTCCATCAACGTCGCGGGCAGTTGAGCCGCAGCCTTGCCTGATGCAACAAGACCGTTTTGATATTCGATTTCTTTATTAAATTCTGAAATCTTTGTTTCGTGCGCTTTTATTTCCCCATCTAGTCCAGTATTAATCTTCTGAAGAGATTCAATTTGAGTCTGATTAGTTCCCGGCTGCTTAGAAAGAGCGTCTATAAGTTGAACATTTTGACCCAATTGCTGCGCCTTAACCTGCATCATTTCATGCTCTGCAGAACTATTAACAGCGGTTTCTCTTGCCGTTAATTTCGCCACCTGGACGGCATCACCCTTGGCCTGTGCTACGATCTGTTCACGCCTGATCCCCTGCAATTCACTCTTACGCATATCCTTATTCGTAGCGTGATAGGCCGGAAGCCTCAAAAACAAAGACCAGTTCAAAAATTCTTTTGCGGCTCCGCCCATACTATGACGAACAACGTTTTTGCCTGTAGGACCAGAGAAATAGCTTGTCGTTGTTTCCTCATCTAATACCTTAACAAGTGCCGATGTACCCGTAACAACAGCTGGCATATAAAGAACATCGCGAACCAATCGAGCTCCCGTATTCTGTGCCAGGGCCC
This sequence comes from Candidatus Omnitrophota bacterium, assembly GCA_903959815.1. GTDB lineage: Bacteria > Omnitrophota > Gorgyraeia > Zapsychrales > Fredricksoniimonadaceae > Fredricksoniimonas. Next base: position 22,113 of record CAJBYM010000102.1, read on the forward strand.
CTATCGCAGACAATGCCGTCTTTTTGGTCGTCAATTGTGCAAACGTCACTTCACCACGACTTGAAATGCCTTTTGATAGCGCTTGGAATCCGCGCGCAAAACTTGTTTCAGCCCTCCCTGTAATCGTTGAAGCCATGCCTCCAACCTGAAGCACTGATAAACCAGGGCCCATCCAAAGACCAGACGTCGGACCTTTAATAGCACCTTGAACTAATGTGGATTCACCATTCTTTATCTTGTCCCATGTATTTTCTTCCAACAATGCCGTCATTGATCCTCTTCCAAGTCGAGCACTCTTTTCTTCACTCGCACCCAAAGCAAACGCAATATTCCCCACGGCTGAATTCATCAACGCAGTCCCCGCTTCAAACATGGGCGACACCAAAACCCAATTCATTGCAGAACTACGGGCCTGATTATAAAGAGAAGCTTTCTCACCAATCCCCGTTTCTGCAAACTGCACAAGCTTATCTTTAACACCTGAAGCGTAGTCTCCAGATACATTATTGGCCCCACGGCTCTTGGCAATACCGAACGTCGCTATCATTCCGCCAACAACCGCACCATTCGTGGCATCTTTCCACATATTCTCAGTCCCCATATACTTCCCAGTAGTATTTAGAGAACCGTTTAAAACCTTCACACCCGCACCAACAGCTCCTCCATATAAAATCATCCCGACCTTGCTACTAGCCCCTCCCAATGTTTTCCAACTCGCCTCAGATGCTGTCTTAAACGAACGACTAGCCCCAGCAAACGCGGCTACAGCAAGGCCTCCTGTCAAAGCATTCGACCAGGTATAACTTTCCTTAAGATTCGTTAACATGCCTTTATCTGTCGATGCCCCAGTTTCACCAATGGTCTTAAGGATACCTTCAACTCCTGGCATCAACCCAGCGCCAACAACAAAACCAACGCCCGTGCGTACTCCAAACTGTTTCAACGCGCCTAATTTTCCTTCTCCCAGCTTGCTATAAAGACTGACGCCAGGCATATTGAAATTCTTAGCGATCAAACCAGCCCCCTGCATACCCGCTCCGAAAACAGCACCCTTCCAAGCCCCGCTTACAAACGAACTCCCAACATCAACCGCAGTAAAACGCTGCCCTGTATATGCCTTAAACATCGTGTCTGAATAAACAGTAGTGCGTCCCCACAAAAGCCCCTGTGAAACCGCCTCCTGAGCAAACTTTCCTGCGGCTGTCGTCATAGCCTTTGTTGTCAATCCTGTCGCACGCCCCAAGGGGCCAATCGCAGCAACAAATAAAAGGGCTGCATTCGTCTTAGCATCAAGTGTTTGTCCTCCACTCTGCCAAGCATAAACAGCATTAATACCACCCACTACGGCCAAATTACGGCCAAGACTCATAACAACTTGCCGTAACAACACTTTTTCAGTTACCGCCTTTGTTACACTAGAAACTAATGTACTTAATCGGCCTGCTGTAACAGCAGCCAATACCACATTGGCGCCAGCAGAACCTATTTGAATTTTCCGATTAAGGTCCAAACTCGACAACTGTTCACCAAACTGAGACCGTGTCGAAAAGTATTTTCCGACCGCACTTTCCTTATTAAAAGACTTCCAACTATTGGCAATAAAGAATTTCATTTGATGTTTGCCCGTTATACCAATAACTTCAACGGTATCATCAGCCTTAATTCCTCCAACCTTGGCCATATCTGTAACAATATTCGCCGGCATAGAATAATATTGGCCATTAGATGTCCTAATATAAGCCATCGGTTGTTCTTTTGTTTTTGATGTCGCCTGTGTCGCCGCAGTAAAAAGACTTGTTTCTTGTGTATTGTTTGCCTTCTGATAATCCACCAAATCCCGATCCATACCATAAACTGTTTGCCGTCCCTCGGTAACCCCTTGTGAGTTCAAGAAACTCTCTTTGGTCATGGCTTCCATCAACTCAAGACCATACCCTGCCTTATAAGCTGCCTTACCACCCTTATTGGCCAAACCAAAAAAGATCTGACTGTCTTTAGCAAAATAAATCTCTCCCATACCATCTGGATATACTTTGGCATAAGCAGCTTTTCCTTTAAGACCACTTGATGCGCTCTCACCGGCTTGAGCCTCTGAAACTTGAGGAGCCGCTTCTTCAAATAATGTCTTACCAAAGCCCTCTCCACCCAATCGAAGAGATGGGAAACTCGCAGAAATATGATCACCAAACTCCGGCCTCCACTCAAAGCCGCTTCTTTCAGCTCTAATCATCCAATAATCCTTGCTAATGCCGTTTGGATTATCAGCGGTCCACGCCTCCCAGCGCGATTTATAATTCACATCATCTTTGGTCTTATTAGAATTCAAGCTATAACCCCAAACTATCTGACCATTCTTCTTATCCTGGACCAATTCAAGCTTGCCCAATTGCCCATCATCCATAACAAATCCAAATTGCGTTCCTGTCTTATGCTTAGCTTCTTTATTCGGTGTCCAATATGTGCTTATCGCGGCTGTTGTCAGCGCCATTTGACCAGGTAACGCACCGCCAAGCAAAGCCTGACCAACGCTATATATGCCAGCTAATATTTTTTGACCCGTTCCTTTTTCAACATCAACCATCTCCTCATGTCCCAACTCAAGTGAAGGACTGCGCGTATACGCAAGCTTGCCATTAATCGCAAGATCTCCCTGAATCAAGGCAACACCGGTAAGTTTTAACCCATCAATATTAAATTTCTGTGTTGGGGCAAACGGCTTCCCCTGTGCATTAAGAGCTGGCTTACCTTGTGCATCTAACACATACATTTGAAGCTTCGCCCCATTCATTTGAGTCTTGGTTCCAAATACTTCAGTAAGTTCTGCCACCGCTTTAGTCACAACAGTTCGTTTAAAACCCGCGTTGGGTAGCGGAAATGGCGTCATGGTAAAAGCGGCTTTTTGTTGTGCTTCCGCCGTCTTTTCTTCATCCATCTGCCAGCCAGAGGTGTATTGATTAAAAATAAACCGGTGCTGTTCCTATAGACCAACTCGTATCTCCATCAAACTGCTTCTGTTTAATACCTGGATTCGAAGCATCCGGTGACTTCTGATAAATCACAGTCGTCACATCCTGTGAATCAAATGACAACGAACCATCACCATTCATGTTATATACGTGCGCACCTTCACCTTTTATAGCTTGGTTTGCAACAACCGCCTCAGAAGTACCAACTTTAGATCCATCACGTGCGAACTCATGTTGGGTTCCTCCATTGCTGGCAACCAACGCCGGTTTTGTGTCTGAAGACTCACTTCCACCTTCTTTTGTATTAACATTCGAGTCTTGATTCAATCGCGTCCCCACCCCCAAAAGCTTAACCTCATCCAAATATTTTCCGGTTCTATTATTCTTAGGATCATTAAGCGTGGCCGCATAAATCACATCAACATCCCCTGAATTCTTCGATACAACCGTACCAGAAGCCAACAGATTCTGTTTGCCAACCACCCAACGTAAATTGCCCTTCGCATCTTTGACAAGCTCCATCGCCTTGCCAGATTTGGGTGAAACGCCAATGTCATATTTCTGGCTCTCGACAAGTTCACTCTTATCACCATCTTTAACCGTTGAATCCGTCGGCAGAGTATATTTAATATTCACGCCCTCAGCCATCAAATGATTGCTCGTTCCCCCGTTGAACTTATAAAGCGAAAACCCGGTGCCTTGACTAAACTTATTGTTAATACTTTTATTGGTCAATAACAGCACTCCGTCATTTACATAAACCTGACCATTCGTTAAAACATCAATACCGATCGCGCCACCACTCTTTTTAAAGTTAGCCCCGTCAGTTTTATAGGTTCCAACAGCTGTTCTCTTCTCAAAAACTAAGTTAGAGTCCGGTGTCCAACCAAACGCCTGTTTATCCCACGACTCCTTACCATTGGCATCGACACTGCGATTACCTTGATAATCATAATGCACACCCGTGGTCTTATAGCTCAACCCACCTGTTAAGAAATCACCGGCTTGTAAAACTAACGCCCGATCTTTGTCTACAACAACATCACCGAACGTGACAGGAATCTCTTTATCACCATTCTTAATTGAACTTGGTGTAAGTTCATTATTTGCCAGCAACATCACCGGCGCGGTTTTCTTCAATTCCATCGCGTCTTTACGATCCTGCTCGTCTTTTGCTTTTTGCTCAGCGGTACGCTTGTCTTTCTTAGGAGCCGAATCATCTGGCGCAGCTTTTGAATTAGGAAGGAACGTCATGACAGAAACATTATATGTTTTGCCATCCGTTGTATTCAGTGTGAGGCCTTCATTAATATTGTTGTTCACAACATGATGAAAACTTAATCCAGACAACTCAACTTCAGAGTCATCCGAAACATTCGCACAACCGGAGTAACTCTCCTCGCTCTCCTGCACACTGCCATAAACATGTAAAGCACGCGACAATTGCCCCTTATCCTTGCTGACGTTATAACTCACATCGCCCACAAGCGTCCTGGTCAAATAAGCATCTACCAGACTGTTGTCTTTTGAACTGTCATTAAACTTGATATAATCTGTACGCGTTGACTTATCCGTCACCACAACCCGCGCAGAACCTTTAACAATATCAGTGGGGTTCTGACCATCAACCTTGGAATTTGAAGCCCAGGTTAAACTCATTTTTCCATCGGCACCAGGCATATTGCGAACAACAAAATTTTGAGCTAAAACGCCCTGCTCTTTGCTTGTCAAGGCAGCAACGCCGGTCAATGCCGAACCATAGGCGAACGTTCCCACCTTATCCTCAACACCCCATGCACTGCTGAAATAAAGCTGTCCTGCTCCAGGAGCAACCGTGATCTTATTGCCGTTCTGATCCGTGCCTTCGCTGGTAAAGCCACCCTCGAAAGCTGTCATCAATGTCACCTTGGATTCACCTTGCTCATTTTTTTTCACATTTACAAATTTTGAACCTTCACCCGCATATTGTCCCAGAAGCGTTACATTCCCGTCTTTATCAAACATCAATGTCTTATCGAATGATCCATCTTTTTTCTTTGTGCCCAAAAGCGTTCCTGAAACATTAAATACATCGCCGGCAGCATAATCGCCAACCGCAGCATTAGACCAGCCGGTAACCTCATTTTTGGCATTGGGATCGGTGGTTCCGCCTTGCGCAAAACGAGCCGCCAACGTTGCGTCGCCGATCGTCGTAATCTTCGCACCACCAGCCGTAAAATCAAATCCTACATCTTTACCTTCTGTCGCTTCATCCCCGGGTTTCGAAAGTAACGCGCGCTGAGCTATTGCCTTGCCTGTCGCATCAACCACATACGCAAGCGGAGTATTGCCCGCCTCACCCTTGATCGCTTTATAACCACTGCCATTATTAATGTAGTCAGAGAAATTAAGGGCCGTCGTTCCAAAAGCATTCACAGCCACAAACGAGCCGTCTTCTTTTTGAATCTTGGCTTGTGAAATGCCGGTCGCCGCATTCTGGGAATAGTTCCAGGAAAGATCGTTCTTGTTCAAACCGCCCTGAATAGAAATATTTTCAACCAAGGCCGCTGGCGCAGAATCCAAGCGCTTGCCATCATTATAATCTAAAGGATTAACGCCCTTTGACAGCCCCGTCAAAAGACAACCCAGCACACCGCTATCACCTGCTTTGTGATCAAACGCAGGCCCAAGGACCCAACCCGTTAATGCCACCTTACCATCAGCCCCAGCCTGGGCTGTCAGATCAAACTTGTTCGTACCATCCTGATTAACGGCCTGATACGATCCAGACCAGGTTTTATCACTTTCGCTCAAGAGACCTTTGTCGAGCAAAACCTTCGTCGCTTTATCCCTATCAATATTATTACCACCAATAACAATAACTGTTTTTTCGCCGTTCTTTTTAGCGATCTCATCAGGAATCTTAGCAAATTTCGTTAACGGCATTCCATCCGGTCCAACCGCATTCAATTCAGTTTTCAATTGGGAATACAACTCCACCAATTTTGATGCGAGCAACTCTTGACTCCAACCCAAACCGCCTTGCAATGTAGCCGTTTGTTTTTCTCCATTATTATTCACACTGTTCGTTACAATGTAATTAAACCCGTTGTTCGTCATTAAAATACTATCAAGCTTCTCAAAACCGACACGGGCCTGACCACCCGCAACACCAAACTGGCCATGATTGTCATATATTTTTCGCTGTAAACCTTCACCCATTAAAGTATTCGTTAAAACAATATTCTTTAAAACAGGCATGGTGCCGGTTACAGCTAAAATTTCTTCATTATTAATATTGCCGTCAACATCAACCATGGACTGTGGCACGGAGACTGTATATGTATAATTACCTTCGGTTCCTTCGCGCTTAATATCAATCTTTGCATTCTCAAAACTATCTTTTGATGCACCATTAGCTGCCGTATAAAGTTCTTCACCCTTTTTGGGATCAAACACCGTTGCTTGATACTTCGCTTCTGCGCGGGCTTTATTAGGATCATCAACACCCAGCATTTTCAGCATTTTGTCAGACAACACCAAATTCGAATTAAAAACGGCGCCAACTTCCTGCGACCGAATTGTCTTACCCGTCGCATCTTTTTCACTAAAATTATTTAAGCCATACTTATAATTTAATGTTTGACTAAAATCTGAGCCTTCTAACCTTTGTCCATCATTCGTTTGCAAAAGTATAACCTGCGCGACTTGATCCCCAGCTTTAATATCCCGCTCGACAGCCGTACGGAGTTTAAAACCAAGAAGGGTGTAGGCTTTGGCTAATCCACTGGATGGATTAATAAAAGGCGATGCCGTGTTCTCAAATGTGCGCATCGCACTGCTGATATATCCCTTCTGATAAGCTGTCATCAAATAATCAAGGCTGATCGGTGAACTATAGGTGTCAAATGTTTCAACTCTGAACTTGGCCCTTAATTGCTCATCATTCAAACCATCTTGAGCCATAGGATCAGCCGCATGTTCAAGCTTGGCCTTATCATTTGCTGCTACCATGGCATCCCACGTTAGCCCCATGTTTTTTGACCATGAAAATGAAAGCCCCGACATCTGCTGCCATGTCTCAGCCGTAGAATCTAACCCCGACATGCGCTGGTAAACGCTAGCGTTCATATCTAGAGAAGTCTTGATCCCGCCGGCTCCAGAGAAATCATCACCAAAAGAAATAAGCGTCTGACTTATATCCGTTAGAAAAACTTTCTTGGCCCTGCTCCAGGCATTGCCTTTATCAGACGTGTCCTTAGAAGAGCTGTCGCCCTGATCAAAAAGCGCTTGCCCTTTACGCGTGCCCGACAAATTCAAAGCATCCAAGCCCGCGCCGATACTCGCTGATATTAAAGTAGCTCCCAGAAACATGAGCTGTCTTCTAAGAATAATTGCGCTCTTCTCTTTATTTGTAAATTGCTTGCCGTCAGCGGGCATAATCGGTTTTGTAAGTAAAAGCGTGATCGCTGTTGTGGTCCCGGCTTTAAGCATCGTGCGTCCGGCCATTTCCCAAAAAGAGACTGTTTTCGGAGCAAATGCTTTTTCTGTTGTGCCATCTTCTTTTACAATATCTTTCTTGGCTATTTTGTTCCCTTGCGCATCTTTAACATAGTTATACTTACCCGTCTTTTCATCCAATTCTGTTTCATACGCGACCATCTTCACTTCCCTCTTCTGAGAAGCCCAGCTGCCCACCATGCTGCCCATCGCACTTCCAAACTGCCCCAGGATCGCGCCTACATCTTTAGTAGGAATGTCATTCTCATTCCTGTCCAAATGTCCTGTCTTAGCTTGACTATAAAGCATCTGCACAACCATCGATGCTATGCTTCCAAAAGTTGTACTAAGGATCGGTTCACTGACAAAACCCTTGGCAACCATCCCCCACGAAGCACCCATGCCCTGCGCTTCCCATTTAGGCGCCGAAGCTGTTCCCTTATTAACCAGTGCACGACTGTTAAATTCTCCTCCGCCTAAGCTTTTGTTATAAGCATTAACTTCAGCCTGTGTTGGCTGATCATTACCTTGGTCATCTTTTTGTCTGGGTCCAACAAAATCAGGGTCTAATGCTATCTCTTTTTTAGAGGTAAGAAGATTCGAAATCCCTGCATCAATCTTTTCCACGCCCATCGTAAGCCCCATCCCCACAACGGCCCCGGCAATGCTCATGATGGTCGTTCTTAAAATATAATTATCACCCTTGCCGTTGCCAGCCCACTTGGCTTTCTCTAAGTATCTGGTCAACTGCAGCATGCAGTAGCCTTTAAGCATGCCAATGGCAAAACCCTTCACAAATTCTTTAGCAACATTACCCCAATCCACTCTGCCACCACCACCTGCGGCGCTAACTCCAAACGAAAGAGCCGTACTAAGCGCAGCATTTAAAATAACCGCCTTGTCAGCACAAGAACCGGCGCTACCGCCTTTCTTTACACATTTGTTATAATAAGCCTTGCTGATAGCAGCAGAAATCTCGGGAATTGCCACGGATCCGACAACAGATAAAATGATTTGAAGTGTCGAAACAACGCCATCGCCCAACCCTGCCGTCAACCCACTAATAACCGCACCAATAGTCGCTACAGCAAGTCCTGTCCATACCGCGGTCCAGCTTTCACCACGGCTCATCAAACCTGGAAGATCTCTTCCTTTATCGCGCCACTTATCGCCCCACACAAACGCCTGCATGTTCCCGGGCACATTATCAAAATCCGCCTGAAAAAAGAAATCCAGCTCTTCCGCCAACACAAACCCTGTAGCCTGGGCCGTAAAATCAGCACGGCTCATCACAGCCGGCTGGCCCAGATCCATGATCCTGATGACATCCCCCTCAACCGCCGTAACCGTCACAAAATGCTCATCGGTCAAATGCGCAATGAACGGAGGACGGACCTTGAGGACACTCTCAGGCTTAAACTTGGCGGCGGAATAATCAAGATCAAAGGTCTTCGCGACCTCGGTCAAAGCATAAAGGGACGTTTTTAACCTCTTATCACCAGGCTTGACAATGCCGCTCATCAGATCAAGCGTCACCGTCATGACTGAAACTTCTTCCGGCGTCTTTTTGATGCCGCGCGCTTCAAGAATATCGTTTAAGGCATAAACACCGCAGTTCAAATGATGGATCGAAGGATCTCCCAACCAACGGCGGATCTCATTAACCTCGGTCTTGGTAAACTGAACATTGGAATTGATCTTTAATGTGAATTCTTTGGCAGGTTTGAACCAGGAACCCTTGGTCACGCCATCATCGACCTTAAGATCAATGCGGCTGGCCGGCTTATTCTCAACTTCGCTCAACAAATGGCCGACACTGCCCGAAACCAGCATGGCGGCGCGTTCAGCCGGAAGAACCATGAGCGATGTTTCAATGATCGGCGCTTTAGGCCCGTAAATGACCGCCGGGTTGTAATTGAACGCCCAGCTGACCTGGTTGGGAACAAAAACCAAAATGACCGCCAAAGCCACCGAACGGATCCAGCCATTGAAACGGCTGTCAAACTGTCCGGCATACATCGGGATCGGGCTTTCAGAGGCTTCAATCACGCTGGCAGGAAGAACCACAGGCTCAATGCTCTCTTCGGCCGCTTCAACCTGAGCACTGGCCTTCAAACCACTCGCCTGTGTGGCCATGGGGCTATATTCAGCAAAAAGATCTGTTTTGGGTGTTTCGATCACGGTTTGTTCGGGGGTCGTAGGCATAGAGACAGAAGCACTCTCTTTATTATTAAGAGAATCAAAGAACTTTATCATCTGTTCTTTGAGCTTCTGGATCATTTTAAGCCTCGTTTGTTTTTGTCGCTCTCAAGCTCAACCTCACCTCGACGACATCGAAAGTATAACACCCCACCAACAAAAGGCAAATTTAGGGAACGTTTTCTTTACAGATTAAAAGCCAATAGAATCAACGATTTATAACAATATTTTCAAATATTTTGAAATTTATTTTGCATTGCCGCCAAAACGGGTTTTTTTGTTTAGAAATTTTTAATAAAAAATGATTTTGTTTATTATATATTTAAATTAAAATATATCAATAAAAAATGTCATAAAAAAGTATTAAAATGTATAAAGATGTTTGAAACAATTTTTATAATCAACTCATTTTAGTAAGAGAACAGAGCGCCGCCCTTACGAAAAAAATTTGGAATTTGGTGTGGTTTTTAATACGTTTAGGAAGGCAATAATGTCCAATCTGTTAGATTGGACATTAAATGTGGCTACCAGGCATCATCCGGTAAGGTTTTTCAATGGATTATTATACATAAAGTCCAGGAATATCGGCGCGCCGACAAGAATACCGACAACCGGGAAAATACAAAATAGCAGGGGAAAAAGCATCTTTAAAGGCGCTTTTAAAGCCATGGCCTCACCTCTACGGAAGCGCGCCAGGCGCATATCCTCAGAAAGGATGTTTAATGCCTCGCTCACAGAGGTACCCATCTTGTCAGCCTGAATCAAAGTCCGGGCAAACGTGGAAAGATCCGGCAGTTCATATTTCTTGGCCATATCCCTTAACGCATCGCGCCGCGGCTTACCTACGTTAATCTCTTGAAGAACATTATTAAGCTCCAAAACCAAAGGCGTCTGGGCCGACTTTTCAACCACCCATTTGAGCGCCATCATAAAATCTAACCCGGCATTAACACAAAGCCCCAAAAGATCGACCGTGTCCGGCAAATGTTTAACGATCTGTTCTTTAATGGTCTTGATCTTGGCACGCATCCAGAAATCAGGCAAAAACCAGCCGCCCCCAAAGCCTAAAAATACGCTAAGAAAGATCTGATCTTTACCCATCATGGGAACAAAAAATGCCAAAAGGAATACCATTAAAAGTTCTTTGATCAACAAAAACTCTTCCGGGGTAAACCCGACCGCCATGTTCTTGAAGAACTGCTGACGGACTTGCGGGGTCACAAGCGGCTTATTGATAACCGAAAGCATGCGCAATAATGACGGGTGTGAAAACTTGACCTCCTGGCCTTTTAACTGATTCGCCACACCACCCAGATCATGAAGTTTCAGCGACGGCCTTTTATCCAGTGCATTGAACTTGATGCCAATGACCAGCAAAAGGCCCGAAGTAAAGATCAGAATAAGCGCTAAAACAAACATTACGCATCTCCGAATGAACTGATCTTAACGATCAGGAATGTTCCCAAGAGCCAAAGGCCTCCCGCGATCATCATGAGCATCCGGCCCATGTCCGTATTCATCATGACCTGAAAATATTTCGGGTTCGTGGCCTGCACCAGAAAGAAAAACCCGACGGGCAGTCCACTCATGACCAAGGCCTGAAGTTTGCCCTGCAATGTGAGCACCGTCAGATTTTCCTCGATCTTGCGCCGTTCGCGGATCGTTGAAACAATGCGGGAAAAAATAACAGGCAAATTGCCGCCCGTTTCGCGTGACAATAAAATAGCGCTGACCATTTGCTGCAAAGGGGGCGAGGTCATCCTTTTATATAAACGGTTGAGCGCCTCGTCCAGAGACACGCCCATCTTGTTCTCGCCGAGGACGATCCCGAATTCATGACGGATCGGATCCGGCATTTCTTCGACAACAGCTTCCATAGACTGCACCAGGCTCAAACCCCCGCGAAAAGAACTCGACATGATCATCAGCGCATCAATGAGCTGCAAATCAAACTGCTTTCTGCGTTTCTTTAAAAGTGTGTTCGCATAAAACTTCGGCAACAAAAGGCCAACCACAAACCCAACAATGACACCCAATAAACGAAAATTCTCATCCGGCATTAAAAAGAATCCGATCACAGCACAAACAAACGGCGCAATAAAATAAAGCCGCATGACCGCCGTGATGCTTTTGACCTCCATCGCACGATCCATCTCGCGGGCAAAATCCTTGGCACGCCGCTGATTGAACGCATTAATACCTTTAATGGTCGATGGAATGACAAAAAATATCATCAGGATCGAACAAATGAACACCAAAATGAAAATAGCTATTAACATATGCCTTGATTTTTTCCAACTAGCTAGCTGAACAGCCCATTTTACAGGCCGTTTTCACATTCTGAATACATGTGTTCCGCGTCTCTGGCTTTAATGTTTCGCACTTTTGCTTCCAGACCTGATTCTTGAAACACTCGGCTGAATACCAGAACGTGACCAACGGAGCCTGGTTTGAATTAGGCCCGTCGTAAAGACACTCGCGGCTGGCCCCGGGTGCATACTGACGCGAAAATCCAAACGATTCACCCGCCTTGCGGTATTGCCCTTGAAAGCCACGCTGAATATACGTGCGAAATGAAAAGAAGGCGCCCGCCAGAATAATGATGAGCATCACATATTCCAGTGTCGCAAACGCGCATCGACGCCTACTGTTTACAAGACACAAATTTAAGATCATACGTACAATTCTCACCGTTCGTATCACATTTTGGCCCGTACCACACACATGTTTCTGACACAACGCCATGCTTTAAAAGTTCTGTCACTGCGTTTGTACATGTGATCACATCTGTCTTGTTCGTCGGAAGGACCAAGGGCATATCTAAGAGAAATGCGTTCTTAAACGGCGCCACATTAGAATCAAAATCCTCGATATACGTCGTTTGCCCGCCGCTTGCAACTTTCTTAAAATGCTTTGTACAGGCCCCATAAACCTCCTGCACTTTATTGGCCGGCGAGGCCCCTGCTTGCGGATTGCCATAAAGCATCTTCCATATAGGCAGTCCGCTTAAGAAAGACAGGGCACTCCGGTGGTCTTCATCATAACGGATCACACGCGCGGCAACATACCCCGCATTCTCTTTAAATGTATAGGTTCGCTTCGTATTACACCAGTTCGTATCCACATCGATCCAAGGCAACACTTGCGCGAGCTGCTGTGTTTTAGGAAACGTAGACAACAAATTCTTTCTATACCCCGGAACAGACGCCTGAAGCCTGACAAGATGCAGGGAACCATACTCCCGTGAATCATTCTTGGCAGGATCAGAAAACCATCCGTAGATCACATCATTACCCAAACCTGGCTGTGCATCTGCTGAATGCGCATTGATCCAATTCACAATAGCGCGCACCATTTGAGTCGGTGTCATAGCGTTAATTTGATTTAGTGTATACCCATTCGGCTGAATGGTTAAAAAGCCCACATTATTTATAATCAAAGGATCAGTTGTTACAAGCGGCGTCTTCAAAAATTGGCGCGCTTGCTTAAAGGCATTCCTGGCCTCGATCGTACGCGTGTGCAGATCCAGAAGATACTGCGAACGCTTCGAAAATTTCCTGGATTGTTTCCGAGCCAAATCCCTGCTATCTTTAATATTCAGCATATATGCTGTCGAATGGTTTGTACAATTCACGCCGACATTCGCATTAAAGTTAGGCACCAAAGAACGCGGCAAATTGGTACATGGCGCGGTATTGGAAGATGTACAGTTGTCATAACACGTCGCAAACTTTGTATAATTACCTTTGTTATAATCCTGACAATTATAAACACTATACAAAGATCCCCATTCCGGCGGATAACCTGTTGATGGATCAGTGCCTGCACCAATAGCATCTTTTTCAGGTTGTGCCATTTTACTATAATACTCTCCGCCTGATTCTACCGGAACACACCAGGCATTGTCATCCTGATAATTATAAGCACCTGTTCCAGCCAACCAGGCATCAAGCTGAGGTGTTAAAGCATCGATCCGGTCAGCCATTTGATCCAAAGCCAATGTTTCTTCTGTTAAAAGAGAGATCATGATTTTCGTAAAGTTTGCCAACGAACTTAACGGGCCTGGATTTGTCGCAATGATCGAAAATGCCGTATCAGAAAACTTTAACAGATCTACACTAAAAGCATCAAAAACATCATCTCTCCAGCGCTCCTTCTCACCCCCTGCGTTAGAACA
>CAJBYM010000103.1 GCA_903959815.1 Candidatus Omnitrophota bacterium
AAAGGCGCGGCAGAATCTGCGTTCATGAAAGATCATATCGAGGGCAGTCTGGCTGTTGTGCAGCTGGGCATTACGTTGGTGGGTGCCATTAGCGCCGCGACGGGAGGCCTCAGTGCGGCGGATCTTCTTTCACCGTATTTGATCGATCAGTGGGGCTTCTCGCATGCTTTATCCAATGTGATCTCGGTGATCGTGATCGTTATCCCGCTCAGCAGCTTTACTATTATTTTTGCTGAATTGGTACCCAAGATGATCGCGCTCAATGACCGTGAACGTGTGTGCTTGACACTTTCTCCGTATATGAAGAAATTGTTCAAAACATTTACGCCTGTTGTAGGGCTTTTTGAAAATGCCGTTAAATGGATCATCAGCAAGATGTTCAAGGCTCCTGTTATGGGGGAGGAAAATGCGCATTTGCATGAGCTCCAGGCCGCGGCGGCTTTGGCCAGGACGTCAAGGCTGATCGGTGCGCGTGAGGAAAAGATCGTGGTTGCAGCGGCCCAGCTTTCGACCCGCAGGGTCAAGGAGATCTTTATTCCGACTGCTGACATCTGTACCATTGCGCTGAGTGCGACTTTAAGCGAGGCGCTTATCCGTGCGCATATGGATATGCATACGCGTTTTCCTGTGTGTGCCGTTGAGAATGACCGGCAGACCATACAGGGGTATATTAATTTCAAAGATATTATGGCGGCCTTGAAGTTGAATCCTTCGGATCCGACGGTTAAAGGCATTGTCAGGCCGATCCGGTCGGTGGAGTCTGATGTGACCATCGCGCATGCGCTCGAGACCATGATCCAGGATAATTTGCATATTATGCTCGTGATCGCAAAAGATAAAGGTGTCATCGGGATGATCACTCTGGAAGATATCATTGAAGAATTGGTGGGGGACATTGAAGATGAGTTTGACCGTTTCCCATCACACGTGCATCCTTATTCGGGCGGATGGATCGTGGGTGGTGGTGTGACCATGGGTGTGTTGGCGCGCGAGACAGGGGTTGCGTTGCGAGCGGATGTTCTACCTAATATGCGTTTTGCAGATTGGTGTACCCGGCATAAGCAAGGTGATTTTGAGGGTGGTGAGACCATAGAAGCGGATGGACTGGTTGTTCTTATTAGAAAATTGCGCCGGCGCAAGGTGGGCGAGGCTGCGGTGTCTTTGAAATGAAGGGGCAAATATGAAAGTTGTTGCTTTTAATGGAAGTCCACGCCGTCAAGGAAACACATCGATCCTTATTCAGGCCGTCTTTGAAGAATTAAAGAAAGAAGGGATTGAGACCGAACTGGTTTCTTTAGGCGGAAAAGCTGTGCGCGGGTGTGTGGCGTGTTATGGCTGTGTGCAGAATAAGGATCGTCGTTGTGTGATCGAGGATGATCATATCAATGATTGTATCCAGAAAATGGCGGAAGCGGACGGGATCATTCTGGGGTCGCCGGTTTATGTGGCCGACGTTACCATGGAGATCAAGGCTTTGATCGACCGGGCTTGTCTTGTGAGCAAGGCCAATGGGGAAATGTTCCGGCGGAAAGCCGGGGCCGCTGTCATCGCGGTGCGCCGTGGCGGCGCGGTCCATGCGTTTGATACGATCAATCATTTTTTTACGATCTCCCAGATGATGGTCGTTGGGTCGTCCTATTGGAACTTTGCGAACGGTCGAGATATCGGCCAGGTGCTTGAGGATGAGGAAGGCATGCGCACCATGAAGGTTCTCGGCGAAAATATGGCGTGGTTGATCAAGAAGATCAATGCGAAATAATATGAGGTGAGGTGTTTTCATGGCGATCGCGATCATGTTTCTTGTTGTTAGCCTCGGACTGATCCTTTTTGCCGCTGAAGGATTTACCAACGGCATTGAGCTTGTTGGGCGTCGGCTTTCTTTTTCACAGGCCGTTGTTGGCAGCATTTTGGCCGCGGTGGGTACGGCCTTGCCCGAGACAATTCTCCCCATGGTGGCGATCTTTTCGCATGGTAGCGTCTCGGCGCAGGAGATCGGGGTCGGTGCGATCCTGGGGGCGCCGTTTATGCTATCGACGATAGGGTTCTTTTTGATCGGGGTGACGGCTTTTGTTGCTTCTCGTCGTGGAGGGCGCTGCCCTGAGGTCCGGGTTGAGCCGGAGACCTTGAAAAGAGATTTAACGTTCTTTTTAATGATGTATTCTTCGGCTGTTTTCTTGCCGATCATCTTTGGGCATGTGGTTGTTGTGCCCTTGGCGATCCTTTTGGTGGCGGGGTATATTTTTTATGTTGTTCAGACGGCAAGTGCGGTGAGTGCTGACATGGAGCATTTGACAGGGCTGCATATCATTAAGCTCCCCGTTAAGATGGGTTGGGTCAAAGCGCAAGAGCCACATATTGTTTGGGCCGTTATTCAGATCGTGGCTGCACTTGTGGTGATGGTTTGTGGGGCGCACCTCTTTGTCCAGAACCTGTCGATCGTTTCGGCGTCCTTTGGCATGAGCCCACTTTTGTTCGCACTTTTGATCGCTCCGATCGCCACGGAGCTTCCCGAAAAATTTAACAGTGTGACCTGGACGCTCAAAGGTAAGGATACGCTTGCTGTCGGGAACATGACAGGTGCTATGGTCTTTCAGTCCACGTTTCCTGTTAGCGTCGGGCTTTTATTCACGTCCTGGTGTGTGGAGGGAATGGCGCTTGTGTCAGCGGTGCTAGCCTTATTATCTGCAGCGATTGTTTTGTGGGTGGTGGCTTCTGGCAGAAAGATCGCGCCGGTTGTGATGATGGTGGGGGGTGTGTTTTATGTTGTTTATGCTATTGCGGTCATTGTGATGAAATGAGTGTTTAACCATGGAAGAACACGACGGTGTTCTTCGCGAAAGGATCTATGTCAAACGTGCTTCATCGCATTCAGCGTCTTTTCCGTCTTCGATTTGCGGTTCTTTATCCTTTGGGGGCATACCTGGTATTCTTTACCACGCCGGATGATCAATCGACGCGCGCAGGTGTCATGTTCATGGTCGCAGGCATGTTCATGCGCCTGTGGTCCAACGGCTACGCGATCAAACTCGACAAATTAACGACGTCAGGTCCGTATGCGTGGGTGCGCAATCCTTTATACGTCGGGACAGGGCTTATTTTATTGGGCCTTGTTGTGATGCTTAAGATCTTATGGGTTGGGATCATTTTCTTTGCGGCCATCATCGCGGCTTATACGCGGACGATCCGCAACGAGGAGAAGATGTTAACGGATAAATTTGGAGCAGCTTACCTGGATTATCGTGCGAAAGTCCCGGCTATGTGGCCGGCGCTGCAACCATATACGGCGGGTGAAAAGTGGCCTTTCAGTTTAGAACGTTTATGGGATAGCCGTGAACATAAAGTTGTTTTGTGGATGAGCATCATTGTGATCGGTTTTCATATCAAGAAAGAGTTTATGGTTGAAGGGGCGCGGGCGGATGTGAAGATCGCGGGGCTTGTTATTGCGGCATGTTTCCTGGGGTTGTTGGATGTTGCCGGAGAGTATGTACGTTCCCGGCGAAAGAAAGGGTAATATGAATAAAGAAGTTCTTGTTCTGTTATCGGTATTTCTGGGTGGCGGCATCGGGTCGGTGGGTAGGTTTTTACTTTCGGGCGTTGTTCAGCGTTCGACGGGAGGGGTATTCCCGTGGGGCACTATGAGTGTTAATGTCCTGGGGGCTTGTGCGATTGGCGCTGTTTGGGCAGCAGCAGGACGGTATGAATTGCTTCCGGGTGCACGGGCGTTCATTTTTGTTGGAATCTTTGGCGGGTTTACGACGTTCTCCGCTTTCAGTCTTGAGACATTCGGTCTTTTTCGTGAAGGCGCTTGGCGCCTGGGTCTTACGAATATTCTTTTAAGTAACGTGGCTTGTCTTGTGGCGGTAGCGGCTGGTTTCTTTATCATGCGTGCGATCTTACGATGATCTGGTTAGCTGAAGAATCATGGAGGTGGTGGCGATGAGGATTTTCTTAATGCTCTTGTGCGCGATTATTTCGTGCTTCACGTGGCCGCAGTCTGTATTGGCTCAGGAATTGTCGTCCACGTCGATCTTGGCCCAAAGTAATAATTTCTTTGCTATGGATCTTTATGCCCGACTCAAGGGACAGCCTGGAAATTTGTTCCTTTCACCTTATAGCGTTTCAACGGCATTGGCCATGACACATGCGGGTGCGAGTGGAAATACAGCCCGTGAAATGGAACAGGTTTTGCGTATCATGCTTGAGCCGGATCTTTGGGATCAAGCATTCTTGGAATATAGGACCATGTTGGATGGTGCTCAGGGGCAGGAATTTGTCGTTGCTAATTCTTTGTGGGGCCAGACGGGCCAAGTATTTATTCCGGAGTTCTTGGCACGAATCAAAGAGTATCACGCCGCAGAATTGGATCAGGTGGATTTCTCAAAACCAGCTGTGGCCGTGGGTCGGATCAACACATGGGTCGAGGATAAAACCAGAGGCAAGATCCAAACGATCCTTATGCCCGAGAATGTGAACAGCACTACGCGGCTTGTTCTTGTTAATGCGGTTTATTTTAAAGGTAATTGGGCCAAGCCGTTTCAGAAGATCCATACGCAAAATCATCGCTTTAGACTTAGTACGGGACAGGAAAAAGTTGTTCCGACCATGAATCAGGTCGAGCATTTCTTATATATGGAAGATGATCTGGTTCAGGTCGTAGAGCTTTCTTATGCTGGAGAAGATTTGTCGATGGTGATCTTTCTTCCTAAAGAGCGCCGCGGTCTTGAGGGTCAGGCTGTTGTTTCTACTGTCGAGGATGCTTTAAATTCTGACCGTTACAAGAGCTGGCTATTAAAGTTGACCGATACAGAAGTAGATCTGACGCTTCCGAAGTTTAAAAGCATGGCCCAGTTCAGTTTGGCGCAAGTTTTATCTGACATGGGCATGCCGGACGCATTTTCATCGTCGGCTGACTTTTCAGGCATGTCGGATGAGGGTGAACTTTTTATCAGTGATGTGATCCATAAAGCTTGTGTGAATGTTGGCGAGGAAGGGACTGAGGCTGCGGCCGTGACGGCTGTGGCGATGCAGGAGAACGCTATTGTTTTTGACACGCCATCGACATCGGCCGTTGTTGTTATGGTCGATCATCCGTTCTTCTTTGTTATCCGTGACAGGAGCAGTAATAGCATTTTATTCATGGGTCGTGTCATGGACCCTCAAGTGGGTGGGCGTCCGGTGAGTGAGGTTTTGGGCGGCATGTGGTCTGAAGTGGTAAGTCAGGCGTTACAGTCACAGATCAAGAATAAACCTCAGCCTCCTGTTGTTGGAGAAGACGAGAAATAGAAAGAAATGCCAGGATGTGTGATCTCGAGGCGTTAAGTGTGAAAAAAGGAGATATATGAAAGTGATCGACGCGTTTAAAGTCAGCGTAGTTATGGTGTTCGTTCTGGGCACCGGGGGTTGGATAGGGAGTGTGGGAGCGGCAGATATTGTTGAAAAAAAGACACAATTGGAGGCTGTTAAATCTGATCTTGAGGATGGTTTGGGTTTAACGCTGGAACAAAAGAACAAGATCAGGACGATCCGTGAGGAATTTCAGACGAGGCAGGTGTCGATCAAAAATGCGCTTAATGCAAAGCATGAAGCACTGCGTCAGGAGTTGGATGCGGATGTTCCTGTGCGTGTAAAAGTTCAACCCATTGTGATCGAGATCAAAGCTTTGCAAGGACAGTTGACGGACAATCGGGTAGATGTTGTTTTTAAGCTGCGCGAGATCTATACACCGCAGCAGATCAAGATCATTAAAGAGCGCCTGGAACAACAGCGCAAGGCCATTGGTTTAAAAAAGAAAGGGAAAAAAGGCAAGAAAATCCTGATAAAGCGTAAGAAATAAGTTTGATATTAAATAATATTTATCGCAGGCCTTGGGTCTGTAGCTAATTTTGATTGACGCTTCGGAGGCTTTGCGTATAATTCTTTAATCGAGATGTAAGTTCTTTTTGGTCAAGCAGTTATCTCAATAAGACACGGAACAATAAGAGGGGAAAATCGCATGTCAGATCCCAAAGATGTCTATGGTGTCAATGCTGACCTTGGAAAAGAAGATATCAAGGCTTCTTTTCAGGACATCCGTACGTACTATCTAGCCAAAAATGCTCAGACCGCCACAACGTTAGATAATTTTCATGCTTTGGCTTTGGCTGTTCGTCATCGTATTGTCGCCCGCTGGATGAAAACACAAACCGCCTATCACAAGCAAAATAAGAGACGCGTTTATTATCTGTCTATGGAGTTTCTTATCGGTCGCCTGCTGGGTAACTATATGTTCAACCTGGGTAAGGAAAAAGATATTGAAACGGCAATGCGCGAGCTTGGGATCAATCTTGAGGAGCTGCGTGGTGAAGAATTAGATGCGGGTTTGGGCAATGGCGGGCTTGGCCGTTTGGCCGCGTGTTTCCTGGATTCGATGGCAACATTAGGTATTCCGGCGCACGGGTATGGTATCCGTTATGACTATGGTATTTTCAATCAGAAGATCAAAGATGGCTGGCAGGTTGAACTTCCTGATGAATGGATGCGCAATGGCAATCCGTGGGAGCTTCCGCGACCCGAGTATCAGGTGAAAGTTGACTTTTACGGACAGATTGATCCGAATGCCCAGTTTGGTGCGCGTTGGGTCGGGGCTGAATCCGTTTTGGCCATGCCCTATGATATTCCGATCCCGGGTTATAAGAATGATGTTGTTAATACGCTGCGCCTGTGGTCTGCGCGCGCGAATGCTGAATTTGATTTTGATTATTTTAACCATGGCGACTATGAACATGCCGTGCAGAAGAAGATCTTTTCCGAGAGTATTTCCAAAGTCCTTTATCCCAATGATAATGTCAGCCAGGGCAAAGAGCTTCGCCTGAAACAGGAGCATTTCTTTACGTCTGCGTCGATGGCGGATATTCTTCGCCGGTACAAGGCGGATAACGGGGATCTTCATAAGTTATATGAAAAGGTTTGTATTCAGCTCAATGACACGCATCCGACATTGGCTGTGGTCGAATTGATGCGCGTGCTCATTGATCATGAAGGGTTCAGTTGGGAAGAAGCCTGGGCGGTAACCGGCAGGACCTTTGCGTACACGAATCACACGTTGATGCCCGAGGCCCTGGAATGCTGGAGCGTGGATCTTATGCGACGGGTATTGCCGCGGCATTTGGAGATTATCTTTGAAATGAACGGCCGATTCCTCGACGAAGTAAGCCGCAAGTTTCCCGGTGATCCCGAGAAGCTTCGTCAGTTGTCGATCGTTCAGGAAGGTGATCAGAAGCGCATCCGTATGGCGCATATTGCGATCATCGGCAGTTTTTCCATTAATGGCGTGTCTGCTTTGCACACGGACCTTCTGAAGGCTCAGCTTTTCCGTGACTTCTTTCAGATGTATCCCGAGCGTTTCAACAACAAGACCAATGGCATTACGCCTCGTCGCTGGTTACTTAAGGCGAATCCGAAATTATCCGAATTGATCACCGAAACTATCGGCGATAAGTGGGTTACGGATCTCGGTGAGCTTGAACGGCTTATGGAGCGCAAGGATGATCCGCAATTTCTAGCTCGCTGGCGTGCGGTTAAGCAGGGTAACAAAAATGTTCTGGCCG
>CAJBYM010000104.1 GCA_903959815.1 Candidatus Omnitrophota bacterium
AGGCCGTCCAACTTCGGATCGTCCTCGCAGTGACGCTGCTCCGCGTCGGGAGTATAAGCCCTATAGCAGGGAAGGACGCTCAGGTTCTGATCGTCCGCGCACGGAAGGTTATGTGCGCCGTGATGAGAGACCGCGTACCGAGGGTGCTCCACGCCGGGAGTACAAGCCTTATAGCAGAGAAGGCCGTCCAACTTCGGATCGTCCTCGCAGTGACGCTGCTCCGCGTCGGGAGTATAAGCCCTATAGCAGGGAAGGACGCCCGGGTGCTGACCGCCCTCGCACGGAAGGTTATGTGCGCCGTGATGATAGGCCTCGTACAGAGGGCGCGCCGCGCCGGGAGTACAAGCCTTATAGCAGGGAAGGACGCCCAGGTTCTGATCGTCCTCGCACGGAAGGTTATGTGCGCCGTGATGAGAGACCGCGTACAGAGGGTGCACCGCGTCGAGAGTACAAACCGTATAACCAGGATACCCGTTCGAGTTCTGATCGTCCGCGTACAGCTGGCCCCGTTCGCCGTGATGAGCGGCCGCGCACAGAAGGCGCTCCTCGTCGAGAGTATAAACCTTATAAAAAACCCTTCGGGAAGAAAACCTTTCGTAAGTCCGTATGATCACACTCACTAATGTATCTAAGAATTTTGATGAGCGCATGCTCATGGACAATGTGTCCTTGAGCATTTTTCCTAACGAGCGCATTGGCTTGACCGGCCCTAACGGCGCAGGCAAGACCACGTTATTCCATTTGATCCTTGGCGATATGGAGTCGACGGATGGGAGCATTTCCATTCAAAAAGGCATTAAGATCGGTTATTTGCCGCAAGAAGCACATTTTGATTCCAGCCGTACGGTCATGGAAGAGGTCACATCCGGTGATGCGGAGATCCAAAGCCTTGTCGATGAAAAACATAAGATGGAAAATGAAGGCCTGTGTGCTGAGACGCGATATGGTGATGTGCTGGAACGTCTGGAAGCACTGGGCATTTATGATCTGGAGCATAAAGCGGAGAAGATCCTTTCCGGTCTTGGATTTAAAGAGTTTGAGTTTCATAAGCCTGTGAACCAGCTTTCCGGCGGATGGCAGATGCGCACGCTGTTAGCCAAGTTGCTCAACTATAATTATGACTTGTTACTTCTGGATGAACCTACGAATTATTTGGATCTCGGCGCTACGCTGTGGCTTAAGGATTATCTCGGTAAGTACCCGGGGTCGTTCATTATGATCTCCCACGACAAAGTTTTCTTGAATGAGGTCACGAACTATACGATCGTTCTTGAGGACGGCAAGATGGCGAAGGTCAAGGGAAGCTACGATGCGTACGAGGCGCAGAAAGATATTGAGTACCGTACGCTGGAGAAGCGCATGAAAGTTGTGGACAAGAAGAAAGATCAACTGGAGCGTTTCACATCACGTTTTCACGCCCAGCCTAACCGTGCCAGTGCTGTGCAAAATAAGATGAAGATGCTGGAGCGGCTGGATGAGGAGACCTCCGACTTGCCGCGTACGCGCATGAGCATCAGGGATTTTGAATTCCCCCAGACAGAAGAGAGCGGTTATACGGTCATCAGTCTGGCGAATATCAAGAAGGCTTATCCGGACAAACCTATTTATACGGATTTGAACTTTGAGGTCACCAAGGGACAGAAATTATGCCTCGTCGGGGCGAATGGCGCCGGTAAATCAACGCTCCTTAAGATCCTCGCTGATGTGATCCCGTTTGATGCGGGTAAGCGTCGGCTGGGGCATGGCGTAAAGATGGGGTATTTTTCACAGACACGACTTGATGTGTTGAATCCTAATCGTACGGCCTTTGAAGAACTTGTTTCTGCAGTCGGCGGAAGTTTCCCGCAGACGCAGGCACGGACTTTGCTGGGGATGTTCAACTTTCACGGCACGGATGTTTTTAAACCCGTTTCGGTCTTATCCGGGGGTGAGAAGAGCCGTTTGATCCTTGCCAAACTTTTGATCAATCCGCCCAATTTTATTCTGCTCGATGAGCCGACAACGCATTTGGATGTCGCGGGTGTAGAAGCGCTCACCAAGGCATTTAAGAATTATAAGGGGACGCTGTGCTTTATCAGCCATGATCTGTATTTTATCCGTGAGATCGCCAATCATATTGTGGAAGTAGATAATGGTGCGTTGCGGGATTACCCCGGCGGGCTGGATTATTATCTCGATAAGAAACAGGGGCGTCAGGCTGAAGAGGCAGGGTCCAAGAAAGGATCAGCTAAGTCAGGGCGTGAGGCGTATGAGCAACAGAAGAAATCCAAGCGTGATCCCAATGAGCCTGAGAATTTAAGGAATGCGCGTGAACAGCATGAACAGGCGCTCAGGCGTTTGCAGGAGATCAAGAACCAGATCAAGGCTTTTGAGCGTGAGGAGAAAGAGCTTGAGACGGAAACATATATCAAGTCGCGCACGATGAATACGTCTTTCAGTGGGCGCTCACGGGAGGATATGGCGGAGTGCGGACGCCGGCTTAAAGAGATCCAGGTCCGTTTGCGTGAGATTGAAAGCACGCGCAAGCAATTGATCAGCGAGAGAGACAGGATACAACAAGCTTAAGGTTCCATGCGTCTAAAACTTGATCTGCATAGCATTTTTTCCAATGGGAACGCGCTTGATGCCGCGTTGCATGGCATTATGGATGAGGCGATCGAAAAGCATGCCGAGTCTGTTGAGATCATTCCTGGCAAGGGCAGCGGTCAGCTGAAAAAGTCCGTTTTACGTTTTCTCGAGAAGAATTATAAAGGCCGTTTTCACCGCATCGAGAAAGATGATAAGAATTTCGGACGTATCTTTGTTCATTTCCGCTGGAAATGACAGGGCCAGTTGTGTTTGATATAATTCAACAATCTTATGCGATTAATTCTTATATCTATGTTGTTGGCTTGCGCCGGGTGTGCTGAAGTCCAGCATCTTGATCAGGCGCTTGTGCTTAAGGCGTATTCTGATGAAAAAGATGCGCAGAATGCGTATGTTCAGCAGCATGACATGCGTTTTGAGGATATGATGCGGGAGGCGCAAAGGCCGGATGCATTTAAACGTCATAGCTCTAAGACGGACATTGCGCGTGTGTTTGGTGATCCCATTTTTTGTCGTTCGGCGCAAGGGTTAGAAGAATGCCTTTATCGCCGTATTGTTAAGCCCATGGAAAGTCCCAAGATTTATCTGTACTTCAATGCCCAGGGAGATCTGGTGCGGTGGACGGGAGGCTCCCTGTGATGTCCAGGGTTGATGAGATCAATCGGCTTGCGCGCGCATTACACGGTAGTGATATGGCGGCGACAACATATACATTTCGATCTTTGGCTGAACATGTGGATGAGGTCAGGGGCCTTTGGGACGGGAAAAATGAACATTGGAAGGCTGAGACGATGGATATTCTTATCCACGCTTTGACCTTGTTGCGTAGAGGCGGGGTCGAGGAGAAGGAATACGAAGTTCTTATGAATGAACGTCTAGCGCGCTTCAAAGAGAAAATATCTGCGGCCAACGCAAAGAACAGGGAGTGATCCTATGGCAAAGAAGATCCTGGTCATTGATGATGATCCTGTGGGTGTTGTTCTGATGGAAAGCCGCCTGAGGCGGGCGGGGTATGAGGTTCTTGTGGAACGCAATGGCGAAACGGGCCTTGTCCGTGTTAAGGCAGACAAGCCTGATGCCATTGTCCTCGACATTGAAATGCCCGAAATGAACGGGTACACGTTTATCATTGAGATGAAGAAAGATGAAAGTGTCAAGAACACGCCCGTGATCGTTCAGACATCACATGAAGAGAATCGTGGTGTCTTTGCCCGGCGAGGGATCACGCACTACCTGGTCAAGCCGATCAATTTTGATGTCCTGTTAGTCAAGCTTAAAGAGATCGTCGGAGAATAAACCATGTCCCTTGTTATCATCGCAGTGCTCGCGAGCATCGCGAGTATCATTGCTGTTCTTGTCGCTGTTGTGATGCGTCAGAATGCGCGTGTGGAAGAATTCCTGCGCGGTTCGCGGGATGATCGCACTAAGGACGCGGTGGATGCCGAATCACGGCGCCAGTCGCTGGAAAGCGCTGTCCGTTCTTTGGAAGGACGGCTTAAAGATTATGAGCAGCAGTTGCAGGGGTGGGAGACCGACCGGGCTCAGAAGTTCGGTGCGCTGGAAAAAGAGCTTGCCGCGGCATCGATGGCCACCTTGAAACTGCAGGATACGACCGGAAGGCTTACGAATGTGCTGGGTAATGTCAAATTGCGTGGCCAGTGGGGTGAGCGCATGGCGGAAGACATTATCCGTCATGCCGGACTTCTGGAAGGTGTCAATTACCGCAAGCAGACCCAGTTGGCATCCAGCACCACCAAGCCCGATATCACTTTTTTGTTACCCGATGGGCGCAGTGTGAACATGGATGTAAAGTTCCCTTTGGATAATTATTTGAAGATGGTCAATGCGTCCTCGGATATGGAGCGTGAGGCTGCAGCTAAGGAGTTCATCAAGAATGCCAAGGCACGCGTGAAAGAACTTCAGACCCGTGACTATATTAATCCGGCGGAGAACACGCTGGATTTTGTCCTTTTATTCATTCCCAATGAACAGGTTTTTGGCTATATCCATGAGGCCGCGCCTGAGTTCATGGATGAGGCGTTGAAGCAGAAAGTGGTCTTGTGTTCGCCGTTCACGCTTTATGCGACACTGGCGGTGATCCGTCAGGCGCATGAGAATTTTCGTTTTGAACGGGATATGCGTAAGATCATCCAGGACATCGAGATCTTTGTGAAGCATTATGCGACATTTAAAGAACGTTTTGCGGATATGGAGAAACTGATCGCGGATCTGGACAGTAATTACCGTGATATTCGCGAGAAAAGTTTCAAGAATATTGATACCAAGATCCGTCATATTGAAGAATTCAAGCAGGGTCATTTGTCGAGCACAGAACTATGACAGCCATAAACTATTCTAAGTTCCTGGGTATCCCGGCTTTAACAAGTACCGCGGAGCTGGATTTCATGAAAGCTGATCCGGCGTTTACGTCGTATCTCTTGACGGCCGCCCAGGGCGAGTATTTGAAAGCCAACGGCATTGTGCCGCAAAAGGGTCTGATTGTTCCTAAGCAGGTGCATGGTGATGTGATCTGGAAGGTGAACCCTTCGGATCTTGGTCAGGCCGGGGTCTTTGAAGCGGATGCTGTTGTGACCGATACTGTCGGACTTGCGATCGGCATTCGTACGGCTGATTGTTTGCCGGCGTTGTTGTATGACCCTGTTCGTAAGGTCATTGCCGCGGTCCACGCCGGATGGAAAAGTACGAAACTTGATGTTGTGCGTAAGACGGTTGAATGTTTGCGTTCAAGTTATGGTGTCGATCCAAGAAATATCCGTGCGGTCATTGGTCCTTGTATCCGCAAGGAGAGCTGTGAGGTCGGGCCGGAATTCAAAGAATACTTTCCGATGGATACGATGCAAACACCGCAAGGGCTGCGGTTTGATATCTTAAATGCGAACATGCGGCAATTAACAGCGACCGGAGTCTTGCCTGAGAATGTTTTTGATAGTGGACTTTGTTCTTTTAAGGATGCGGCTCGTTTCCATTCATTTCGCCGGGATGCCGATAAGTCGGGGCGTATGATCTCGGTTATCATGATGGTGTGATATGAAAGAATGCATTGTGGTCCTGGTGAGCGCTAAAGATGAGGATGAAGCGGCTCATATCGCTACGGCCTTGGCCGATAAGAATTTGGCCGCCTGCTGTAATATCATCAAGGGCGTGCGCTCTATTTATCGTTGGGAAGGCGTTATAGAGGATGGGGTTGAAGCTCTTCTTGTGATTAAATCTCGACGTGAGTTGTTTTCTGCTTTAGAAGCTGAAGTGAA
>CAJBYM010000105.1 GCA_903959815.1 Candidatus Omnitrophota bacterium
GTACTGGCTCCCAAGGGTCCGGCTGTTCGCCGGTTAAAACGGCACGTGAGCTGGGTTTAGAACGTCGTGAGACAGTTCGGTCTCTATCCAGTGTGGGCACATGATAATTGAAAAGGAGCTCTCCTTAGTACGAGAGGACCGGGAGAGGCGAACCTCTAGTGTTCCGGTTGTCACGCCAGTGGCAATGGCCGGGTAGCTAAGTTCGAAAGGGATAAGTGCTGAATGCATATAAGTACGAAGCCCCCCTTAAGATTTATTATCGATCCATCTTCGGATGGTGAAGGCACCTCGTAGACTACGAGGTTGATAGGCAGCGTGTGTAAGTCCTGAAAGGGATTCAGCTAAGCTGTACTAATTAGCCAAACACTTGATCTTTATTTTTTAAATATCCTTCGGGATGTTTAAAAAAGTTTTGCGAATTATGGATTAAAGAAAGTGGTTCCACCCTACATTACATAATTGTTGATTAATTTTTCCGGTAGCTTTGCTGAAGGGGCAACACCCGTTCCCATTCCGAATACGGAAGTTAAGCTCTTCAAGGTCGATGGTACTGTATCCTTTGGATATGGGAGAGTAGATAGTTACCGGTTTTATTTTGCCAGGGATTCCTGGCGTAAATACCCCAAGAAAAACCAAATCTTTAATAAGCTTTTGGTGTTCTTGGGGTATTTTATTTATAAGGAAGAAATTTTCGAGTTGAATGGCGAGTTTTTAGTGAGCGCAAGCTGATTGAAGCGCCTCAATTTTTTCATGCTTGACACAGTGAATATATTCTAATACGCTTTCAACATCATGAGATTAATACACCATATAGTTGTTGCAGTTGTTCTTCTTTTTGGTTTATTTCTTGAAAGATCATTAACGATGTGTTCGGCCGCACCGGATATTTATTTGGGCGGCGGGCATTTCAGTGGGTTTTATGTCAGGCCAACACCGCCTGATCCTTGCGCGAACGTGGCGGTGGGCGATCCCTGTACCAACGGTGTGTTGTACGGAGGCAGCGGGTTTACGGGCTTGGGTAGTTATAAATATATGACAACGCCTGAGGATTGTGCGCCTTTTGTTAATAATTTTACGGGCTTCACACCAAATTGTACAAGCGCTTTGGAAAACTTAATTAAATGGGCCGCGAATAATAATTTTCCGAGTGCCTCTAATGTTTCGACAGGTGTGACCAGCACGACGGCTGGCGCCAGCAATACTACGACCTTGGCAACAATGTATATGGATACGGATGCGGCCAGATATTGTGAGAACATGACTTATCCGCCGGGAGGGTATACAGATTGGTATTTGCCGTCTAAAGACGAGTTGCATTTGGTTCTTTATCCGATGAAGTTGGCGGGTAAGGGGAATTTTACTACATTTTGGTACTGGAGTTCCACTGAGAGCGACCCTACAGGTGCTTATGGCGAGCATTTTAATATTGGTGACCAGGCTGGCGGTTCTAAGACGGCTAGTTGGTATGTCCGTTGCGTTCGGAGATACTGAAACTCCTAAGAATGCAGGATCCTAAAATAAAAGCCTGTCATGAGAAATTATGACGGGTTTTTTATTTTTGGAAGGATTCTTCCAAGAATATCCCGAAGGCCACCCGGGATTTTACAAAGCCCGGGGCCGAAGAGGATTTCATTTTTTTGTGATGAAGGCGTATATGAAGTGTTCTTTGAACGACGGGAAGGCGAACATGGCCCAGATGCCCAATGTTAGCCATCCTATGATGGGAGTGCCGATCAAGGCGGACTTTAGAACGATGTATTCATAGTTGTGGCCTAGGAAGGTTGTAAAGATCCGAAGGATAAAAAGAATTTGGAATAAGTGTATCCAGATAGGTGGTTTATTAAATGCGCGTAAGGCCATGGGGATCACGGTCAGACATCCCAGGAGTGCGTCAAGGATGGCAAGGATATACCAGATGATCGCAGGGTGATGGAATCTTAATAAAGTATTATAATAAAGAGATGTCCCTCCGTCGGGGCTTGTCAGTGATGTGAGGTCCCCCAGTGCAAAGATGAAGAACAGGATGATGTAGGCTTTTAATCCGAGATTGTTTGGCAATTTCATAACCTTATTGTAGAATAGAGAACATTCTAAAAGAGAAATAAATTTTGTTTTTTACAAAATAGGAGGTTTTACATGATGACATTATGGATCGTATTAGGTGCTGTGGTGGTTGTTGCACTCATGTTGATTGGGACCTACAACGGCTTGGTGCAGTTAAGGGTTAGTGTGCAGAATGGCTGGTCGCAGATTGATGTGCAATTGAAGCGCCGTCATGATCTTATTCCGAATTTGGTTGAAACGGCCAAAGGGTATATGGCGCATGAGCGTGGCACACTTGAGAGTGTGACCAAGGCACGACAGATGGCTGTTGACGCATCCAGTATTAAGGATAAACTTGCGGCGGAGAATATGCTCACGTCGACACTTCGCAGTCTTATGGCTGTGTCTGAGAATTATCCGAATCTTAAGGCAGATCAGACGATGCTTCGCCTTCAGGAAGAATTGACGTCCACAGAAAACAAGATCAGTTTTGCACGTCAGTATTATAACGATGAGGTGAATCGTTTGAACGCAGCGGTGCAGTCATTCCCATCTAATGTTATTGCGGCACAGTTCGGATTTAAGAATGCGGAGTTTTTTGAGGTTGAAGTTCCTGAAGAGCGCACGGTTCCTCAGGTAAAATTTTAATAGCGGCAGGCGCTAGTCATGCCGTTCTCATTTACGCAAATAGAGCAGGAAAAGTCCAACACGATAAAATTCTCGTTGGCTTTTCTGCTCTTTTTTTATTTTCTCTCCGCACTTATTCTAGTTTATTTTACCAAGGCATATTTCTATTTTTCATCATTGGATAGTACGGCCCTCATGGCCCCTGTATGGCCTTCCCTTGACGGAGCTACGGTGGGGTGGACGTTTGTCGGTTCTTTATTGGCAGGTGGGATCCATTGGCAGTTTTCGCAAAACGCCTTGATCGACAGCGTGATCCAGATGATGAGTGCACGCAAGGTTGATCCCGACAAGCATGGAGAAAGGGTTTTTCAGAATGTTGTTGAAGAGGCGGGGGTTGCAACAGGTGGTAAATATCGCATCGAGCCCTATATTATTCCAACGGCCGCGATGAATGCATTTGCATTGCAGGATTTTAAAGGACGGTGCATCATCGGTATAACCGAAGGTCTTTTAAAGAGGCTTAATCGTGAACAGCTTGAGGCTGTTGTTGCGCATGAGGCCGGGCATATCGCATCCGGCGATTGCCTTGAAACGACAACGACCAGTGCTCTTTTTAAGACGTTTGATAATATTTGTGATACGACTTTGAGGCTTATGATGTCTTCTGGTCGGGTAGGGCTTGTCGGGGCTTCTTTTTCTAGTAATCGGGATTCACGTCGTGGGGGTGATGGGCGGTTGGCTTTGTTCTTTTTAATGCTTTTTATTCTAGCCTCGATATTGCGATTCATTGGTTTCCTGGGAGCGATGTTCATTTCACGCGAGCGTGAATACCGGGCTGATGCTATGTCGGCGAAGCTCACCCGAAATCCTATGGCACTTGCTGAGGCGTTGCGCATCATCGATGGTCGTTGGAAAGGGGCGGGTTTGCCCGGAGATAGGATGGAGGCGATCTTTATTTCGAATCCGCGCAGGAATGATCTTGAACAAAGGTCTAATTTTATTGCTGATATTTTTACGACACATCCTCCCATTGAAAAACGTATTGCTGTTCTTTTGAATATGGCGCACGGGACGCAGAGAGATCTTGATGCAGCCGTTGAACAAGCACAGGCGCGCTATGAAACGCTGAATCCCGTTCTTCCTCAGGATCAATCTCAGGTGCAAAAGGATCCTTTGGCGTCTGTGCGCGGGCCTTTGGGGCCGATCATGATGCCGCTGCCGGCGATGGGCGTTGTTTTAAAGGATCATTGCCCGCGTTGCCATGTTCCATTGATACAGGAGTCTTATGAGGGAACGCCGATCTTGAAATGTTTAACGTGTCAGGGTGTTCTGATCAAGGAAATGGATGTTCTTGAGATCGTGCATAAACGTGAAGAAAAGTTTAATGATCATGTTGTTGAAATGGGGCAGCTTATTCGCCGTCAGATCAAGCCCATGAAACAAAATCCGTTCGACAGTGTCTTTGATGAAAAGAGCATTGTTTGCCCGTCATGTCTTGATAATGTGCATCGGATGCACCGTCGTTTTGTTAGCCCTCAGTTTCCCATTGAAGTTGATAAGTGCCGCAGTTGCAAGCGCGTGTGGTTTGATAAAGACGAGCTTGAAGCGCTGCAGTATCTTTATGAGCTGGATCATCCTGTTGCGGCATAAGTTGAAAGCGTGTGGTTTGACCTCTGGCACATTGTAGCCGCGAATTAGAGAGCGGCTTACATTTTTATGAGGAAAAGAAGCTCTCTGTTGAGCGGCGGAAATGTGCCGGAGTCAAACCTTGACACGCTTTTAAATATTAAGAAATTGAGTTTTATGGATCTGTCGCAATATTCTGTCCAGTATTTAAAAGGTGTGGGTCCTGCGCGCGCAAAGTTGTTTGAGAATCTTGGTGTGCGTACGGTCGAGGATCTGCTTTATTTCTTTCCCCGTCGCTATGAAGACCGTAGTAAATTGACCCCGATCGACCAGCTCAAGCCTGGTGAGGTGTATACGATCAGCGGTGAGATCCTGGATAAAGACGGCCGGCGTACGTTCTATAACAAAAAGCATGTGTTTGAGGCCGAGGTGGGCGATGATCAGTCGCGTGTGCATTGCGTCTGGTTCAATCAGCCTTATTTGGACAATTATCTTCATGTGGGCGAAAAGGTCGTTCTACATGGGCGGGTAGATATGTTTAAAGGCCGACTTCAGCTTATATCACCTGAATATGAGATCATTTCAAAAGAAGACGAGACACTTAGTATGGGACGTATTGTTCCTATTTATCCGTTGACCAAGGGGATGGGGCAGAGATATCTCCGGAAGCTGGTCGCGGGTGCATTGGAGCATCGTGCTAAAGATATCGTCGATGTTATCCCTTCCATTGTCCTTGAGCGTCAGCATTTAAGGCCTATTGCGCAGAGCATCGCTCAATTACATTTTCCTGACAATGAGGCAGCGCAGGAGCAGGCCAATACGCGCATTTCATTTGAAGAGTTCTTCTTTTTCCAGATCTGCGTTATCTTGCGGCGCATGAACATGGCCCAGAAGAAAGGATTCGCGCATAAGATCCCGCCAGGGGTTGACGCGCGTTTTGTCCAATTATTCTCGTTTGCGCTCACTTCAGCTCAGAAGAAAGTTATGGCTGAGATCAGGGGTGATATGGAAAACAAACGCCCTATGCTCAGGTTGTTGCAGGGTGATGTTGGCTGTGGCAAGACCGTGGTTGCGCTTTTTGGGTGCTTACTCTCATTTTTAAATGGCAAGCAATCTGCGATCATGGCCCCGACGGAGATCCTGGCGGAACAGCATTTTAGGACCCTGATCAAACATTTTGGGCGTTCATCTTTCGGCAAAATGCGGGTGGCTTTACTCAACAGTGCGCTTAAGAAAAAAGACCGCGATGCTTTGTATGAAGCTATAGCAAAGGGCGAGGTAGATGTCGTGGTCGGGACGCATGCGCTTATTGAGGAGGGGGTCAAGTTCAAGGCATTAAGTTATGTGGTTGTGGATGAACAGCACAAATTTGGTGTCAAGCAACGCGCGTTATTGTCGTCCAAGGGGCAGAACCCGGATGTGCTTGTTATGACGGCAACGCCTATTCCAAGGACATTGTGCTTGACGCTTTATGGGGACCTTGATGTGTCGATCATCGATGAGAAACCCAAGGGGCGCGGTGCGATCAAGACATATCATTTTGTGGGTGAGCAGGCGGACGGTGTTTATAAACGTGTGGCAGAATGGGTTAGTAAGGGAACGCAGGCGTATATTGTTTATCCTATCATTGAAGAATCAGAGGCGCTTGATCTTAAAGCTGCAACAGATATGTATGCACATTTCCAGAAGAATGAATTTAAGAAACTTCGGGTAGGACTGATCCATGGTCGTTTGCCGCGTGAAGAGGCGCGTCAGGTGATGGATAAGTTCCAGAAACATGAGCTGGATATTCTGGTGACAACGACGGTGCTTGAGGTTGGAATCGATGTGCCGAATGCGAATGTCATGGTCATCGAACATGCGGAGCGTTTTGGTCTTTCCCAATTGCATCAATTGAGAGGTCGTATTGGTCGCAGTGAAAAGAGTGCGATTTGTATTCTGCTGGGAGACCCTCAGACGGAGGATGGCAAGAAGCGCGTTGACGCTTTGATAAAAACTACCAATGGTTTCAAGATTGCGGAACAGGACCTTGAGATCCGCGGGCCGGGGCAGTATTTTGGTCGTCATCAGCACGGATTAAATGAGCTCAAGGTGGTTAATCCATTGACGCAACTGCACGTACTTGAAGCCGCGCGCAAGGAAGCTATTGTCATTGTTAAAGAAGACCCGTTGTTAAAGGCATACCCCATAGTCCGTGATACTATTCATAAGCGTTATCCGGAATATCTGGAAAGAGTATTGGCAGGGTAAGGATATTATGGCTTTTGAACCGATCAATCTGGTCA
The DNA here is from genome assembly GCA_903959815.1 of Candidatus Omnitrophota bacterium. Lineage (GTDB taxonomy): Bacteria > Omnitrophota > Gorgyraeia > Zapsychrales > Fredricksoniimonadaceae > Fredricksoniimonas. Next base: position 6,582 of record CAJBYM010000105.1, read on the forward strand.
AGACAGGATTTCCAACGTCAAATCTGTTCAATTATTTGCCTAGATTTGAAGAGATCTATTATCAGGGTAATCCCATCGACCGTGTGCAGCTGTTCAAGGCCGTGCGGGAGGGGCAGTCGTGCAAACTTCTGGCTGTTACGATCATTCGTAAGGATGAGGATTTCTTATGGGATTCGACCAAAGATCTGTTGGACCGTTCCGTTAAGGATGCGGCATTTATGATGCGGGGTATTTATACGTTTGACCTGTTGACGTTTGATGTTCATAAGGAGACGGAGTCTTTTAATTGCAAAGAATTAAGTCAGCTATTGTTCAACTCTTCATTGAGGCTCAAGCCTGGCGAGCAGATGCTGATCAAATACTCGTCGGTTTATGGCATGCTTCAGAAGATGGTCGATGAATCATGGGGCAAGATCATCTTTAAGACGGCAGTTGAGCTTTTTAATGATAAACCAAATTTTCTTTTTGCTTTGGTCAGTAAGATCTTAAAGACTGTTGAATTTGCACATGAGCCGGTCATGGTTCTGGTCAATGATCTGAGTACATATCCGCTTCATGATCCTCAGAATGAAAAACAGAAAATGTTCTTGGATGATCTGATCGCCGGACAGGCAAAGAACAGCATTGAATTTCCACCTGAGGTCTATATTCAGGATCAGCGTGGTGTGAGGGAATTATTTTCAGGAACTGTCGTTACGTGAGGAAAGATGTATTTCAGAATTTATCGATATGGTTGTCTGATCAACAACGAGTGGAGGGATGTGCCATATGTTGATTGAATGGGTTGCATTCTTGTTGACCGTTCTTTGCGCGGTGGTTTTTCGCTGGGAAGCCCGGGATCTCATTTGGGGTTTGTGGCTCTCCAGCTTTTGTGTAGGGTATGCTTTGATCGTGCGGGTGATCCTCGGTGCGATCCTGGATCGTCCAAAAATAATTCCGCTTGCTTTGGCTTTGGGTGGCGGCGCATTCATGCTTATATTTTTTACATTTCACTTTGGCATGTTTCATTTTGTTCACAGCGTTTTTCTTAGTCTCTTTTTTCCATTGCTTCCTAAGACGGACAATGGATTGCCGAATGTGTTCTTGTTGGCTTTAACAGCGATGAAATGTTATTGGCCTGTGGTTCTGGGGAGCCTTGTGGTGAAGTGGCCGGACTTTCAGATGGCTAAGCTGGACTTAAAGAAAGCTGGAGAGCTGATGACCAAGCCTTATGCGAGCGTGGTTAAGATCCATATGCTGATCTTTATATTTGCGGGCATGTCATTTGTGCATATTGATCGTTTTGCGATTTATCCGATCATGGCGGTTTTCTTTTTTCCTATTGAGAATCTTTTGAAGAAGAAAGAAAATCCTTTGTCATGAACCATCCTGCCTTTACTCAATTTAGGCGTCTTATCGATGCGGCCATTACCTTCAACGATCTTGTTTCTGCGAAGAAGTTCATAGCTCAGGGGCTTCAGCTTGCTCAGCAGAAAGAGTGCCTGGGTGAAATGATGTATTTCAGGGCTCAGGCTGCGATCGTTGATGAGAGTTTTATGGAAGCTCTTGTTTATCTTGATAAGGCCATTGCGTATAATCCGGCGGATGGTGCCGCGTATAATGATAAGGCTTTGTGTTTGTCAGAGCTTGGTCGTATTGAAGGGGTTTTGGAGCTTTTTGATAAGGGCATTGAGGTTGAATCGGACTATGCAACGATCCATCATAATAAAGGTTGGTTTTTAAATAAAACAGGTCAGCATGAAGCGGCTTTAGCCTGTTTTCGTAAGGCGCTTGAGATCGAACCAGGTCGTGCGGTCACTTATGAAAACATGGCGAATACCTATGAAAATATGGGGTGTAAGGATGAAGCTATAAGGTGTTATAAAGATGCTTTAAAATCGACACAACATGTTTTTGTGGCTATAAAAGATCAGATTCGTTTTCAGATCAAGCGGTTAGAAAAAAAGGCGCCTTGATTTTTATGATTATAAAATATAATTTTGGTATAATATTTTAACATTGAAATAAAAGGGAGGGGTTTATGGGCAAGGTTAAGAATCAGGAACTTCTGAAGGATGAGCGCGTGCAGCAAGAGATCAACCGTCACCGGTGGATCGAAAGTGAGAAAGCCGGCACAGATATCGGATTTGATAAGGCTTCGACTGATTGGCTGACCAGTTTTTCAGATAGCTGGCTTGAGCATCATGGGACGTGTAAGACCGAGAAGGTGGCAAAGCCGGCTCCTAAAAGAAGTGCTAAGACCATGGGGCGGAAGTAGTTTTAGAAAGCTTGATAGAGGTTCAATAAAAAACACAGTCTGAAGCTTTTGGGCTGTGTTTTTATTTTTAGATCGCGCATGTTAGATGATTTCGCGTCTGTTCTCGATGCGTTTGGAATAAAGCATAGCTTCACGGGTTTGTTCCGCGAATGATTGTCCAGCTTTCTTGATGAAGTTATTGGTTGGCAATCGCCACATCTTTAGCATTCCTTTAGCATGGCGTGTTTTGTTCATGGTATGCATGGGTTCCGACACCTTTCTCTTCGACCGTTGTTAAATATATTTTAGTCCTGGGGGGTGAATAGCTCAAGCTTTAAAAGACCCCCACTTGACATTTGCTCCTGGGGTCTTCATGATAGACGTCAAATGAGGAGGCGCTTATGCCAGAAACAAAGATTATTTGCACCTTAGGTCCGGCATCAGATAAGTCTGTTGAACTGCTGAAAATGATGCGGGCAGGCATGGATGTTGTTCGTTTGAACTTCTCGCATGGCAAGCTCGAAGAGCACGAACATCGTATAAAAATGATCCGTATCCTTAATAAGAAATACCGCAGGCATATCCGGATCCTGGGAGATTTGGAGGGATATCGCATTCGTATCGGTAGATTAAAAGATGGAAAAGCGATCGAATTAAAGAAAAGACAGGATGTTTGGCTGACTTCTGAGAACATTGTCGGTGAAGGAAGTCTTATTCCGCTTGATTACACCGGGCCACTTGCTGCGATCAAGAAGGGGCTGAATATTTATATAGATGACGGTAACATTGCCCTGGTCTCCGATGGTATGGATGGAAGAACGCTTAAGGCAAAAGTGCTCGTTGGCGGCATTCTTAAGGAACATAAAGGGGTTAATATTCCCGATGTCAAACTGGCCTTTAAGGGTTTAACGTCGAGGGATAAGGTCAATCTCTTGTTTTGTTTGGGGCATGAAGTGGATTTTATTGCCCAGTCATTTGTGAGGACCAAGGCGGATATTTTGGATCTCAGGGTTTTTATCAAGGGGCATGGGCATGTTCCCAAGATCATTGCCAAGATCGAGAATCGTGAAGGGATCAAGAATATTGACCAGATTCTGAAGGTGTCGGATGGCATCATGATCGCCAGGGGAGATATGGGCGTTTCATTGCCGATCTATGAAGTTCCCATGATCCAGAAAGCTATTATTCGTCAATGTAATAAGGCCAAAAAGTTTGTTATTACAGCTACTCAAATGCTTGAAAGTATGACGGAAAATCGTATCCCGACCAGGGCGGAAGTATCCGATGTGGCCAATGCTATCCTGGATGGCACGAATTATGTAATGCTATCAGGTGAAAGTGCCGTTGGACATGATCCGGCAGGGTGTGTGGATATGATGAACAAGATCATCAAATTTACTGAGAATAATGGTATAATTCGCCCTTGATTTCGGAAGATTAAAAGGGTGACCTGCAAACGGATATTTTATGAAAATCATTTTAGGTGAGTATTCAGGGCGTAATTTTTATATGCCGGCGCATATACGGCCGACCCAGAATTTATTGCGCAAGGCGGTCTTCGATATCATAGGGCATGACCTTGAAGGCGTTCGTTTTCTTGATGTTTTTGCCGGTAGTGGTGCGGTGGGGCTGGAGGCTCTATCTTGCGGGGCTGCTGAGGTTTGTATGGTTGAGCGCGATCCTAAGTGTGTTGAAACTATTCAGGAAAATCTCATGCTTTTGAAGCCTGCGGACCGCGGGCTTAAGGCGGTGGTCATTGCCAAGGACGCCTTTGCCACGATCAAGGAATTTGCCCGTGAGGGCAGACAGTTTGATATGGTCTTTTTCGACCCTCCTTTCGACCAGAAACTGGGAAGAAAAGCCTTGAAAACCCTATTCACGCATGATATATTAGCGCCTCATTCGTACATTATTGCCCAATATGGCCTTGACGAGAAACTTGAAGAAATTGATGATCGGTTTCATATTATTAAGCATAAGAAGTATGGCAGCTCTTATTTGACCGTGTTTGAACGTATCGCATAGAATTGAGGCGTGTATGGGCAAAGTAGCCATTTATCCTGGCAGTTTTGATCCTGTAACTTATGGGCATCTGGATGTCCTTGAGCGCGCTGTTGATATTTTTGGGAATGTGATCATTGCGGTTGCGGATAATACCAGCAAAAAGTATATGTTTAGTCTTGAGGAAAGGGTCGACCTTCTCAAGCAGGCGACAAAGGGGATGAAGGGCGTTAAGGTGGAAAGTTTTGACGGGCTTGTCATTGATTATGCCCGTAAGAAAAAGACCAATGTCCTTATCCGTGGTTTGCGCATGACGTCTGATTTTGATTATGAATTTCAGATCTCGTTGACCAATCGTCGTCTTGCTGAGGATATTGAGACGGTATTTTTGATGCCATCAGAGCGGCATTCGTTCCTTTCATCGTCGCTCTTAAAAGAAGTTTCAAGGTTTAATGCGGATATTTCTTCGTTCGTGCCGCTATGTGTGGCGAGACGATTGAAAGAACGTTTGAAGAAATGAAGATTCGCATCCGTGATGTTGTCAGCGGAGGGATCCGGCTTGAATATGTCGTCAAGCCCGATGAGATTGGTCTGACGGGTGAAGATTTCATAGAGCCTGAGAATTCCATCAAGGTGATCGCCGACCTGCAGAAGGTCGATAATTTTGTGTTAGGCAAGCTGGTTGTCACATTCTTGTGTGAGAATCATTGTGCCAGATGCCTTGAACGTTTGAGCCATGAGGTCACCACAAAGTATGAGGTTGATCTTGAGATCTTAGATGGAGATGAATGGCTTGATCTTGGAGCGAAGGTGAGAGAAGAAATGTTGGTCGAATATCTTCCACGGACGTTATGCCGTGAGGATTGTAAGGGGATTTGCCCCGATTGCGGGGCGGACCTAAATACGGAACCATGCGAATGCAATAAAGGGAGTAAGTGACATGCCACATCCAAAAAGACAACATTCTAAAGCGCGTTCCCGCAGGCGTCGTACGCATCAGGGTCTTGAGACCATTGCTGCTGCTTCGACAGGGGCCGGGAGCAAGGCTGGTTTCAGCCATCGCGTTTGTCCGATCACGGGTTGCTATAAAGGCAAGCAGGTCGTCGAGATCAAAGTTAAGAAGACCAAAGAATAATAGTTTAGAGCACTGATCTAACGGACGTTGGTCCAGGGATTGTATCCTGTGGATCTGCGGGACTTCACAAGGAGATCGGCTTGAGGATCGTTGTTGACGCCATGGGAGGGGATCACGCGCCAGGGAATGTGGTGGCCGGGGTCGTAGCCGCTATCAAAGAGTTTCCTGTTACCATAATCCTTGTCGGCATTGAGGACAGGATCAAGGCTGAGCTTTCTAAATATTCTTATCCTAAAGATAGGATCGAGATCATTCATGCCTCTAAGGTGGTGGACATGGATGACAATCCTTTGGATGTTATCCGCAAGAAGAAGGACTGTTCGATCTCAGTCGGAGTTAACCTTTTAAAACAACCTGGCTATGACGCGTTCATTTCTGCAGGGAATACCGGCGGGCTTGTTGCTGCGGCTACATTTTATTTACGCATGATCGAAGGGATCGATCGTCCGGGCATCGGCCTTGTTATTCCTCAGGTTAATGGTGTGGCGTGTTTGATCGACGTGGGTGCTAATGCCGAGCCTAAACCGGAACATTTGCTTCAATACGGTCGAATGGCGCGCATTTATATGCAAAGCGTCATAGGTGTTGCTGATCCGACGGTGGGACTTGTGAATATCGGCGAGGAAGAGGGCAAGGGGTCGGGTTTTGAGAAACAGGCCTATCAATTGCTCCAGGAAAAGATGCCACGGTTCATCGGGAACGTGGAACCCAATAAACTTTTTATGGGCAAAGCTGACTGCATTGTTTGCACGGGATTTGTAGGTAACGTCATCATTAAATTGATCGAAGGATTCATGGAATCCACAGGCGTAGTTTTAAAACGTGAGGTTAAGAAAAAGCCCTTCGCTATTCTGGGTGCGTTCTTAATGAGGGGCGCGCTGAAGGCTGTTCAAAAGAAGGTTGATTATTCCGAGTACGGTGGAGCGCCACTTTTGGGTGTTAATGGTATTGTCATGAAGAGTCACGGGCGTTCTTCGCCCAAGGCGATCAAGAATGCGATCCGTGCAGCCATGCGCGAGGTCGAACATAACATCCTCGATAAAATGCGCTCTGCGGTGGTTGGTTGATTCCTAAAAAATCGTAAAGATTCTTACGAGGAGATATATGAAAAAGATCGGTATTGTAGCGCTCGGACGTTATCTTCCTGCGCAAAAATTAACGAACGCGGACCTTGAGAAGCTTGTTGATACCTCTGATGAGTGGATCATGACCCGCACGGGCATTAAAGAACGCCGGATTGCAGCTTCAGATGAGAAGACAAGCGATCTCGCGATCAAGGCGGCTTTTGATGCGCTTAAGAATTCTCCTGTCAAAGCGGAAGATATTGAAGCTGTTATTGTGGCTACGACCACGCCGGACAGTGGTTTTCCTTCCGTTGCCTGTCTGGTTCAAAAGGCCATCGGTGCGAAGAAGGCGTTCGCCTTTGATGTTGCTGCGGCCTGTTCAGGATTCCTGTATGCCATGACAACAGCCAAGCAGTTCATTGCGACAGGTATGGTTAAGAATGCCCTTGTTGTTGCCGGGGATAAATTCACAACGATTGTCGACTGGAAAGATCGTAATACATGTGTTTTGTTTGGTGATGGCGCGGGAGCGGCGGTGCTTTCTTCAGTGACTCAGGGCGGGATACTTTCTGATTACCTGATCGCTGAGGGTGATAGTGCTGAGCTGATGGGTATTGTTCCGGACAAGGTGCGGACGCCGTTTGATCAAGGGCTTGAGATGGCAAAATTGCCTTATGTGGTTATGAATGGACAGGATCTTTTTAAGAAAGCCGTGCCTGGGATGGCAGAAGCTGTGCGTATTGCGGCTGAAAAAGCAGGTGTTAATGTGCATGATCTTGCATGTGTTGTTCCGCATCAGGCGAATGATCGCATCATTGCCAGTGTTGCTAAGAGAGCGGGTGTTGATAAAGAAAAGTTTTTTATTAATATCCATAAATACGGGAACATATCAGCGGCATCTGTTGTGGTCGCTTTATGTGAAGCGGTTGAGGAAGGTCGTATAAAAAAAGGTGACAAGATCGCGCTGGTTGTATTTGGCGCAGGGCTTGTGGCTGCAGCGAATATCATTGAGTGGTCTTACTAATGAAAAAGATCGCACTTATCTTTCCAGGACAAGGGGCGCAGAAAGTTGGCATGGGTAAGGAGCTTTACGACCAGATCTCGTCTGCCAAGGCTGTCTTTGATCAGGCTAATGCTGTTTTGGGCGAAAGTATTACTCAAATTATTTTTGAAGGTCCGGAAGAAAAACTGATGTCAACGGCCTATTGTCAGCCTGCGATCTTTACGATGAGCATGGCTGCGCTTGCGGCGTTCAAAGCGAGCGATAAGTTCTTAAATGTTTCTGTGGCCTATACCGCAGGGCTTAGCCTCGGCGAGTATGGAGCGATGTGTGCGGCAGGCGTGCTTTCTTTTGAAGATTCTTTGAAGCTTATTCAAAAGCGTGCGGCTTTTATGGAAGAAGCGGCTAAAGCGAATCCAGGAAAAATGGCAGCCGTGATTGGCTTTGATAAAGATAAGCTTGTTGAGATATGTCATGCCGCGGGTTGTGAGATCGCAAACTTTAATGCGCCGGATCAAATCGTTATTACAGGATTGGCGTCGACTGTAGAAAAAGCCTGTCAAATGCTGACAGAGGCGGGCTGTAAGAAAGTTATTCCTTTGGATGTGAGCGGTGCGTTTCATTCTTCTTTGATGCGTTCTGCGGCTGATAAATTCTCTCAAGTGCTTGCATCTGCACCGCTTAAGGTGATGGACATCAAGGTTGTGGCTAATGTTAATGGTAAGCCCCAACAGACGCCCCAGGAAGTTCTTGAAAATCTTCCCAAACAGATCTACTCGTCGGTGCAGTGGGTGGACAGTGTTAAATTCATGGCTGCTGATGGTGTGACGGACATGGTTGAGATCGGTCCTGGCCGTGTACTCAAAGGACTTATCCGCAAAATTGATCCGGCTGTAAATGTGCACAACATTCAGCTTCCGGAAGATATCGCCGCGTTGCCCTTCTAACAAAAGATTTGCGCCCTTCTCTAACTCCTCATTTTTGTTCTCGTCAGTAAGTTTTTATTTAACATCAAAATTTTTCAGAAAACACTATCTTTTGTTGCAATGCCTCCTACAATTATTATGTATTAATTAAATTTATGGATTTCAAAATGGGAGGCTGCGATGTTTAACATAAGAAAGACTTCAATATTAACAATGGTGTTATTGAGTTCATTACTTTGTGCTCAAAGTTTTGCGGCAGGGTCTGGTGCTTTTCGTTTAGAAGTTCCTGATGCTGGCGCAGTGGGTAAGGGGTCTGCATTTGTCGGTGAGGCGAATACGCCAGTTGCTGTTTATTATAATCCTGCCGGTATGACGCTCATGAAGAAGGCTGCAATTTCTGTGGGCGCATCCCTCATTCAGCCTAAGGTTGATTATAAAAGTAATTCTGGCGATGAAAGCCAGATGCGCCGCGGCAGTTATGTTATTCCCAATATGTTTTTTGTTCAGCCTGTAGGAGAAAAGTTTGCCGTGGGTTTTGGTGCGATGTCTTCATGGGGCTTGACCACATCGTGGAATCCCGACAGCTTTGCGCGTTATAATGCGACCAAGAGCGTTATGGAGAACAAGGATTTTCTTATTTCAGCAGCGTATCAATTGAATGATCAGTTCTCTTTTGCGCTTAGTCTTGATATTGACGATTCGCATGTTGATAAACAGAAAAAACTTGCGCAGGGGGTTGGTGCGGATGGGAATTTTCAATTAAAAGGAGACAGTACGGGTTATGGATACCGCATTGCCGGTTTGTATAAGTTAAATGAGCGGCATCAATTCGGTTTCATGTATCGCAGTACGATCCAGCATAAGTATAAAGGCAAGATTACATTGAAGGATCTTAATAATGCCGCTGGCTCGAATATGTATCAGGCGGTCTTCGGTGCAACAGATTATGAAACAGATGTCATTTCCAAGATGGTGCTTCCTGACAGCATTGTATTGGGGTATAGCTTTAAGCCGACTTCAAAGTGGACATTCAATGCGGATGTGGAATGGATGAATTGGTCGGTTGTTAATGAGGAAGAGCTCGCATGTCCGTCGGAGTCAGATCCGACCCGCAATTTTATTCTTGCGGGAACGCCCGGTTCTAATGATTGGCAAAGTGCGATCTCGGCGGCCGTTGGTCTTCAGTATGATATCACCGAAAGATTCCGTGTGCGCACAGGGTATTATCATCATCAGGCCCCTGTTCCGACGAATAATTGGCAAGCCAACATGTCGGATGCTGTCAGTCATGGTGTCACGCTGGGCTTGGGGTATGATTTTACCGAATCGTTGACCCTGGACTTGGCCTGGTCTGGGATCTATTACATGAAAAGAGAGATCGATAATACCGTGGCCGGCGGGACGATTAATGGTACGTATCGTCAAACATGCAATCTATTGTATCTGACGGCGACGTATAAATTTTGATCATGTTAAGGTTTTTAAGACTTCGCATTTCTCAGGCGGGGAGCCTCGTATTTGAGCAAGTTTTGCAAGGACATATGGTGAGATTTTCCCTTTATTCCAGATTTGCAGCGTATTGCCTTTATAAATACCGGCTTTTTATCGGGAGTCAGTTCTCGCTTTGGTTCCGGATCCTTCGCCTTGTCCAGTTCAGGCAGCTGCGGTCTTTGGTTTATGTGGGGTTTCGCCTGTGGCTTCGCAAGATCCATCATGTCGAGAATCTTCCTGAGCATGGCCCGGCGATCATTGTGTGCAATCATACGAGTTATTATGATTGGGGCATTCTTTCTGCTGTTTATGATAAGAAATATATTGTTTTTCTTGCGAATCAGGATCTTTTAAGACGGAAATTTGTTTCGTGGTTGATGCGATTGAATATCCTTGTTTACATTAATCCGCAAAAACCGGGGTATTCTTATTTTCGTGATGTTTTGCGCTATCTTCAGCAAGGGCATATTGTGGCTATTTATCCTGAGGGTACAAGGTCGCGCACCGGCAGGATGCTCCGTCCTAAAGTAGGGTTTGTCAAACTTGCTTTGCATACGGGGGTTCCCGTTATTCCCATGGGGATGAAAGGTGCTTATGAGGTTTTACCGCCCCATAAAAAGATCCCCAGTTTTAGGAAATGTGAAATATTTGTGGGAGAGCCGGTCAGGATCACGTTGGACAATCCGGCATTTTCGGATATCTTTTACGGGAAGAAGCATGTGAAAGAAGTGACAGATGTTGAATTAGAGAAAGTTGCTATACGGATCATGGATCATATTGCAAAGATGGTCGGTCAGGAATGGGAAGACCGCCTTCTGCGTCGGAAGGTGAGAAAATGAGCAAGGTGCTCGCTGTTTTTGATGTGGATGGCGTTCTGGTTAAAGAAGAGACACAAAAACTTCTGGCACAGTATCTGTTTTTAAAGGGCAAAATATCTCTTAGCCTTTTTTTAAAGATCACAGCATGGTTTGTGCTGTATAAATTACATTTGATTAAAAACACTCTTCCTATGCGCCTTCAGGCTTATCAGGCATTTCATGGATGGCATGAAGATGCTGTGCATTTGATCATGGAAGATTTTTTTCGTGATGTTGTGCTCTCCCGTATTTCGCAGGATGTTGTCCGATTGGTGCGGGGTCATCAAGAAAAAGGGGACGATGTTCTTTTGCTATCAGCATCATTAGCTTCTGTGGTCGAGCGTCTTGCACGGCATCTGAATGTATCGCAATGGATCGCCACGCGTCTTCAAATAACAAACGGCTGTTATACGGGTGATATTGCAGGGGACGTTCCTTACGGGGAGAATAAAGTCAAAGCATTACAAGAATGGTTGGGGAAGAAGCCAGGGTATGACCGTGTTTGTGTTTATGCGGACCATATTTCGGACCTTTCGCTTCTTGAATTGGCGCACGAGCAAAAAGTTGTAAATCCTGATGATCGCTTGATGGCCCTGGCGCGTCAAAGAGGATGGACCATCCATGACTTTTCTTAAGACAACACTTGTTGAGAATTTTTATACCATCACATCGTTGGTCACGGCGGTGGGCAGCCTGTGCCTTGGCTTGCTGGTTTTTCATAAGAACAAAGTGAATTTGCTCAATCAGCGCTATGCCCAGCTGAGTCTTTTTATCGGGATGTGGAGTCTTTGCCTTTTTATTTGCCATACAACGGCAGATGTTAATAATGCTTTGTGGTGGAACCGCGCGCTGCATTTCTTCTCTATATTCATTCCTATTTCTTTCTATCATTTTACACTTGAGCTTTTGGATCTGAAAAAGAAGAAGGTGATGTTGTTCTGGTTCGGGTATGCTTTTGCGGCCATGCTTGCGATGCTGGTCTTTACGCCTTTCTTGGTTAGAGCCCTTGAGCCTAAGTTTGATTTCAGATTGTGGCCAGTTCCCGGGCCTCTTTACTTGCCGTTTTTGTTATTTTTCTCTTTTTATAGTTATTATTCCCTGTGGTTGATTTATCAAGGTTATCGCCGGTCGTGCGGTTTGCGTCGGGAACAACTTCGGCTTATTTTTATTGGTTTGTTTATTGGGTTTAACGGAGGCTCCACGAATTTTGCCTATTTTTACAATATTCATTTTCCGCCGATCGGTAATCTTTTCGTATTCTTATATCTTCTGTTTTTAGCGTATGCGATCATCAAATATCGGCTCATGGATATTAAGATCGCCTTCACGCGTGCGGGGATCTTTATTACTGTTTATACCCTGGTTTTGGGCATACCGATCTGGGTCGGGTTTAAGACTATGGGAAGCGGTCCCTGGCTTTTGCCTGTTACTTTGATGGCTTTCTTGGCTACAGGCGGCCCCTTCTTTTACCTTTTTATTCAAAGACGGGCTGAGGCGCGGATCCTGGCGGAACAGCGCAAGTATCAGTCAACGCTCCGACAGGCGTCTGCGGGTATGGGGCGTATCCGTGATCTTAAGAAACTGCTCAACCTTATTGTTTCTATTCTTACGCGTGTCGTACGTATCAATCATGCGTTGATCTATTTGATAGATCGCGAAGATGGTTTATTCTATTTGAGCGCGGCCCGCAGGATGAATGGAGGCTTTTCTCCATTGGAAGGTTTGGCGGTAGTACATCCTGTTGTAAAATATTTTAGTTCAACAGATTTACCTCTTGTAGGTGAAGAGGTCCGTGAGACGATCGATCGGGAAAAGAAACAGGATCTTGTGCAGGTTGAGGTGGCTATGCGTCAACTTAACGCGGAACTTATTTTCCCTGTCTTTATTCGTTCAGAGTTAACCGCCATCGTTGTTATGGGTTCAAAAGCCAATGGCCGGGGCTATAGCGAAGATGATCTGAGCGTTTTCTCTATCCTTTCGAATCAAGCTTCTTTGGCCATTGAGAATGCTCAATCTTACGAGGATATGAAGAAAACACAGGAGCAGCTTTTTAAGGCTGACAAGATGGCCACGATCGGCACCATGGCTGACGGACTTTCGCATCAGATCAATAATCGTTTACATGCACTCGGTTTCATTGCCAGCGATATGTTTGACACGTTAAAACTTCGCAGATCTTTGTTTGTAACGCCGGAACTTAAGGCTGTTGCAGATGAATTTGAATATTCTCTTTCGCGCATTCAGGAGAATGTCGGCCGTGGTGGTGAGATCGTCCAAGGGCTTATGAAATATACCCGAAAGGGAGAAGAAGGTTTTGCACCCTGCAGCATTGACGACATTATCAGAACGGCGTATGAGATGGCTCAGTTTAAGATCCGTTCAAGTGATTTTAAGATTTTAAAAGAATACGATCCAGTCTCTGTTCCAAAAGTAAAAGGCAATTTTACGCAATTGCAGGAAGTCTTTTTTAATCTTATTGATAATGCTTATGATGCGACGGTTCAGCGTAAGACTGAACTTAAGGAAGAAGGTTATGCGGGTGTTGTCAGGGTGAATGCTCGGGTGACAGACGGGCTTTTAGAGATCATCCTTAGTGACAATGGCATTGGTGTTAAGCCGGCGGATAAAGATAAGCTTTTCACACCTTTTTTTACAACAAAAGCAACTAGCAAAAAAGGCACAGGGCTTGGGCTTTATGTGATCCGAAAGATCATTGAAGATAATCATGGGGGCAAGGTCGAGATGCATTCTGTCTATGGGCAGGGGACCGATATGATCCTGCGGCTTTTCTTGAGTAAAGAATAGAAATATTCCCAAATAACAAATCTTTGAAAATGCTTGAAACCACAGTAGTTGTAATATAATTGGTACTATATGGCAAAACTTTTGATCGTTGATGATGAACTTGATGTGCGTGAGTTCGCGCGCAACTTTTTTCGTAAGCGCGGCATTGATGTTTCCATCGCCTCTGCGGGCCGCGAAGCATTGGACCTCGTGGACAGGGAAATCCCGGATCTGATCCTTTTAGATATCCGCATGGGGGAAATGTCGGGCGTTGATGTTCTGCGTGAACTTCGTCATCGGCATAATCTTGTTAAGGTTGTGATGGTCTCGGGGATCGAGGAGGATCAGGTTGTGCAGGAAACAACGGCGCTGGGGGCGCTTGGTTTTATTCATAAACCATTGGTCCTTGAGGAACTTGAGAAGGTTGTTCTTCGGGAATTCGGCGTGCAATCATGATGACTCAGATCGATTATAAAAGAGAATTGGAGACGGCCAGCAAGGGCATGATCATGATTCATGATCATGTTTTGCTCATTAAATTGCTTGTGCGCATGATCGTGCGCAAGGCGAAGCTTCGTCATGCCGGAATGATCCTTTATGAACCCAGCCGTGATTCGTATGTCCTGGCGATATCGCGTGGTCAGCCCGGCGAGCGTATTCCCGAACGTTTTGTGCGCTTTGGGAAAGACCATCCGCTGATCCGTATTTTTTATGAGAAAGAATATAAATATCTTATTGATAGTCGAAATGCGCTTGTTTTTGATGACCTTAATCGTTTGATCTGGCGCGAATCTGTCTTGGGGTCTGCCAACGGATCGCGTGAACTGTTACACAGGGTTAGTGAGCAGATGCCTATGCTCAACAGCATTGCGTGCGTGCCTGCATTTTATCAGCACCACCTTTTAGCTGTCCTTCTTTTGGGTGAGAAGCAGGATGGGTCGGCCTTGGTCCAGGAAGAGCTTGATTTTTTCTCGGCATTAGCTTCTGATGTGGCCATGGCCATTCGTAATGCGCAGCTTTTCGAAGGGCTTAAGAATGAGGCTGATCGCAATCGCAATCTTTTTATTCAGACGACAACAGCCCTTGGTTCTGCCATTGAAGCGAAGGATTCCTATACGCATGGCCATACGGAGCGCGTGACGAAGTATTCATTGGCCATGGCGCGTTGCATGGCGGCCAAAGGATTCTTTAATGTTCCGGAAAAGTTTTATGAGAATCTTTATATTGCCAGTTTGTTGCATGATATCGGGAAGATCGCTATTCCTGAAGCGATCTTAACGAAGAGGGGATCTTTGACCCCTGAGGAATTTGAGATCATGAAGACGCATTCCAAGCGCGGTGCGGATATCCTCTCGTCACTTACGGACTTTGAAGGTTGCATCGCAGGTGTGCGGCATCATCATGAGAAATTTGACGGCACGGGTTATCCAGACGGGCTAAAGGGTGATGAGATCCCTATGATCTCATCGATCATTTCCGTGGCGGATACCTTTGATGCCATGACGAGCGATCGTCCTTACCGCAAGGGATTTCCGAAAGAACGGGCGATCGAGGAGATCAAGCGTTATGCGGGTGTGTGGTACCATCCTTCTCCTGCGTCAGCGATCATTGAGCTTTATGAAAATGGAGAGATCTAAGAAGGAGGTTGTTTATGGCTTTGGAATCTGTCGCACTTATCAATGAACTGGTTAAAAGAGAGAGCGCTTTTGTTGAAGGGCTGATGATGGAGATTCAAAAAGTCCTTGTGGGTCAACGCTATCTCGTTGAGCGGCTTCTGGTTGGTATCTTGGCTAATGGTCATGTTCTTATCGAAGGTGTTCCGGGTCTCGCCAAGACGACCGCGGTCAAGGCGCTTTCGGATGCCATGCAGACGCGCTTTCAGCGCATCCAGTTTACCCCGGATATGCTTCCCGCTGATTTGATCGGAACGCTTATTTACGACCAGCGGACAGGGTCTTTTTCCGTTAAAAGAGGGCCGATCTTTTCTCAGATCATTCTTGCGGATGAGATCAATCGCGCTCCGGCAAAGGTTCAGAGTGCTTTGCTTGAAGCGATGCAGGAGCGTCAGGTCACAATAGGCGAAGAGACCATGAAACTTTCCGACCCATTCCTTGTTCTGGCGACGCAGAATCCCATTGAACAGGAAGGCACATATCCGCTGCCTGAAGCGCAGGTTGACCGTTTTATGCTTAAAGTGAAAGTCTCGTACCCAACAAAGGAAGAAGAGCTTGTGATCCTCAAGCGTATGGGGAACACCGGGCGCAAGATCGAGCTTAACCGCATTGTATCGCCCGATGATATTTTGCGTGCTCGCAAGGTGGTTGATGAGGTTTATATGGATGAGAAGATCCAGCGTTATATCGTCGATATTGTTGAAGCGACCCGCCAGCCTGAGAAGCATGGGCTTTCTGATCTCAAGCCCTTGATCCAGTACGGGGCAAGTCCGCGTGCTACGATCAATCTGGCGGTCGCATCCAAGGCCTTCGCGTTCTTGCAGGGCAGAGGATATGTGACCCCGCAGGATGTTAAGACCATTGGCATGGATGTCCTGCGCCATCGCGTGGTGCCCAGTTATGAGGCAGAGGCTGAGAATTTGTCGTCAGAAGATCTTGTGACGCGTATATTTGAACAAGTCCAGGTCCCGTAAGCGTATAACCCCTACGGGGCGGTGAATTATGATCCCCAAAGATGTCCTCGATAAAGTCCGTCGCATCGAGATCATGACGAACCGTCTGGTCACAGACGTGTTCGCCGGCCAGTATCATAGTGTGTTTAAAGGCCGGGGCATGGAATTCGATGAGGTGCGTGAATACCAGCATGGAGATGATGTCCGTGCCATTGACTGGAACGTTACCGCACGCACAGGCACTCCGCATATTAAGAAGTTTGTTGAAGAGCGTGAGATGACGGTCATGATCCTTGTTGATGCGTCACCGTCGTGTCAATTTTCAACAGTTAATGAATTAAAAAGCCGCCTGGCTGCAGAACTTGCGGCAGCATTGTCCTTTTCTGCGATCCGCAATAATGATAAGATCGGAATGGTTGTTTTTACAGATACCGTCGAGAAATTCATACCGCCGCGCAAAGGGCGTAGTCATGTGCTGCGCATTATCCGTGAAGTTTTGTGCTTTCAACCTAAAGGACGGAAAACGAATATTGCCGCAGCCCTTGAGTTCATGACCGAAGTGACGACCCGTCGGACGGTTTGTTTTGTGATCTCTGATTTTATTGATCCTAGCATGGATAAGGATGGACGGCCCGCGTTTGTGAAAGCCATGGCGATCGCGAATAGTCGACATGACATCATCGCGATCACGTTAAATGATCCCCGTGAGCAATATCTGACCCCCTGTGGCATGATCGAGCTGGAGGATGCGGAAACGGGCGCATGTGTTCTTGTCGACAGCTCTGATAAAGAAGTGCGTAAGGCCTATGCCATTGCCGCCGCGCAACGCTTGCTGGCGCGTGACAGGACCTTTCGTTCTATGGATGTTGATCACATTGATATCTCGACGGATGTGCCGTATGTGGATAGCCTTGTACGTTTCTTTGCCCGACGTAAGAAGAGGATGAGATGAGTCCTGTAGATGCGATGACAACCAATATGGTTAACGCCATAACCGAGATCCATGACATTCGTGGTCCTGTAGGTATTCCGGGTGAATGGTTATGGCTGTGGATCATGCTAGGAGTTATGGGCTGTGCTGTGGTGATTGGCTTGGTTCTGAAGTTTTTGATACGCAGAAAGGCTGTTCCTGTAGCGCCATTGAAGCCTATTTGGGAAAGGGCATTGGAGGGCATGCTCAAGATTGAGCAGGCAGGGTATATCCAAAAAGGATTGATCAAAGAATATTATTGTGACCTGTCGGATATTGTGCGCTGGTATATTGAAGAGCGTTTTGACGTTAGGGCGCCTGAAATGACGACGGAAGAGTTCATTCATGTCGTGCGTTATTCGGACAAGTTGACAGATGCGCAGCAGGGATTTTTGCGGGATTTTTTGAACGCAAGCGACATGGTCAAGTTCGCGAAATTTATTCCATCTGCTGAAGAGATGTATCGGGCGATGCGGCTTGCGCGCACCTTTGTAGAGGAGACGCGATGATATTGAAGACGCCCGAATTTCTTTATTTGATCCCTCTTTTGATCTTGCCGCTGACCTATCTTTATTTTTTACGTCAGCCGCCATCATTTATATTTCCTTCGGCGGCTTTTGCAGCAGGGCTTCGTCCGACTTGGCGCATTCGTTTGCGTCATGTGCCGTTTTTCCTAAGGCTTTTGGTCTTAACACTTTTCATTGTTGCGCTGGCGGGCCCCGAGAGCGTCTTGGAAGAATCAAAGTCCAAGGCAGAGGGGATTAACATGGCCTTGCTTTTAGATAGTTCGACGAGTATGGCCGCTGAAGATTTCATGATCAACGGTAAGCGGATGAACCGTTTGGAGGTCATTAAATCTGTTTTGAAAGAGTTTATTATGCAAAGGCCCAATGATCGTCTGGGGTTGATCGCGTTTGCTGCGAAGCCTTACACGGTCAGTCCTTTAACATCAGATCATAGCTGGCTTTTGTCGAATCTGGAGCGTGTGAAGTTTGGACTCATGGAGGATGGCACGGCGATCGGCTCGGCGATCGCGGCAGGTGTGGCGCGCCTGCGCAAGGCTGAAGGTAAAAGCAATGTGATCATCTTGTTGACGGACGGAGTTAATAATTCAGGTAAGATTTTGCCTTTGGATGCGGCTGATGCGGCAGCTGCGTTGGGTGTCAAAATCTACACGATTGGTGCGGGTACTAAGGGTTTGGCGCCTTATCCTATCCAGGATCTTTTTGGACGCACTGTTTATCAGAACGTCAAGATCGAGATCGATGAGGACACGCTCAAGAAGATCGCAAAGAAGACCGGCGGCGAATATTTTCGGGCTACGGATACAGATTCACTCAAAGGCATTTACGAGCGCATTGATAAATTGGAGAAAGTTAAGTTTGAAGAGAGCAGTTATCGCCAGGTTGAAGAATTGTTTGATCGTTTTGTATTGATCGCACTTGCGATTCTTTTGATGGAGATCGTTCTGGCGCGTACGATCTTGTTGAGGATACCATGATCCATTTTGCAAAACCTTTCTTTTTTAACGGGATATTTGTTGTTGTTCTCGTCGCGGTGATGCTTCTTCTTTTGGCGAAGTTGCGTCGTAAGACGGTTCATCAATTTGGCGATAAGAAACTCTCCGCATTTACGGCACGCAGTTTTTCCGTCCAGCGGTTCATATGGAAAGAGGCGTTGATCGTTGGCGTGTTTGTGTTCTCGGTCATGGCTTTGGTGCGACCTCAGTGGGGGTTTGATTGGCAGGAGGTCCGCCGGCAGGGCTTGGATATTCTCATTTTGATCGACACATCCAAGAGCATGTTGACGGAGGATGTCAAACCTAATCGCCTGGAACGTGCAAAACTCGCGGTCAAAGACCTGTTGAAGAAGCTAAAGGGTGATCGTGTTGGCATTGTCGCATTTGCAGGCGATGCTTTTTTAGCATGTCCTCTTACGGCTGATTATAGCGGGTTTGTGTTAAGTCTTGATAATTTGACGGTTGAAAGCGTGCCCCGTGGTGGAACGGATCTGGCGAAGGCCATCCAGGAGTCTTTGAAAGGGTATGAGGATGTTCCCGCCCAGTATAAAGCCGTCGTTATTCTGACGGATGGAGAGAACTGGGAAGGAGATCCTGTGCAGGCGGCGAAGCTTGCGGCACAGAAAAAGATCCACATTTATACAGTGGGCATGGGTACGCGGGAGGGTGAGCTTATTCATCTGGTCAAGGAGGATGGTGAGGCCGGGTTTGTTAAAGATGCGGCCGGAAATTTTGTAAAGTCCCGTCTTAATGAGGTGGGGCTTAAAGAGATCGCAGCTGTAACGGGTGGGGCCTATGTGCGTTCCAGCGGGGCTGAACTCGGACTCGATTATATTTATGATAACTACCTTGCGCGTCTTGAAAAGCGCGACATTGAAAGCAGGATGGAGCAGCGTTATTATGAACGTTTTCAGATCCCGCTTTTCTTTGCTTTTTTGCTTCTTGTTTTTGAATCGCGGTTATCTTCGAGGAGATCTAAGGAATGAGATGTGTGCTAGTGCTTGTTCTCTTTGTATTCTTTTCTGCTCCGGTCTGGGCTGACCCAGGGGCGGCTGATGTACGTGTGGGCAATGATCTTTATCGAAAAGGGAAGTTTCAGGAAGCGCTGGAACGTTATGAAAAAGCTGTGCAAAAGAATCCGTCTGAAGCCAAAATTGAATACAATCTTGGAGCAGCAGCATATCAATCGCGTGATTATGATCTAGCCATTGAGCATTTTCAAAAGGGTCTTTTGACGGATGATGATAAGTTCAGGCGTGATGTTCATTTTAATTTAGGCGATGCATTTTATCGTTCTGGCAGAAGTCGTGAAGATAAGGATATTGAACAGGGCATTAAACGTTTCGAGCTGTCGCTCGAAAGTTTTGAAAAAGCACGCAGCCTTGATCTAAAAGATAAAGAGGCTATAGAGAACTATGAGTTTGTAAAGAAAGAACTTGAGCGGTTGAAGCAAAAGAAACAGCAACAAAAACAACAACAGCAGAAGCAGCAGCAAAGTCAGCAGGAAAACAAAGACCAGAAGAAAGATGAAAATCCGTCACAACCAGATGATCAAAAATCTGATGAGCAGAAAAGTCAGGATCAAAAAGATAGTAATAGTGATAAGCAAGACAAAGAAAATAAGGCCGAGGATGATCGCTCTAAGAATGATGCTTCTGACAAGGGACAGGCGGATCAGTCTCAGCAGGCCAAAAACCAGGCACAGCCGGGCAATCCTCCCAATGATCAAAACAACAGCGCATCTGGACAAACTCTCGAGGGACAGATATCATCACAGAAAGATGCGAATGATATGATGGACAATTTTGAGCGCAATGAACTCCCTAAAGGGCTTTTGAATTTTATTCGTCGATCCGGAGAAGCGCGTCCGGTGGATAAGGACTGGTAGGCGTATGAAAAAGTTTTTAATCAATGCTATTTTTATTTTTATGATTTGTGCGACGGCGCTTGCTTTGGATATTTCAGTCAAAGCTACGGTTGCGGATAATCGTGTGGCCATGGGCAGTAGCTTGCAATATACGATCACTGTCAGGGGGGTGCAGGATCTGCAGCCACCTGTGCTGCCTGCTTTTGACGGCTTTGATGTGCGTTATGTTGGCCCAGCTACCCGTGTTTCCGTTATCAATAATTCTTATTCTGTTGAACAGGCTTTTAACTATGTCCTTGTGCCAACCAAGGAAGGGAAGTTCAATGTTCCGTCTGTTCCTGTCACGGTTAATGGACTTACCCTTACGACTGAGGAGGTCCCTGTTGAAGTTGTTCCTGCAGGATCTCCGTCTGGGGCTTCAGAGGCGGCCAGTGATCCACAGCAGGACATCCAAAGTCGTTTAAAACTTTTAGTTACTGTCCCCAGGGATAAGGCTTATGTGGGTGAAGGCGTGCCATTGACGTTACGTCTTTATGTGAATCAGCTTTCATTGCAGGATTTGTCTTTTCCTGAGATCGCAGAGCAAGGTTTTCAGATGGATCCATTTTCAGATCCTAAACAATTTCAGGATACGATTCAGGGGGTTGATTGGCAGGTAGTTGAATTCTCCACGGTTGTTTATCCGTCTAAAGCAGGTGAGATGTTGATCTCTCCGGCTACGCTGCGGGGGGCTTTGTTGTTTAAGAATACGAATCAGGGTGATCAGAGCGGAGGTATCTTTGATCAGGGTTTCTTTAGCAATTTCTTCTCGAATTATCAGAAACGACAGGTCACAATCACATCAAGGGCGATCAAGCTTGATGTTTTACCTTTGCCCGAAGAGGGTAAGCCTGCGGATTTTTCAGGAGCTGTAGGGCAGTATGATCTCACGGTTGATGCGGCTCCTTTAAAAGTTAAATCTGGAGATCCGATCACTTTGCGCATGGCATTGACAGGTGCGGGCAATTTGAAGGCCGTGAAGATGCCGGTGTTCCAGGAGTCTGGGTTCAAACTTTATGATCCACAGATCAAAGATGACCCGCAGGGGGGCCGTAAAACGCTTGAGCAAGTTATTATTCCAACAGATGTCAAGATCACAGCCATTGCTCCTGTTCGGTTCAGTTATTTTGATACGACCACAGGCACCTACCGTACGATTGAGCGCGGGCCATTTGCGCTGGAAGTAACGGCGCCTGCATCAGGTGAGGAATTTCAGGCTGTTGGGTTTGCCCAGCCGTCGCTTGTATCAGCACCGGAAACTTTAGGGCGTGATATTGTTTTTATTAAAGATAGTCCTGGGCGTTTTGAAAAACGTTCAGGGCGTGACCGACAGGACGTTGTTTTCTTTATTCTTTTAGCAGTTTATATTCAGTTGTGGGCGGGTTTCTTGGCGTTTTATATTTATCGTCAACGGCTTCTCAATGACCCGAGATTCGCGCGTCAGGTGTCGGCTGCCCGTCAGGCTTGCCGCATGCTTCAGATCGCGGGTGATCGTCTAAGGGCGGGCCATATGAAGCCTTTTTATGATATTCTTGAGAGCGCATTGAGAGATTATTTTGTCCAGCGGCTTGAACTTCCTCCGGGTCGGACGGATGTGGCAACCGTTGTACAGCGGTTAAAAGTACTGCGGGTTGAGGAGAAATATATTACGATCATGGAAGATATTTCTGCGGCGGCAGAGCAGGTGCGTTTTGCGGGCATGGTGATGCCGGACGATAAGATGCGCACACATCTGGCAGATGCACAAGATCTTGTCAGGGGTGTGGAAAGGCGGGTCAAATGAGATCTTTAAGCAGCAAGGTTTTATGGACGTTGATCCTTACATCTTGTTTTAGCTCTTTTTCCTGGGCTTTGGGTGAGAAAGAGGCGGCGTCTGTGTTCGCTCAGGCGGTCAATGCTTATCATGGGGCGGATTATCGTGAAGCGGTTGATCTTAATGAGAGATTGTTGTTGAAAGATTTTGTATCTCCGGCAGTTTATTATAATCTGGGTAATTCCTATCTTAAATCAGGTCGTTTGGGAAAGTCGTTGGTCAATTATTTGAGGGCATCTCGTTTGACGCCCAGGGATAGTGATCTACGGGCCAATCTTGTTTTTGCACGTTCGCAGGTGGAGAATTATAATTCCTGGCCGCGTAATTCCGTTTTTGCTTTGGTTCAAAAGTTCTGGTCGGCTGAAGAATTGCAGTGGATCGCGTTTGGGGCATTTGTTGTGGCAGGGACGTTCTTGCTGGTCGCGCTCTACGCTGGATTGCGTCGTAAGCGTGTGATGATCGGTATGGGGATATTGGGTGTTGTGGCCCTTTATTTGTTGGGGGCTGTGATCTTTCAGGTGGTTGACAGGTCTGGTCAGGCTGTTTGTGTGGAGCGTGTTGAGGCCCGGTTTGAGCCCAGTGCTCAGGCAACGGCATATTTTAAGATCCCGGAAGGGACAGAAATAAAAGTATTGCGTGAGAAAGAAAGATGGTTCAAGGTTGAACGTTCTGACGGCAAGGTTGGCTGGGTGCCGATCAAGTCCGTAGAGAGGATATAGCGCGCGTGTCCGACCATGTTAAACAGCTGCTTTCTTTAGTCCATGATGCAGGCCGTATAGCTTTGCGGCTTATGGATGATATTCATCCTGAATTGAAAGCTGATACGTCTGTTATCACTGAAGCGGACCGTGCTATTTCCGCATTGGCGCAGCAAAGATTAAAAGCCCTTATTGCTACAGGGCAGCATGTTCTTATCGATGAAGAAGATCCTCGTAAGTCAGATTATTTTGATGAAGCATTCTTGGACCGCACGCCTTATGTCTGGTCGATTGATCCGATCGACGGAACGCGCGTATACGCTAATCATATGCCGCATTACGGGGTCTCGATCGGTTTGATCAAGGAGCGCAAGCCATATTTGGGTGCTGTTTATTTTCCAACACTTAAAGAACTTTTTTATTGTGACGGGGTTAATGCCTATTTGGTCAAGAATGCATTTTGCTGGAATGCCGAGCGGATGCTCATTAAGCCTGTGGATGAACAGCTCTCGAGCCGGTCTGTTTTTATTCTTTCGGATGAGATGGGCGAGGACTTTGCGTGGCGATCATCGGATTGCCGTTACTTGGTTCTTTCCTCAGCAGTGACTGAATTTTGTTGGCCTGCCGCCGGGCGTGCCTGCGGCAGTTTGTCACGCGTTCATCTGTGGGATTTTGCAGGATCCTGGCCTATCGTTGAGAAGGCAGGTCTCAAATTTCGCAATGTGAAAACAGGGCAACCCTTGGATCGTCTTGAGATCAGTGCTTTTCAACGTACGCCACCGTGGAAGCTGAAAGATTATTATATTTTATCATCTGAACGGAATTATCCTTTGTTGCGGCAGAGGCTTTCTTTTTCCGGAGAATGAGCCATGACAGCGTCTCATGAAACATTTATGCGTGAAGCGATCGCTGAGGCGCGTAAGGGCATGGCTGACGGCGGTATTCCTATCGGTGCGGTATTGATAAAAGATGGTGTGATCGTTGGTCGGGGGCATAATCGCCGTTTGCAAAAAGGCTCTGCCATTCTTCATGCCGAGATGGATTGCTTGGAGAATGCGGGCAGGCTTTCAGCGGCTGACTATCAGCGTTGTGTCATGTATTCGACCTTGTCTCCGTGCGATATGTGTACCGGGGCAATTCTTCTCTACAAGATCCCGATTGTTGTTATGGGCGAGAATGAGACATTCCGCGGGCCTGAAAGTTATTCACACGCGCGAGGCGTTGATCTGATTAATCTTGATCTTGATGAGTGTAAGGCATTGATGCGTGCGTTCGTTTCCGACAAACCGAAATTGTGGAACGAGGATATTGGCATATGATCCATGATAGTTTTAAGAACATCAGCCGTTATGATATTCCGATGCTCAAGGATATTGTGGCGTTCCTTGAAGACCACGATCCTTTGTCTTTGACGGCCGTTGAGATTGAGATCAAAGGGCGTGAACTTTTTGTTCGTCCGTCGCAGTATCAGACGCGCTTTCCCGAAGAAGGGCGTTTTGAGACGCATGACGTTTACGCTGACCTGCAGTATGTGGTTTCGGGTGGGGAGAGGATGGAAATGGCACCGCCTGATGTTTTGACAGCGGCTACGGTGTATGATCCTCAGGGCGACATCCGTTTTTTTACAGCAGATAAAGATATTACGGGTATTGTTGTGCGTTCCGGAGAATTTGCTGTTTTTTTTCCGGGCGAGGCGCACAGGCCCATGTGTCAGCGCGGGCTTGGCCCTGAGGCGGTGAAGAAGCTTGTGTTTAAGATCAAGATCAAATAAACGCTGGACACTCAATTTTTCTTTTGCTATATTTATCGCCTTATTGAATGTGTATTTGTTATATTCCGCCCTGTTTGGCAGGCGGTGTATTGTTTCGGATTTCTATTATTATGATTTACGTCCCGCTCGCCAGGACGCTTTGCGTCGGCTCGCGGGACTCCGCGCTGGTTTCCTTGGAAAGGTATAGAGGAAACAGCGCTACGGGCCTCTAGCTCATCTGGTAGAGCAAGTGACTCTTAATCACTTGGTACCGAGTTCGACTCTCGGGAGGCCCACCATTTTTTCCATATTGCAAAAAACCTTCTTCCCGAATGGGAGAAGGTTTTTTGCTTTTGAGGGAGAAAAAATGGTGGAGTCCTTGTGAGGCTCCGTCCGAACAAGGGCCCGCAACCCGAATGGGAGAAGGTTTTTTGCTTTTGAGGGAGAAAAAATGGTGGAGTCCTTGTGAGGCTCCGTCCGAACGGGAGGAAGTTTTTTGTTTTTGATGGGAAGACAATGGTGGAGTGCTTGGAAGGATTCTTCCAAGGACCCACAACGAGAGAATTAAAAGGATTCTTCCCAGCGCGGTAGCAAGCAGCGTAATTCTTATCCACACTTGCAAACTCATTTGCACAGGAGTATTCTTTCTCTAGTCAATTCCTAAATACAGAGAGGTTTTAAATGATAGAAAGTTTGATGGATGCATTGATCGATACAGGAAAGCTGGTGCCGCTTTTGGCCGTGGTTTATTTTGTGGTCGCTTTTCTTGAGTATCGTTACGGCAACAGGATGGGGCATCTGATGGCTTCTTTTGGCCAGTTTGGCCCTGTGGCCGGGGCGTTGTTTGGGTGCATTCCTCAGTGTGGTTTTTCTGTCCTTGCATCGGCGTTGTATGTTAAGCGGCTTATATCGGTCGGGACCCTGCTGGCTGTCTTTATATCCACATCAGATGAAGCGGTGCCGGTTTTATTATCCATGCCGGGGCAGGCTGATATGGTGGGTCATCTTGTTGTTATCAAGGTTTTGATCGCGGTCATCGTCGGTGTTGGGGTTGATCTTGTGTTAAAGGGTCGGTTCGCTGTTAAGAAAGAAGATGCGGCGTCGGTAGAAATACAGCGTTGTGATGCTGGTTCGGGTCACGCTGGATGTTGTTCTCATGGGATATCGGATACGCGTTCGAAGGCAAGGTCGCTTTTTCTCCATCCTTTGATGCATACGGTGAAGATCTTTTTCTTCTTATTCATTTTGTCCTTCTTGATCAATGTTATCGTGGGGAACATCGGCGAAGAGCGTATCGGAGCGGTTCTTTTAACAGGAACATTATTTCAGCCTGTTCTGGCAACGTTCATCGGTTTTATTCCGAATTGTTTTGCCTCTGTTCTTTTGGCGCAGTTTTATGTTAAGGGTGTGATCAGTTTTGGGGCATTGGTCTCGGGCCTTTCCGCTGGAGCGGGGTTGGGTGTGCTGGTCCTTGCCAAAGAGAACAAGAATATTAAAGATACTTTTATGGTGATCGGGATCTTGTTGGCGGTGAGTATGTTTTCGGGGATGATGATCCAGTTGGCCGGACGATTTTGATGAGATGCATTTTTGTGTGATTTATTTACATTTGTTTCGTTTTCATGTAGTCTATGGCTATGGAATATACTTTTCTCAATATTGATTGGGAAGCCGTCATTCCCGGTCTTATTGCAGGGCTCATTACGGGTGCCTGCATGTGGATCGCCCTCATTATCCAGCATAAGCATGAGCGAGATCTCCAGGCACAGAAAGAAGAGAATCAGGTTAACGCGTTTGTCCATGCGGTCATGGCCGAGGTCGAGACACTTTGGGCTTCGTATTATGAGGGTGCAGGTAAGAAACTTGAGGGGTTGGAAAAAGGTAAAGCCTTCATGTATTTTTATCCGATAAGTCAGGACTACTTTACCATTTATAATGGGAATGCTTGTCTTGTTGGGAAGATCGGTAATGCGAGGTTGCGTCGGGCGATCGTTGAAAGTTATACCCGGGCGCGCGGCCTTATTGACAGTTTCCGTTTGAATAATGATATGGTCCAGAAATGGAACCATCTTGATCTGATGCGTCAGGATTCGCAGAATCCGATGCTTATTCATATGATGTGGATGCAGGAACAGTCGCTGGTGCATCATGCGATCAAATTGCGTGAGATCCATCAACAGACCAAAGAGGGGTTGGAGCATCTTTTGTTGATCGCGAAAACAATACACACTCCTTGACTAAGAAAACGTCTTGTCTTATACTCTTCACGTTTTTAAAATCCCCTTATAGATCATGTTCTAGGAGCTGCGTGTGTCCGTTAAATACAATCTGAGTGCTCTTAAAGCCCAAGCGTTACAATTCCGTCGTGAGATCCTGGAAACCCTTGAAACAGCTGGATCAGGTCATCCGGGCGGGTCTTTGTCTGCGGTGGAGATATTCCTGGTTCTTTATGGCGTTGTGATGAACCATCGTCCGAGCGAGCCTAAGTGGGATGGGCGCGACCGACTGGTTGTTTCCAAAGGTCATGTCACACCGGTGGTTTATGTGACGCTCGCCAATTTTGGGTATTTCCCCAAAGAAGAATTGAAGACCTTTCGTAAGTTCGGCAGCCGTTTACAGGGCCATGTGACCCAGAAAACACCGGGTGTGGAGTTCAATACCGGATCATTGGGGCATGGTCTTTCATATGCCAATGGTGTTGCGATGGCGGCCAAGCTTAAGGGCAAAGATTTTAAGGCTTATTGCATTATGGGTGACGGTGAGATCCAGGAAGGATCTGTATGGGAAGCGGCCATGAGTGCGGCGCAGTACAAACTTGATAATGTTTGCGCGATCGTGGATTACAACAAGGTCCAGGAGAACGGGCTTATTAGCGAGATCAAGGGGCTTGAGCCGCTCGTGGATAAATGGAAAAGTTTTGGTTGGAATGTGATCGATATCGACGGGAATGATATTGAAGCGCTCATTAAGGCATTTGAAACATTTAAAGCGACCAAGGGTCAGCCTACGGTTATTATTGCGAATACATTAAAAGGTAAGGGTGTGCCGTTCATGGAGCTAAAGAGTGCATGGCATGGCAAAGCCCCCAACAAAGAACAATTGGCTGACGCATTAAAGGTTCTTTATTGATATGACTATGAAACCTACCCCCACACGAGACGGATTTGGCGAAGAGTTGGCGTTGATCGGCAAAGAGAACAAGAACGTTGTTGTTGTTTCAGCGGATCTTGAAGATGCCACGCGTGCAGAATATTTCAAGAAGGCATGCCCCGAGCGGTTCTTCACTTTGGGGATTGCCGAGCAGGATATGATCGGTATGGCGGCCGGTTTGGCCAGCGAAGGTTTTATCACGGTCGCGAATTCATTCGCGGTTTTCTTGACGAACCGTGCGTATGACCAGATCCGCATGGATATTTGTTATAACAATTTGAACGTGAAGCTGGCGGCGACCCATGCCGGTGTTACCGTCGGTGAAGATGGTGCCAGCGCCCAGTGTCTGGAAGATCTGGCGATTATGCGTGTGTTGCCGAATATGAAAGTTCTTTGCCCGATGGATACCATTGAGGCGAAGAAAGCCACACGGGCTATGCTCACAGAGAAAGGGCCGTGTTATATCCGTTTGTCGCGCGCGCCGTTACCTGTGCTGACCGATGATGCAACGCCATTTGTGATCGGTAAGGCCAATGTCATGCGTGACGGTAAGGATGCGACGATTATTGCATGCGGTGTTATGGTCGCCGAGGCTATGGGAGCTGCGGAAGAACTTGCGAAAGAAAATATTAGCGTGCGCGTGGTCAACATGCATACGATCAAGCCATTGGATGTGGGAGTGATCATGGCGTGTGCTAAAGAAACGGGCGCTATTGTTACCGCTGAGGAACATCAGGTCGCGGGTGGCTTGGGAAGTGCGGTTGCTGAAGCTCTTGTTCAGGGTATGCCCGTGCCTATGGAGATGGTCGGGGTGCAGGATTCTTTCGGTCAGACAGGGACTCCGGATCAGCTGATGCAGGTGTATAAATTAAAATCTGTGGATGTTGCGTTAGCGGTAAGAAAAGTTATTCAGAGGAAGAAAAAAGTTTAATCTTTGCAGAAGTTTTTGATGCTCACGCAAGCCTGGCTGATCCCATCAGTCAGGCTTTTTTTATCTTCCGGGGAGAGTTTAGAGGAGAAGAGGATCTTACCCAGGATGTCCGAGATCACGAGCAGAGCAGAAGCCGGACGCTTGATCCTGTGGGCAGCCAGGAAAAAGGCCGAACATTCCATTTCAATAACGTCGGCGCCCAGCTGTTCGAACATGGGCATATAGCGTTCTTCTTCATGGAGCGATGCAAAGCTGATGCAGCTGCATACAGGTATTTTGAGTTTCATGGCTTTGATCAGGGACATGTCGGCTTCAACGGGTTCCGGGTCCTTGACATTGCCTGTGAGGATGTCGCTGAAACTTTCGAATGCGTGGATCACACCGGGTGTAAGTACCGTGCCGATATCAAGATCATCCTTGGTATGGATAAGTCCGCAGGTGCCAAGGAAGAGGATCTGCTCACAGGGCGTGTCTTTGAGCCACAGGACACAATCGCCGACAAAGCCAGCGCTCATACCTGAGACGATGAGTGTAAGCCCCTGGCCCTGGCCGGCAGAGAAGACGCGGCCCTTGAGCATGGTCTTGACGCCCAATTGTTCAGCGGCTTTGGGAATGTTAAAAGGCATGATGACACAGGTCTTTTGAACTGTGTCAGAGTCAATGCCGAAGAGGATCTTAAAGGTGTTATCCATTAGATTCCTTTGGTGTTATATTAATGAAGTTTATCACAAAGCCCATTTTAGGGCGACCAAAAATAAGGACAGACCATGAAATATGTGAATTTTCCAGGGACACAGGAGAAGGTTTCGGCCATTGGGCTTGGTACATGGGTGTTCGGAGGAGAGAACTGGGGCGGGGCTGATGATGCAGCTTGCATTGCGGCTGTCCATGAGGCCGTGGCACTTGGTATGAATTTTATTGATACGGCGCCATTTTATACG
Organism: Candidatus Omnitrophota bacterium; assembly: GCA_903959815.1. Lineage (GTDB taxonomy): Bacteria > Omnitrophota > Gorgyraeia > Zapsychrales > Fredricksoniimonadaceae > Fredricksoniimonas. Next base: position 36,380 of record CAJBYM010000105.1, read on the forward strand.
GATGGTAAGTCCGAGCAATTGATCGGGCAGGCTATAAAAGGGAAGAGGGAGAAGGTTTTTATTGCCACCAAGTGTGGTCTGGTGCGCGAGAATGGACGTATTGGTCACGATCTTTCATCTGATTCCGTGCGTCATGAATGTGATCTGTCGCTTTCCCGTCTGAATTGTGATGTGATCGATCTTTATATGTGTCATTGGCCTGATCCGAATATTCCTATCGAGGAAACGATGGATGCGCTTCTTGATCTGCAGAAGGCCAGGAAGATCCGGCATATCGGCGTCTCCAATTTTGATGTTGAGCTTTTGAAAAGGGCGTGTGCGGTCGCGCCTATTGCCACACTTCAGGTTCAGTATTCATTGCTGGAACGTAGCATAGAGGATGAACTTTTGCCTTTTTGCCGAGAAAGGGGTATCGGGATCATTGCGTACGGCGCCATGGGGGGCGGCGTTTTGACCGGTAAGTACAAAGCTAAGTTGCCGAGTTTCAACAAGCGCGATGCACGCAAGATGTTTTATACCTTTTATGAGAAGAGCAAGCTGGATAAGATCGAGCAGTTTTTGGGTGAATTGGGGGCTTTCGGAAGGCCTTTGAACCAATTGGCGCTTAACTGGGTAAGGCAGCAGCCAGGGGTGGTCACAGTGTTGGCAGGTTGCCGGGATTCTAAACAGGTTAAAGAAAATTTTTCTGCCTGTAGTTGGGATTTATCGTCGGAAGAATTATTTAGGTTGAGTGAACTGGAAATATTTTCTTGACAAAATTTATATGGATGTTATATTCACTACCAAGTTGGTAGTGAAAGTAGTGATTAAGGGATCTTATGAAAATTTCGACCAAGGGTAGATATAGCGTTCATATGATGATAGACCTGGCCATTCATGGTGGTCGTGGCCCTGTTCTTCTTAAAGATATTGCCAGACGCCAGCACATTTCCGAGAAATATCTTGGCCATTTGGTGCCTCTTTTGAAGAGTGCTGGTCTTATTAGCACGGCCAGGGGGTCACATGGTGGTTTTACTTTAATGAAGGCACCTGATTCGATCACGTTAAAAGATATTATTGCTGCAGTTGAAGGGCCGATATGTTTGGTGGGATGTTTGACGGATCATGAAACGTGTATTCGTTCAGGAGGCTGTGCGGTACAGAGTTTTTGGGGTGAAGCGACCCGGCGTATGGTCGAGGTTTTTGATGCATTCACCCTTAAGCGGTTGGTCGATGAAGAGACGCAGAAACAAAACATTTCAAATTACGAGATTTAATTCAATGTTTAGAAAAGTTGTTAATACAAGATCATGGGGAACGATATGTCCTTTGACGCTGACCGGAGGCGGCCGCATGCGGTGTTGTTGAGGTGCACAGGTTAACAACACTAATCTTTAAAGGCGGTTTAAAAGGAGATCTTGATATGAGTGGTAAACAGACCAATAAGAAAGTCATTAATGAGGCGATCATCAAAGATATCAGTGATTCTATTCATGGGGTTGATTATGGCGCTGTTACGATCACCCTTCATGATTCCCGGATTGTGCAGATCGAGGTA
>CAJBYM010000106.1 GCA_903959815.1 Candidatus Omnitrophota bacterium
CGGCATTGCTCAAGCAAATTGAGCGTTCCCTGGCCATTCGTAGTCATATAAACAGTGGGATGCTGCATGCTATAACGCACACCGGCGCGGGCCGCAAGATTCATCACCGCATCAAACTTATACTTCTTGAAAATGCGCCCCAAAGCAACAGGATCTTCAATATCACATCCGTGAAATATAAAATTTTTATATGCCTTAAGGCCTTTAAGACGATACTTTTTCATCCGCACATCATAATAATCATTCATATTATCAAGGCCAACAACACACACATTATCATCCAGAAGCATCTGTGCTATACGCGCTGCAATAAACCCCGCCGCTCCTGTCACTAGGATCGTTCTCATGCAACACCCCCAATACCGAACTCCTTAAGGCTATCCAAGAAAGTCACACGATTGAACCGGCCAAGATACTTGGCAGCGCCCGCATCCTGACAGGCTTTGATCTGATCTTCAATGAGCTCAATAGCGCCCTGCGACGCGCCAACAGCATCCGGCGTAAAATAAATGTACGTAACGATCGCGCACTCTTTTAAAAAGTCATAACAGCGTAAAGACCGGATAACTTCCTGCGTCGCAACAGACCCATCTGCCAAAAGATCCAGGAGAATAATATTAGGCTTCATCTGAAACGCCTTGGGAACAACATCAACCGGGTCCTCAACAACGGTTACAAGGCATTCCCTCCCTTGCAATAGTGCTGTCATTTGCTGAACAACATCACTGCGGCTGCCGCAAACCAGCACCTTGCGGTAGTGCCGGGCTTCTTTTCTCAAAAGACTGATCTGCGAGATCTTTTTCATCAACATGTCGATGTTCGAAGCCTTATCGACAAAATGATCAACGCCCAGGGCCGTAAAAGAATTTTGGAACATTTCTTTATCTGTAATAATAATAATAGGTAAAGATTCCGTGATTTTATTATTCTTTAACGCAAGATAAAGGTCGACCCCGTCCATTTCGGGCATAACCACGTCCGTAATGAGAAGATCCACCTTTTGTGTATTAATGATCTCAAGCGCCTCACGCCCATTGCCCGCAACCTTAACATGAAACCCATGACGCTCGAGTTCCCGCTTGACCAAGAGCGCTGTCCCGCGTTCATCTTCGGCCAATAAAATATCTTTTATACCTGGCTGCATGATATTGCTCCTTTCCCCCTGTCGTATTCGGATCCATCCTGTTCTAACTTCATAATTGCGACCGTCAAACCCATCATGAACCAAAACAAAACAACAAGCTGCAATTGATACAAATTAGAATCTACAAAACTATGCACCAGAAAAGCCAGGATCCCGCTCAATAGCCCCAGCACAAGAAAACTTTTATATCGCTCAATATGCTGCCAGCCTTCCTTAAAAAATACAAAAAGAACCCAAAGAAAAGCACCCAGGCCCAATACGCCGGTCTCAGCTGCCATTTGCAAGAACGAATTGTGCGGATATATCCCACCCTCGGCACAACTTTTATACTGAGGCGAAATGCGCGCATATGTATTTAACCCCGATCCCGTCAATGGAAAATCTTTCCAGATATGAAGCGCTTCTTTCCAAAGTTTTATCCGAATGGCCGTTGATGTCGCATTGCTATCGGGAATAGATTTTATGCGCTGACCCAATGTTTCTCCAAACTTTGTCTGAAAGTTGCCGGACCGATCAATGAGCATGATCATACGATGAGAAAATATCAACATGCCGGTCAATAGCACAACAACAGCAAGAACAGC
>CAJBYM010000107.1 GCA_903959815.1 Candidatus Omnitrophota bacterium
GACACTCTTTCCCTACACGACGTCTTCCGATCTGCCGGCTGTCCATTTTCATCTGTATACTGCACCAGGGTTCCACCTGTTTCAGGTTTTACTTTCAAAGCTGTCTGGACTTTCTCGCCTTTGCCATCAAAAACATCCAGGGTTTTTTCTTCCTGATTGATCACAAATTTCAAGCCATCCTTAACCGCCGAACCCTCAAATTCATTAACACCGTCAAACGAAATGACATTGTCGCGGTAACGTACAAAAACCTTGCCCGCAAGCATATTGCCGTTCGCCGCTTCTTTTACTTCATACGTCATGTTCTTTTCAGCAAGAATAAATCCAAAGTCATCGCCACTCTCGGCAAAAGCAGCAATAACACCGTCATCTTTAAGAATGGCCTGCAGATTATCAATGTTCGTTACAGGTGCCACTTCAATGCCACGGGCCAAGGCATCCGAAAGCTGGCCGGAAATAATAAACGAAGCGATCGCATCAAAATGTCCCGCAGGAACAAAACGACGCTCTCCCTTAAACCTGTAAAGACCATCTGGGTTCGCCTGTCGGGCCGCTGCGGCAAAGCCTTTATATTTAAGAAGTTCATCCCCCTTAAAATTCGCTTCCAACTCGGTATCACTCGGAATAAATGTATCTACCGTCCCCTGCACATACCAACGGTAATCCTCGGGCTTCGCCCCGTAATAATCCTTGGCTTGCAACTGCTCCTGAAATTCCTGAATACGCTTTTCACTGGAAAGAACATAAAGAGGTATTCTCACCCCATACTTCTTCCAGATCCATTTCAGATTATTGATCTTAACCTGTAAAAAGTCTCCCAGCTTATCCGAGATCTTCACAAATGTTTTGGGACCGCCAAAACGCGTCGCTTCTCCACCCGCCATAACGATCTCGCCGATCTGTCCCCGATGGAACATCTCGTCCTGCTTTTGACGCAAGGCCTGTTTTTTATCCTCTGCCAACGTGCCCCAGTTCAAAACAGCTGTCTCGGGCGCAGGCGCATACTCCCTGGACTGATCCACATTCAAATGAAAGCCAGCCTCACCCGACGCTCTCTCTTGAACTAACTCTTGAAAATCCTCATCTGTAACCGTAGAAGCCGTCCTTAAAGAATCATCATCCTTGCCTGATTTGACCGCCGCCACCGTCACCTGCGTCAACTCACCCGTACCTGCCTGCACATCAACCGGGATCTGTTCTACCGAAGAAACTTGCTTGACCTGATCATTGACCAGTTCAGGCGTCCCTGTGAAGTCATCGCCACCCGAGAAATACTGGCGCGGCAAAACTTCTTTGGTCGCGGGATCAACATCTTCCTTAATATAGTTAAAAACACCCTGCTTATACGCCGCGATATAACGCTGATAGATCGCTTCTTTATCTTCCTTATCAACATTCATCCCTGCGGTCTTATTCTGATTAGCGTAAACTTGCGCCAAAAGACTTTCTTTAAGATTATTCTTGTACCACGATGCCAAGATCAGTGACTGATACACCTGTCGCAGCAACGAAAAATTCTTTCCTGTGTTCACTTCTTTTTCAATCTCAGGAAGAATAATTTCGCGCATGATGTCATTGGATAATTTTCGGCTGATACCTTCCTCGGGAACATCGGCGCGCTCGATCCCCAGATTCTTCTGCAATGCCAGATAATCTTCTTCCATGAGAACTTTCAAACGGCTCTGTCCCACAATAGCGGTATCATTCATCTCATAAACTTCAGCCTTATCCGGCATGATCCATACCTTATTAAAGGTATCCATCGGGATCTCGGCATTCCCCAACTTCTCATGCGTCTTGGCATAAACGCGCGACCAGAACTCTTTGCCCAGATCTTTTTCTGGATCGAGCAAAGATGCACTCAACTGTTTGAGCATATAATCCTGTGCCAAAAGATCCCGACCCATTTCGGTCTGGCCAAAAACTTCAGGGACAATACGATCATGTTCGTAAGGGGAAAGGTTAACCCACAGGTCCTTTTCAGGTATGGTCAGAGACGCAAGGAAATACTTAACCAGTTTCTGTGTTTCAATTTTTATAAGAGCCTGGTCGGCCTTGGTATTTCCGCTGTCCACAATGAAATCAAAAACAAGCGGTTGCTGGGGATGGATTTTAACAGCACGCAACATCACAGGGACATAGCTTGCGCTGGGATTAACCATACTTCCCGGAGCCGGAAGCTCCATCACGCTTTGCGCGTACGCTTTGGCCGGTAAAGCAAAACTCGAGAAAATAAAGATCGCTGCCTGGATAAAAGATAATGCTTTAAACGCAAAACCCTTACGCGCGCCTTGTAATCCCATGATCGATCTCCTTATTTTGAAAGGGGCTTATTGTAAATGTGTTCAAAAATGTTTGTTAAGTATAAATGATACAACATCATTTTACAATGACATTATATCCTGTTGTTTGACATATTATACGGTATTGTGATGCGAAACCATCGATAAAGTATACCTGATAAAAATAAGGAAAAACAAGGGTGGGCTATAGATAAAAAAATACGGCCTTGCGCTCTTCACAAGCATTATAAGCTTTAACGGCCGCAATGACCGGAAGAAGACAGGCTGTGATCTTTTTCTTCTTCAAATAACGCGTGGCCTTGGGAGAGAAAACCAGGCGCTTTTTCTTACCCATGGCAATAAAAAGGGTATCCGGACCTTTCTTGGTCAGTTCATCCACCAAATCGTGCGTGATATGCGGAGGAACAAACTCTTCAGGCTCCTTGAGTTTTCCATCTGCACGTAAATAAAACGGTTTATCGATGAGCGTTGCATTCACCGAAACTTTACCTGAAGGCATAATTTTAAGTTTGGGATAATAGGCCGACGAAATAGCCTTAAGATCTGCCCCCTGACGCACAGCCGCCACAGCCCCGAGGATCACGGCATCATCCCCGAGCTTTGCCGCCAAAACTTTGGGTGCTTGTAAATTCTTAAAAAAAGGATCTTTCTTAAGTGCGCGTTCAATGCGCGGCAAAATAAAATCACCGCACGCTTCGATGATGCCGCCGCCAAAAATAAACACTTCCGTATTAAACACATGGTTGAGCGTCACACACGCGCTGGCCAGGGTTTCTGCCGAACGCGTCATAATACGCGTGACCAGCGGATCCTTGGCCTTGAGCGCCTTGGCGAGCATCCCACTCTTGATCTGCTGCAACTTTTCACCCACAAGATCCGTAATGATCGTGCGCGAGCCTTTCTTGACCGCCTCACGGATATCCCGCTCAATGGCCCAGCGCCCGACCACAGCCTCAAGACATCCCACATTCCCGCACGTACATTGCGGCCCCTTGGGATTTACGCACATATGCCCCAGCTCAGCCGCAGCCCCCTGATGCCCTGTCAAGAAATCACCCTTCACAATAATGCCGCCGCCAACCCCTGTGCCCGGAAAGATACCAATGATATTCTGTGCCTTGCGCCCCGACCCCAGCCATTTCTCGCCGAGAACACCCAAATTCACATCATTGCCAACGACCACGCGCATTTTATATTTCTTCTCAAGGATCTTCTTAAGATCCGTGCCGCTCAAATCAATGTTGGGTGTGATCACAACCCGTCCCGTATTATCAACGATTCCGGGAACCGCCACACCCAGCCCGAGAATAGACTTCAAAGAAACATTCCGTGTTCTCAAAAGTTCCTGGATCACCTTTTCTACAACATCGAGGATCTGCTTGGGATTCGCATGCAAAGGGGTGGGTTCTTTATGCTGGGCTGCAATAGTGCCCGCCGGCGTTACAAGCCCGCCGTACACCTTAGTGCCGCCCACATCGATCCCGATAAAATATTTCTCGCTCTTAATGGCCATGGTCTACCTCAAATTGAAAATTCAATCCTCTTCCCAAAAGCCTGCTCCAACAAATCACTCTTAAACTTTCCGAACTCAATCTCCGCAGAAACATCCCCGTCTGCGGTCAATGTCACATGAACGACATCCTCATCCACATGACACGCAAGATCTTTAACCAAGGCCTGATGCGAACGATCCAACCCGTCGGCCACACGAAGAATGCCGCCCAAACGATCGACCATGACCTTGTGATGATCCGGAAGCGCGGCATAATGTTCATGCTCAAGTTTGGGCAACGATCGACGGTGATACCGTGCCAAAAGCGCCACCACAACCCGTTCACGATCCGATAAAGACAATGTCTTATCCTCCAGGATCATATCCCGCGATACTTTATGATGCCGCTTGGTACCACGCGAGATCCCCACATCATGCAAAAGTGCTCCCACCTGTAACAGCATGCGCTCACGGGAATTTAACGCATAACCATGGCTGAGCGCACAGGCATCAAAAAGCTTGAGCGCAAGTCGCGCCACCTGCATGGCATGCGGCTTCTCATACCCTTCATGGCTGCCCAGCGCCATGGCTTGTTCGATCAAACTTCCTTTGTTCTCCTCGGGAATAACATCTGCAGGACTGCGGGCTTGAACAAAGGCCCGGATGAGCAGTTCCGGAAAATCGTGTTTACGCATTTCATCCACAACGGGCGTCATATCATACGCCACACGCTGCGTGAATACCTCGATGCCTTTTGAAGTCATCTCCAGGATCATACATGACGCGCGCGGATCCCCGTCAAAAGGCCGCCCGACTGACCCGGGATTAACCACCAGTGCCCGCCCCGCTTCACGGGAAAACGCACCGTGCGTGTGTCCCACTAAAAGAACATCAGCCTGCACATGCTCAGCAAGCGAAGCCAGCCGTGCTTCTGGTGTAAAAGCTGTTAGCCCGTCATTCATACCCTCAGGGCTTCCATGGACCATGACCACCCTGCGCCCATCAAATATCAAAGATGCTTCTTCGGGCAATGCTTTCAAATAACCCGTCACATCTTCGGCAAGACTACGATGCGTCCACGAGAAAACAAAGACCTTGTACGGCTCTTTACTCTGATCAATGATCTGCTGGATCTTCTTCGCGGATACTACTTTCGCATCATGATTGCCGCAAATGACACGTGTCGCCTGCTTCTGGATAATGCGGGCACATTCATTCGGAAAAGGACCGTAGCCCACAAGATCACCCAAACACCACAATTCATCGTAACCGATGCCACGGGCCGCATCGAGGACCGCGTTTAAGGCCGGTAAATTTGCATGGATATCAGCCAGAAGAAGGATCCGCATCGGATCAAGAGTCCGCGAAGCGATCAAGCTTCACCCAGATCCTGGCACGCTTCTGCGCCTGCCAAAGTTCGAGGAAATCCGCATAAGCCTGTGCACGGGATGTTTCACACTCCCGACGAAGAAAACGCAATGCTTCGGAAAAACATTTTGAAGAAGCATTGGAAAATCAAAGATTAGAGATTGCCGATGGAAATTTAAAAAATTATATTACAGTCCTTCAAAAAAACGATAATATGTTTCGTAAATTTGAAAAAAACTTAAAAAATAACCTTTAAGATTTATTTTTGCTATAATATCCAAAAATAGTTTAAAAAGGCAAAGTATAATAATGAAGCAAGCATCTTGCAAATTAGAACAGGCATTATTCGACACAATTAATGAGAAAACGCCTGATTATATAAAAAAAAGAAATCTTTTAGATTTGAATAATAAAAATGAGTTTGAGTTTGTCCTAAAGAAGGCCTATCTTTATAATTATGACGAAGTATCTAACCCCGAAGGTATGGGGCTTTTGGAGTGGTTCAAGAATTATTCTAAAGAAGCTCAAGTCTCGAC
>CAJBYM010000108.1 GCA_903959815.1 Candidatus Omnitrophota bacterium
AACAGACACGTCGATCTTTCTTATAAGAACATCCCAGGGATCAGGCAATAGCCGACATAAATGCTGGAGAGACCCGTCGGGATACAGCACCTTTGGCATCACAAGACCCACATCTTTATTCTCATTCATAAAACAAAATAATTGTTCAAGTACGCCGCTATCAAAATAAACATCCGGGTTTAAAACCAACGAATATTTTGTTTTCCCTGTCATAGCCCGTATGGCCATATTATGGCCAGCACCAAAACCTAAATTCTTTGCATTAAAAACATACTCGATCCTGGGATCAGAACAGAGCTGTTTCAGATCATCCGTAGCAGAATTATCAATGATATAAAGAAACGTGTTAAGGCTACCCCCCAAAAAACTCTTGATGGTCTTACGTAAGACATCTTTATCGTTATGAAATGTTACGATAGACGCAACAATGTCATACACTGCCTTGATCCTTCGCCGGATTTATGCTATCGATGGCCTTCGTCTCTGACAACAAGATATCAAACAAGCCTTTCCAATCTTTTGCAAACGGAGCCGAGATCACCTTTGGCTCTGTGCGTTGAAACACAATGGTTTGATCGAGCACACCCTTCATCTCTTGTGCCAATGAACCGGAATCATCCGGAGAAAAGAATTTCGCCTTGTCATAACCGCCAAGCGTTTCATGCGCATACGGAAGATCAGCCAAAAGAATGGGCTTGGAAAAAAGCTTGGCTTCACTGATAGGCAAGCCCCAGGTCTCCAACTTTGAAGGAAATATTACGCAGCTTGCCTGCTGATAAAACTCATAAATTCTGTCTCTGCTCTGAGCCCCTATAAATTTGATTTGATCCAAATGTTTATAGGAATTATAAATATACCTCGCATATGCGTTTTCTTTACCAGAGATCGTGAAAATAACCTGAAAATCACGGACTCCCATCTTAACCAGTTCCGCCACAGCATTACCAATAACTTCAAAATTCTTAAAAACTCTCGGAAATGCAGGATAGAAAAATGTGTTCTTTACTTCAGACACCATTTTGCTTTGTTTCAACACGACACCAGGATGAGCTACTATGATATTTCTAGCTCCTGTCAATTGTTTAAATTGACGCTTCAGGCAATCTTGTTGCACCACAACAAAATGATTCTTTTTGATATTGATTGCGTATAACGAACCATAAAAAAGATTAAATAATGCAAATTTAAAATCTAAATAGATATCTTTACACGACAACTTATAAAAAGGAGATGGATTAAGAACATAAACAGCCCTGATCTGCGCCTGCACTCGCGGCGTCATGTCATGCAAAGAAAACCACAAATAAGGTTTCAACTCTTTTGAAAACTTATGAAAATAAACATACTCATAATATAAACGAAAAAGCCATGACTTCTTCGATAAAGGAAACGCAAGAAACTTTATGTTTGCGTTATCAAACAAGCTTGTATTATTAACTAAAGCTATGATTTCATACCTATGTGACAATTCACTGCTCAGATATTCTAAACATTCTTTTAAAGTTGCCAACGCCCCTGCTTCATTAAAGTTCACAGCAGAAACAACAATTTTTCTCATATTTTCTCCCATCGCTTAATTCTTAAATTATATTTCTTTATAACTCGTGCAGGATTGCCTAGATC
>CAJBYM010000109.1 GCA_903959815.1 Candidatus Omnitrophota bacterium
CTCTTTCCCTACACGACGCTCTTCCGATCTTGGCAATGATCGGCAAATGAAGGCCCGTCTGTTTCTCCTCGGTGCGAATAATAATGGCCGCCTCAACCCCACTCATTTCCGGCATCTGATCGTCCATGAGGATCATATCAAAGCGAGTCTTACTGATCGCCTCAAGAGCTTCCTTGCCATTATTGGCCGCCACGACTTCCCATCCGCGCTTTTCCAGAACACGCACCGCGATCTTCTGGTTCACAAGATTATCTTCGGCCAGCAAAATGCGAAGCCGCCCCACATCCTCCTGCGCGGAGGCGTGCGCTAACTCAGCAGGCGCCGCGCGAAGCTCGATCGGTGTTGTGCTGATGCGCAAACGCACAACAACATTAAATGTGCTGCCTTGCCCCTCTTCACTTTCAACCCAAACCCTGCCACCCATGATCTCGGCCAATTTCTTGGAGATCGCTAGGCCAAGGCCTGTCCCGCCATAACGGCGAGAGGTCTGTTCATCCGCCTGACTGAAAACTTCAAAGATGCGCCCCTGCTTTTCTTTCGGAATACCAATACCCGTATCCTTGATCGCAAATAAAATCTCACAATCCTCGGCATAACGCGCCAACAAAGATACACCCACCGTCACACCGCCCTTATGGGTGAACTTAATAGAATTGTTAACCAGATTGATGATGATCTGCCTGATCCTGACCGGATCACCCATCATCAACGGCGGGATCTGGTCGGACACATTCCAGCTGAGATACAAATTCTTGTTCTGCGCCAAAACCTGCAACCCGCGGCAAACACTACGTATGATCTCAGCCAATGAGATCTCAATGGTTTCAATCGTGATCTTTCCCGCCTCTGCCCGCGAAAGATCCAGGATATCATTGATCAAGCGTAGCAGATTCCCTGCCGCATCCTTGGCGACCTTCAAATTCTCATGTTGCTCGTCAGAAAGACCGGTATCAAGCGTCAGGTCAAGCATGCCAATAATAGCATTCATGGGCGTGCGTAATTCATGCGACATCTTGGCCAGGAACAAGCTCTTAGAACTGTTGGCCTCCTCAGCTTCCATCTTGGCCTTAAGGAGCATCTCCTGCGTGCGGCGCTGTTTGGTCGTGTCACGCAAAATGCCAATGGATCCTGCCACTTCGCCCTTAAGATCTTTGATAATGGAAATGGACGCATCAACGTCCAGGAGCGTCCCGTCCTTCTTGATGACTTCGGTCGATATCCCGGAAAGGCTTCCTTTTTCACGGATCTTCAATTTGCGCATCTTGCGCCATTCGCGCTCAGGATAAAGATCTTTCACCGGTTTATTGAACAGATCCTCACGCGTCATCTCAAACATCTGTTCCGCAAATGGATTCCACGCAATGATCTTTTCGTCTTTATCTGTAACGGTGATCGCGGCCGCCGAATGATCAAAGATCACCTTAAAGAGCTCCCTCGAACGGGTAAGATCTTTTTCGATCTCTTTTTGCTTGGTGATATCTTCCACAACAAAATCAAGGAAATGGATCGCGCCGTGCGCATCACGCTCAGCGGTGATGCCAAGAGATACCGCCACGGCTCCGCCACTCTTTCGACGCAGCATGACCTCATAATTATCCAGAAGCGCATCTTTCTTAAGCTGCGCCAATATCTCCTTGAACTCTTTGCTTTCAGCAAACACATCGGCGACTTTACGCCCCAGAAGCTCTTCTTTCTTATAACCCAGCATCGCCGTGAACGTAAGATTCGTGAACACAAACTCTGCGCCGGCACCGATGGTGGTCCGGCAAATGCCGATTTTCAGTGCATGAATGAATTCTCTTAATTCAACATTATTCAACGACATAGGTTCAACGTTTCAGTTTAATATTAACCAACACAGCGACCAGATTGATGAGTCCGACAACAACAGCAAGACCAAAGAATGCAAATTTAAAGAATCCGGTACCTGGATCCATGGACATGAACCCGCGCGTCACATACGATGTTACGGCAACACCCGCAAGGATCGAGAACGCGGAAATAAGAAAAATCAAAAGCGACAACAAAAAAGATAGGATCAGAACGAACATGTTATAAGAAACAAGATCATCCTTGGCAATACGACTGGCTGCGATCCCTATCCTTTTCATAATATTATATTTACACCATTTTACGTTAAATTTCCAATATTTAGTCTATCTCTCGAATTTAACCACATTCTCCCACCAAAGCGTAGAATCCCAACGCTGAAGGGACTTCCAAAGTTTTTGTGCTGTACGCGTCTTAAGAAAACCTGGCGCACGCTTAAGAAATTTCTTGGCCACAGGATAACCATTATCCTGATACTCGCGCGCCTGTACCAGACATTCAAGAATATCAGCATCACGCGCGATGAGCGCTTCATGGGTCTTTTGCGTATCATAATCAGCGCGGATATCCACCAGCGCCGTTCGCACCTTAGACGGCAGCGGGGCTACCTGATCTTTGAACACGCGCTTTTCCGCATCTTTGAAATCAATGTAAAAATGACCCATCTTGTGCAAATCATTGATACGCGCTTCATGGATATCATTGAACAAGGTCATGGCGAGCACACGATAAGGATCAGCCCCTTCTTCATGGGCCATGTAAAAACCAATGACCGCGCAGCGGAAACAATGGTCGGCCACACTCTCCGGATTCTCGATCCCAGCCACCCACCAGCCGCTACGCTTGACGCGTTTCAGCAAGCCAGCCTCGGCAAAGAAATCAAGTGCCGCGTTAAAGTTAGCGCCCTTGGGGCTTGTGTTCTTTTTGTTTTTTAATTTCATAACAGAACATCGCTGTTGCATGCGCCACGTTAAGTGAAAGCCGCTCTTTAGCCATCGGGATCGTCAGTTTCACGTCAATGTGCTTTAACGTCACTTCTCGGATCCCCTTGCCTTCCGACCCGATCACAAGACCGAGCGGCAGCGGCAATTTTGTACGGGTCAGATCCTCGCCATCCTTGACGACACTGCCCGCGATCCAAAACCCCTTGGCCTTGGCTTTTTCAATCGCATTATTAAGATTGTTAACTTTAGACACCTTGATATGATTCTCCCCGCCACAGGCCACGCGCGTCACAGTATCATTGATATCAACAGTGCCATGCGTGGGAATAACCAACGCAAATCCGCCGAGGCATGCGATCGAACGGATGATCGCCCCCATATTCTGCGGATCTGTTATCCCATCGATAAAAAGGAGCGTCGTGCCCTGTGCATACGCCTCATCCACAAGATCATCATAATCCGCATAAGCGAAATCCTCGACCTCAATGAGAAGCCCCTGGGTATTAAGACTGCGGCCCAGTTTCAACATTTTACTCGAAGGCACAGCAATCACAGCGACCCCGTATTTCTTCATTTTAGAAGAAATATAATTATGGTCCGGATGCCCTATCTCAACATAAACACGCCGCACACTTTTAGGGTCTGCCTTGATACGCTCAATGACCGGATTCTTGCCGTAGATCTTCATTATCTTTTGATCCCCAATCCCAGGTAAAATACGGGCTTTAAAATGCTCCACCACCCGACGAGCGGCTTCATCTTCGTATAGCCCAGCTTCTTGGGCGGATAAATCTTGGTCACAAACACTTCTGTAAATTTATGCCCCAGCTTGATCGCCTTAAACATCAGATAAGGCTCAAGTTCATACGCATTCAACCAGTCCTGATCCAAATTGATGCGCGGATCAGCCATGATCGATAAACGAAAAGCCCTGAAACCATTGGTGCTATCTGTCACAGCCACGCCTGTAAAGAAAGACATGAGCAAAGGATGGACCCTGGTCGCTACCTTGCGGTAAAACGGCATGTCCCCGCCGGTCCCTACTTTTCCCTTATAGCGCGACCCCTGCACAAAATCATACCCGTCTTCAAGGATGGGCTTTACGACAGCCGCGATCTCATCTGGATTATCCTTGTCGTTACCGGCCATGATCACAAGAATATCATACGCATTCTTCTGACCATAACGGATGGCCGTGCGGATCGCAGCACCCACGCCACTTTGCTTCTCATGACGAATCGTCATCACACCTTGGCCCGCGAACGAGCGGATCATTTCGGTGGTGCCATCCGTTGAACAATCATCCATCACCAGATAATCAGCCATAGCCCGGGCCGGACTTTTCAAAAAACGCTCGATCACGCTCTTTAATTTAATGTTCTCATTGAAAGCGATCGGACACACAAGGATCCTAGGCATTCTTCTTGCCTTTCAACGGCTTCCCGTCAGGACCGATCTGCCCCACCTTGCGCGCCGGATTACCGACGACAATAGTATGCGCCGCGACATCCTTCACAACAACAGAACCCGCGCCTACAAGCGCGCCTTCACCGATGGTGATCCCACACAGGATGGTTGAGTTGGCCCCCAAAGATGCCCCCTTCTTGACCAACGTGCGTTCCATGACCCAATCCGCGTGCCGGCTTTTGGGATAACGGTCATTCACAAAAGTCACATTCGGCCCCACAAAAACACCATCTTCCAATGTCACACCATCATAGACCGCAACATTGTTCTTGATCGTAATGTCATGGCCGAGCATAGCCTTGCCTTCAATGAAACAGCCATCACAAATATTGCAATTGTCACCGATCACAGCACCTGATTGAACATTCGAAAACGCCCATATCCGCGTGCCCTCACCGATCGTGGCACCATCCGCCACCAAAGCATTCTGATGTTTAAAATACGCCATGCTTAGATCCTCACCAAATTACCACTCTGATCCATGGACTTCTGAACAGCTGCCAGTGTCCTGACAACATGCGCACCCCGATCAGCGTCGACAAGATCCGGATGCCGGCCCTGTTCAACACAATCAATGAAATACTGCCCCTGGGCCTTAAGCGGTTCAACCAGATTGATCTTCGGGATCGTAATACTGCCTTCGCGAGATAATAATTGAAACTCTCCGTAAGACTCATAATACTTTGACGTACGCTCAACGGATTTATCATAAACCCTGACAGCGCCCAGGGTGTCCAGGTCATCCCAAACGATCATTTTCTTTTCACCCACGATCGTGATCTGACGCACTTTGCGTGGATCAGCCCAGCTAACATGAATATTCGCCAACTTACCGCCGGGATAATCCAGCGTCGCAAACGCCAGGTCCTCCAAAGAATTCCCCAGACATTTCAAACCACGCGCCGAAGTGCTGATCGCCGATTCTCCGAGAAGATAATCAAAAATGGCAATATCATGCGGCGCAAGATCCCACAAGGCATTGACATCATAACGAAAAGGCCCAAGATTCGTACGCTCCGAATGCGCGTAGTAAATGCGCCCTACTTCGCCGGAAGCAATATATTCTTTCACCCAGCGGATACCCGCATTGAACACAAACACATGCCCGACCATAAGAACTTTTTTAGCTTTCTCAGAAGCTGCCTTAAGCGCCATGCATTCCTCATAACTCATCGCCAAAGGCTTTTCGCATAGCACATGTTTACCTGCGGCCAGCGCTTCTTGCGTAAATGGATAATGGTATTTTGTAGGCGCGGCAATGCACACCGCGTCGATCTTAGGATTTGCCAAGAGTGCACGGTAATCCTTCGTGACCTCAACAGACGGGAACATGGCCTTGATGGCCTTTAATCTCGACTCATCAATGTCCGCGCACATCAGGCACTGCGAACCGGATAGCTGGGAGAAAACACGGATATGATTTGGCCCCCAGTGGCCACAACCGATAACACCAACAGATATCAAGATAACCTCCTAGATGATATTTATATCAAGTTGTTATTATATAGATGAAACCATCCGACTCAAAGGTTTTTGTTGAAATAGCCCCGACAGACCACTAGAATGCAAAACTATGAACAATCTTTCCCTGAGCGCAAAGATCTTTTGGGGAGTCCTCGCCCTGTTAACGGCCGTTAACATCATACAAACCACGGCTAACCTAGCCTCCATTTATCCCCGGAGAAAACCAGTCGCCTTGAATTTTGCGGGTCAGAAATTCGACGGACTGCAGAAACTTCTTAAGAATGAAAAATATATCGGCTATTACACAGACCAGAATATAGACGACGCTCACCCCATGATGGAACTGTTGCAGGCTCAATATACACTCATCCCGCTCATCCTGGACCCGAATGACATCGAACATCGCTACATCATCGTGAACTGTGTGAATATTCCGGCCGCGATCGAAAAATTCAAAGCACTCGGAGCACGCCCCATCACCAAAAACAACACAGGGCTGTTCCTCGTCGAAAGGCCGACGCTAAGACCATGATCTACCTGATCCCTGCGCTCATTTCATTTGCTCTCGGCCTTCTCATTGTTAAAGCCGCAACCAAAGGTCGATTGCCTAGCACGCTATTATCCTTCTTCTTAAGTGCCACCATAGGCCTCGGCGCCAGTGGGCTTCTAACATTCATCAGCTTCATTCTGTTCAACCAGCTCATAGCCTGGTTTGTAATCATCTTAAACCTGAGCTTAACGGCAGCCCTGGCTGTTTTTCTTCACCGCCAAGGACGACTGAACATCCTGCCCCCAATCAAAACATGGAAAATCGACGACACAATCGCCCTGGCCCTCCTTGGTTTAATCACACTGGGCATGTTCATTTTCGCAAGCCTGTATCCTTACGGTGGCTGGGACGCCTGGGGCTGCTGGAATTTTAAAGCCCGCTTTCTGTTCCTCGGAGAAAATGCATGGACGGGCATGTTTGACCCAATCTTATGGCGTCACCAGATCTTGTACCCGTTCCTGCTGCCCTTGATCCATGTTTGGTTCTGGTCGTTCGGCAATACTCCTACCTATGCTGTGCCCATGGCCATTACTTGCCTCATCCCCTTCTTGACGGCCGGACTACTTTACAGCGCCCTCAAAGAATTGACCGTCGAGAACTCTGCCCACCCGACGGAATGGCTGCAAGGCAAATGGTACATGATCCTTGTGCCTGTCTGGATCTTTACCAACATGTTCACCATCCAACTTTCCGCGAGCCAATACAGCGATCTTCTGCTAGGTCTTTTTCTTTTAACCGCCATGACGCTCTTTCTGTTATTCCAAAGAACAAAAGACACAGGCCACCTGATCCTGATGGGACTTGTGCTCGGCATGATCAGCTTCACCAAAGTCGAAGGAACAGCCCTGTGCGTTCTGACTTTTATAAGCACGCTCGCACTCGTGCGCACACGTGCGTGCATCAGCCTTATCACAGCAACAGCTCTGGCCGTCATGCCTGTGATCATCTTTGTTATCGCCTACGCGCCCAAGAACAGCGGCATCTTCATCAATGGGCTAACATCCCCCGACCATCCGACATCCTGGGAACGCCTGAGCACCATCATGACATATTACGGACATGAATGGATCAGCATGAAATGGTCAGGTTTGTGGCTCATATTAACC
The DNA here is from genome assembly GCA_903959815.1 of Candidatus Omnitrophota bacterium. Lineage (GTDB taxonomy): Bacteria > Omnitrophota > Gorgyraeia > Zapsychrales > Fredricksoniimonadaceae > Fredricksoniimonas. The sequence continues at coordinate 7,362 of CAJBYM010000109.1, forward strand.
GCGGGCCTTATCTTTTCGGGAAAAAGAAGCCTCCGCCGTGAACTATGGATCATCCCGATCGTGCTGGGATCTTATGTTCTGGTCTTTACCGGGACTTATTTCATCAATACATTCTATGAGATCACCTGGTGGCTGGATACCAGCCTAAACCGTATTATCTTCGCCCTCATCCCTGTAACAGCCCTCTGGACATGCCTTTCCATCGACGATAAATAAAAAAGCCCCCGCTCTTTTAAGAACGAGGGCTTCTCATTTCAAACTTCTTGAATTACCGCTTAATACTTAACACCTTAAACCGCTTTGTCCCTGCCGGGACCTGGATCGACACCTCATCACCTGCGGCATGCGTCAAAAGACCTTTGCCGATGGGTGAAAAGACAGAAATGCGATCCACTCCGAATTCTGCTTCTTCAGGAGATAACAATGTATAACGGATCTCTTTTTTAAGATCAAGGTCCAAAAGCTGCACCGTGGCCCCGATAAAGATCTTGTCCGACGGAATATTCATATCCTCAATGAACACGACATTCGACAGCGTTGTCTCAACTTCCGCAATGCGCGCCTCATTATGAGCCTGCGCATCCTTGGCCGCATCATACTCGGCATTCTCGGAAATATCTCCCTGTGCACGCGCCTCGCCAATGGCTTTGGCAATGCGGTGACGCTCGGTCGTCTTCAAAGACTCCAAATGACTAACAAGCTTCTGATACCCATCCCGGGTAAGGTAAACTTGACCAGCCATAAATTACATGCTCTCCACGGCCTTCATCATGACCGGGACAACCGCCTGAACTTCAACCTTGGTCATACGGCCAAGTTTGCTGAAACGCCATTCGCCGGACGCATCCTGATTCTCGCGACCCAGCTGAAGTTTCTTTTCTCCGCCATTATAAGAAAAAACACCGACGGTAACGCGGGATCCTTCAAATTCCTTCATCTCTTTAAATACTTCCACATCAAGTGACTTATCGTAAGGCATGAAACCCTCCTAGGTTAATCCAGGGATATTAAGCCCGGGCATTTTCTGCATTTGCATGGCCGCTTCTTTCTGGGATTTGCGGATGGCCATATTGACCGCCTTAATAAGCTCTGTCTGGAACCGGTTCTTTTGCTTCGCATCAAGCCAGGATTCCTCGATCTCGATCGATTGAAAGATCTGGGCGCCATTAAGCTTGACTTTAATACCACGAACTTCGTTATACTCAATGACAAGCTTCTCAAGCTCTTTCTTGAGCATGTCGGCCTGTTTCTTAAGCTCCATCATTTTCTTCATCTGGTCAAACATGCTTTTTCTCCTAACAAAATCCACAATGGCCCTGGCTACTACGGCCCTTCGGGATACCTTTAAAAGAATCCTTTAAAAAACATAACCCAACAAGGGGACTTGTTGAGTTATGTTCACTTCTTATACAGTAAATAATTATCTTTGGCAAGAAATATTGATTTATTAAAGCCGATTTCTCACCTGAAAAACCATCCTCATCTTACAGAGAACCCGATGTCGTAAAGTGTCGGCACCAAAAACTTTCTTAAAAAAAAGATCACCAGACAAACCAGCAAAGGTGAAATATCTATGGCCATGGCCGGAAAAAGCTTGCGCACAGGGGCCAAGATCGGCTCTGTTGTACGATCCAGGAATTGAACGACCTGATTATACGGATCAGGATTCACCCAGCTGATCGCGGCGCGAATGAAGATCAGCCAGAAAAGAACATTCAATAAAATATCAACCACATTGGCAAGTGCAGAAAAGAAATTTGATACCACGAACATAACAGCGCCTTTCTTTTATCGTTAATTTTGTTTAATGGTGCGTGTTGGATAGGGAATCGCGATCCCCTCTTTAACATAGCGCTGTTGCAAACGCTTGATGAATTCATGTTTGACCATAGCGGCTGATGGAAAATCCTTGGCTCTCAAGACCACACTAAAATTAACACCGGACTCACCAAACCCCTGATAGCGCAAGACCGGCTCAGCTTGGGGCACAGCCCCTGCCACGGCTTTCTGGATATCCCACGCAACCTCAAGCGTCACCTTCTCAACCTTCTCAAGGTCAGCGCCGTACTGCGCACTCACCGTGACAGGAACGGCAAGCTCCGTATCAGGATAAAAGAAATTTGTGACGCGGGAATTAACCAAAAGCTTATTGGGAATAACAACCGTGTTGTTATTCGGCAGGCAGATCCACGTCGAACGCCAGCCGATCCGCTGGACCATGCCTTCCTCTCCGGATTCAAGACGGATGAAATGCCCTACCTGAATCGGCTTATCGGTAACCAACTGAATGCCGGAAAAGAAATTCTCCAGGGTGGGCTGCAACGCAAGAGCCACTGCCAATGAACCAATGCCGAGGGACGCGATGATGGGCGTGATCGAAACACCCATGCTGTCCAAAATAACGAGAAAGCCGAGCCCGACGATCACAATGCGAATAAAGCCCTGCACAATGCCACCGGACGTTTTCAAGATCTCGACCTTTGTCGCGTACAAGGCCACAAGTCCGCGCAAAAATTTATCAATAAAGAGCACGATCGCAACAATGCCAACAACCTTAAAACCAGCAAAAAGATATTTGCTGATATCAGCCCCACCTTTAGGAACAACATTCTGGACCACCAGAATACCCGTAGCATAGATCATCAGCTGCAAAGGAAAATCCAGAGCATCAAAGAACGTATCATCAACCTGGGTCTCGGTCTTGTCCGCAAATTTCCTGGCGATCGCGAATGCGATCTTTTTGGTCACAGAAAAAACAAGGACCCATACGACAAAAATAGCAGGCACCATGATCCAAAGTGAAATGTTCACAGGGATCCCCAAGGCCTGGCCCCATTGCATAACAACCGCTGTTGCACTATTGACTGTTTCACTTCCCATACGCCTTATCCTTTAATGATGGAATATTATTGGAGAGTGTCAAAAAATCTTGATAAGCGTCCCGTCAATAAGACGCTGCTCAAAGCGATCCAAGATGCGCTTGCTCTTGCGCGACATGTGTTTGAGCTCGGACATGATGGTGCTGATATCCTGCGTCGTCTGATTAAAACCCTTGGCGGTATCACGCAAAACTTCCGCGATGTCATAAACATCAAGCATCGGATCCCCCAGGACCGGAGCGTCAATGTCCAATGTCTTCTGATCAGGCCGACGGCCGATCTCAATATATTTCGAACCCAAAACACCTTCCGTCTGCACAGACACGCGGGTCGAACGCCGGACCTGCTCTTCAAACTTCTTATAAACGCTAAGCTTCACCTCAATGCCGCGGCTCATCACCTCTTCCTGCAAAAATCCTATCGTATCGACAAGACCTACCGTCACACCGGAAAGCCGTACCGGTGATCCTTCGGTCAGCCCACCCACCTTATCAAAAAGAACAGCCATCGTGATCTTGGGCTGGGCAAACCCCTTATTAAATCCGATAAAGAAAATAACGCCAGCGACAACCCCAACACCCACAAGAAAAAACATTCCGGCCCAAAACTGCTTGATAGCATCATCTTTTAACATATAAGATCACTCCAGAAATTCTTTAACGAACGGATCTGTGGAAGCCCTGAGTTTTTGTTCCACTCCATCGATAACAATACGTCCCTCATGAAGCACCATCGCACGATCAGCACAACGGAATGCATTCTTCACATCATGGGTCGTGATTACCGTCGTACATCCCAACTTCTTAGAAAGACCCTTGATCAAGAATGAAATATCCCGGCTGCGGATCGGATCCAGGCCCGATGTGGGTTCATCGCACAATAAGACCTTAGACCCGGTTACCATGGCCCGCGCCAATGCGGCGCGTTTTCTCATCCCGCCGGAAAGTTGCGATGGATACTTCATACCCGCATCCGCCATATCCACCATCTCAAGGAACTCACGGACCTTGCTTTTGATCTCCGCAGCCTTAAGCCCTCCATGTTCACGTAACGGAAAAGCCAAATTCTCCTCAACAGTCATAAAATCATACAACGCGCTATCTTGGAACAAATACCCCACATTGCGGCGGAATTTTAAAAGCGCGTGCTCAGGCAAACGGCTGACCTGGACGCCATCAATATCCACCTCGCCGGAATCGGGCGTCATAAGGCCGATCAAATGCAATAAAAGAACGCTCTTTCCGGTACCGCTTGGACCCAGAACCGCAACGATCTCGCCCGTGGCCACATCAAAATCAATGGCATCAAGCACCTTCTGGCCATTGAACGACTTGGAAAGGCCACGGACCCTGATCATTGCTCAAACGCACGGTAACGGTTCTTGGAGAAATGCGTATAGATGCGTTCAAAAGGACGCACATCGGTTCTTTCAATAAAAAATGGCACCTCGCGGTACGTGCCCGCTTCATAAACTTCAGAGTCCAGCAGATTTTCAACCTCATCCATCGGGAACCAGTCTTCCGCCTCAAAAACGATCGGCTCGCCATTACGGATCCATACAGGTTCCGTCAATTGCGTTGAACTGATGATCGACGGCTCATTCCCGCGCTGAGGCAAGATACAACCTGCGCACAATGCAGCACACACACCCATCATAACAACCAGGATCTTTTTCATCAGCTCCCCCAGAATGTCAAAATGATCTTGGTCAGGATCGTATTGGAGACGATGACCCCGACATAACACATCGCTACCGCTTCCGTCGTATAACGGCCGACACCCAGCGACCCGCCTGTGGTAAAGAACCCTTTATAAGAACAGGTCCATCCGATGAGGATCGCAAAAAAGAACACTTTCACAAACCCCGTAAAGAAATCCACGAACCCGAGGCATTGGATCGTCTGATTCACATAATAGATCGATGGCACATTCGCTTCATGCACGCCGATCATATATCCACCCAAGATCCCCACAAGCTCTGACATAACAACCAAGATCGGTAATACGATCAAACACGCAAGAATACGGGGCACAACAAGAAATTCCACAGGATCAACGCCCATCGTACGTGTGGCCATGATCTGGCTGTTAACACTCATAGTGCCGAGCTCAGCTGCCATACCTGCCCCTGACTTGCCTGAAAATACAAGCGCCGTAAAAACAGGGCTGAGTTCGCGCACCAAAGATAAGGCCACAAGCTGGGCGATGAATTCCTTTGCACCAAAGCGCTCCATCATAACCCGTCCCTGCATGGCGAGAACAGCGCCGGAAGCAAACGATGCCAGCATCACAATAACAAGTGAGCGCACCCCCTGTTCAAAGACCTGTTTGAACACTTCACCCCAGCGCACACGCCCTCTCAAAACGCAAACAAACACGTCCCCCAGGAAGCATGCCCCGCGTCCTAATGATGCCACACCATTTCTGATCGGAGTCACAATGAACATCTAGAGAAATTATAATCCTTTATTCGACTTTTTATCCGCATTTTCAAGGTTTCTTGCGGACCCACAAGGCTTGCATTTCCTCGTCTATCTTACGCGCCACTGTATGCGGGATGACCTTGCCATCGCCCTCACGCCGGCGCGTAGCCTCAGACCGCCGCAGGGCCATTGTTTCTTCTTTATATCCTTTGGAAACAAATTCCTCGACGCTCCAGATCCGGGCACCCCGATGCCTGCAGGCCAGGGCGAGTTCCCTATCATCGGTCACACAGATGATCTCCTGCGGGTCCAAAGACCGTTCCACATATTCACGGATATGATCATCGGCCGACATACCCCGGCTGAATACAACACGCACATCCAAAGAAGGATCCATCCCCCCGCAAACATCTTCCCGCCCGTCAAAAACCACAAGGATGCCATTACGGTCGCTGCCATGCGGACGCCGCTCGCGGATGAACCGAATAAGTCCCGTGCGCCCGTCCTCAAGACGACGCTGAGACAGGTCCGGGATCTTCTTCATCACATTGTACCCGTCGACCAGGAACTGTCGTGACATAAATCACCCCGCCTATAAGACCGATCACGATCACAAAGAAAAAGCTGATCAGACTAAGCCCGATCGCCGCATCAGCACCCACACCCACTTTTGTAAGAAAAGCCTTCCACCCAACCTCGCGCACACCAAGCCCGCCGATCGAAGGTAAGAATGTAGCCGCTGAAACGATCGGGGCAAAAATTAAATAATGCAAAAAGCTCACAGGAAGGTGCATGGCCAGACTGATCAGATAATACAAATAAGCCCCCATGACCTGGACCACGCACGACAAAAGAATACACCCGAATCCCGTGCGTTTCTTACCTTTCATGAGACTCACATCCTCATGCATATCCATGATCCCCTTCTGAACCCGAGGGAATTTTGAAACAATCCCGCCGAAAAACAGATAGAACTTCTGATTAAACAGCATGCCGCCCACCAGCAAGGAAAGTATGGTCAAAATAACGATCGGAATGATCACAAGAGGAGCATCGACCATGCGGGTTCCAATGATATAGGCGATCAAGGCCACGATCACAAGCCCCGCAAAGCCACTCAAACGATCGAGCACCACCGACGCAAATACCTTGGGCCTCTGACCCACGCCACGGCTTAAGCCAATGGCTTTGATCAAATCGCCCCCGATGGATGTGGGCAAGAAAAGATTCCCAAAAAGACCAATGAAAAAGTAGCGGCAAACTTGCCAGAATGAAGCATTCAGCCCGAGCGCCTTCATGAACAACATCCAACGCAAAAGCACAACAAACTGGATAACCACCGTCACGGCGAACGCGGCACATAAAAGCGCTGGATCAGCCTGACGAACAGCAACGATGATATCTTTCCAGTTCACCTGCATAAAAAGCCAGCCCAAAAGCACGGCACTTAAGCCCAGTCGTCCACAAAATGAAAGCAGATTCTTTACTCTCTCCGTCATATCGAAGCGCCCTCCAGCGCAGTACTATAAACTTCGTCAGCCATAAAAGAACTGCGGACCAGCGGACCTGAAAAAATCTGCCTTAAGCCCGTAGCTAGCCCTTCCCGACGATACATCTCAAACACAGACGGATCAACAAACCGATCGACTGGGACCTGCCGGCCATCCGCCTGAGGCGCCAGGTATTGCCCGACGGTCACAATATCACATCCTGCCTTTTGAAGCTCAGCCAATGCCTGCAGAACTTCCGTATCTGTTTCGCCCAACCCGACCATGAGACCCGATTTGACCAAATGCTCACCCGGCACCTGCCGTAACATGCGCAAGGCCAACAGCGAACGATCATGATCCGCCTGAGGCCTTAATGCGCCCGATATCCGTCGCACTGTTTCCAAATTATGCCCGATCACATCGGGCCCTGCCGCGGCCACAACTTCAAAACATTCACGTCGTGCAGAAAAGTCCGGCACTAAAACCTCAACCTTGATCCCTGCAGAGATCTCTTTCACACAACGCACAGTCTGAGCAAAATGCCCTGCACCCTCATCCGGAAGATCATCCCGCGTCACAGATGTCAGGACAACATATTTAAGTCCCAGCTCTTTGACCGCAGCCGCGATCCGCCGGGGTTCATCCTGATCAAGAGAAGAGGGATCTGCATGTTTAACCGCACAAAACCGGCATGCACGCGTGCATGCATCTCCCAGGATCATAAACGTGGCTGTGCGCTTAGCCCAACAACGTCCCGTATTAGGACAACGAGCTCCTTCACACACCGTATGTAATGCATGTGCTTTCAACACACCGCGCATACGACCAAGAGCCGTAGCATCCGGCAACTGTTGCCTGAACCACGATGGAAGATCACCCACGGGGTGCACGCTTTCGATGCGACGATTCAAGCGCGGCCAGTTGATCTTTAAATTTCAATTTTTCCGCTCGGGAGGCGTGATCAATGATCGCGCGCCCGTTTAAGTGATCGATCTCATGCTGAAAAACTTTCGCAGGGATGCCGGTCAATTCCGCTTCGATCGTTTCATTACGCTCACTCAAATACTTCACACGGATAGCCTCGGGACGCTTGACTTTGATATGAATACCTGGAAAACTTAAACACCCCTCTTCCAGGACTGTCTGTTTAACAGATGCCTGAATGATCTCGGGATTAATGACGGCAAAAGGCCCTTCACCGATATCCGCCACAAAGATCTTGGCTTCGATCCCGACCTGATTAGCGGCAAGCCCCGTGCCGTCAAAAGCATACATGGCAGGGATCATCTCCCTGATCAGCATCCTCTCCGCCGGGCCAACCGCAAGGACAGGCCGTGCAGGTTTGCGCAAACACGGATCACCGTAAGTTCTAAGCCTTAATTTTATTGTCATCGGTTAAATGCGCTGTGCGGATCTTCATCGTCTTGGCCTCATCAGGAGTGATCAGGGCATAACTGACGATGATGAGTTTATCGCCAACATAACCCATGCGCGCGGCAGGGCCATTAAGACAAACATGGCCGGAACCAGCTTTGCCGGCAATGACATACGTTTCCAGGCGCGCACCATTATTCACATTGAAGATCTCAACCTTCTCGCCGGGAAGAATACCCACGGCCTGGATGATATCCTCATCAATGGTAATGCTGCCTTCATAATAAAGTTCAGCTGCCGTAACGCGGGCATTGGAGATCTTGGCTTTACAGAACGTGAGGAACATAGTCGGAAAAACTCCTTCAGCAGCCCTCTGTTAGATCTGGGCTTTTAATTTTTCGAGCAAGCGAACTTTAGGAAGCGCGCCCACCATCTGGTCAACGACCTGACCATTTTTAAAGATAAGAAGTGTGGGGATCGAAGCCACATCAAACCGTGCCGCCAGATCCGGCGAATCATCAACATTAACCTTGCACACCTTGGCCTGCGCGGCCAGTTCAACGGCGATCTCATCGACAATAGGTAAAACCATCCGGCAAGGACCGCACCATTCAGCCCAAAAATCGACCAGGACCGGAACCGTGGATTTCAAAACTTCAGCTTCAAAATTATCTGCTGTTACTTTAATGGCAGCACCCATAAAATCCTCCTTGAATAATAAATACTAATTAAGTGGCTCATTATAATGACCACAACCCTGGGCCGCAAGTACTTTCAGCCGATGCTTCAAGCAAAAAATCAACGCCCTTTATTGGACGGGCCCATCGCTTTTGTCGGACGAACGGGCGAAACCTTAAACCCCGTGCCCTTTTTATTGCCCTGATCCCGCAAAAGACGGGCAATGTCTTTCTGACGGTTGTTCGGAATCCCTTTTGACATAAATCCTCCCCCTTGCTTTAAAATCGGTATGTCAACCCTGCGACAGCGCTCACAACATAATTCTTATCAATGATCGGACTTTTCCGGATCGTACTTCCCAGCGATTCCACCCCCAGCATCGTAACAACAATAAGTCTCTTGGAAAGACCGGTGGTGAAAAGCATGTTCGCAAAAGGAACCATGGCCCCGTCCGGTGTATAGGCCGGTCGGCCAGCGCGAACTTCACTGTCACGCACCCCATAATAATAATCCACCAAAGATTTGCTCTGATATCGCACGCCCAATGACGGGACTACGCGAACAATATTCCATTTAAAAGAACGACGCAGCCAAAGCTCATACTCCAGACCATCAGAACGTCCCAACGTATCGGCAAGGACTTTGCCGCCAAGGATGACCCGATCCCATGGCAAAGCATACTCTGCCTTAACGCCAGCATCAACAGATCCGCGACGATCGTCCATCCCGCTCAATGTCGAACTATCCTCGGAACTATACCCCATGAACCGGGGCACAACAATAGCGCTCAGCGCCCAATCTTCATTCTTGAAGAAACGGTATCCCATCTCGACGCCCTTGATATAAAAATTCTTGTACTCACCCGTCAAGAACGGCAGCGGCGACACCCTCGTCTTAACACCTTCATAAGGCCTGGTCGAAACGATCATACCTGCGCCTGCCAGATTCAACACCTCTTTATCAACTGCTGCAAAAACCTGAGAACAGATGCCCATGAGCAATACGATCAACAATCCAATGCGTAACATCATAAACCTCAACTTATAAGGACCCGTCCTGTAGCCCAAGGTTAAAAAGAGAATAAATAACTATACCAAATGATGTAACAACCAGGGAGTGGTTTTTACATCCTATTATTCCACCAGCTTCGCCGTCACGCTTGTGAAAACCGGTGCTTTGATCACAACCTCAAGCGGCAACTTTCTCTCATCATCGGTCACATATCCGCTGGCACGTCCTTCACGGAACTCATCGCCGTTGATCTTTGCAAAAGGAATAAGGTGCAGCACGGCGCGATGATTTAACTGAGAACGGCCTCCTGTCGACACATAAAGATCATAAACTTTTTCGCTATTGCAAACTTTGAAGGTAAACATTTTACCTGGAACCAATGGCAAAAGACGGCCCATATAAGCCGCGGTCAAGGAATCCTGCACACCCGCCGGGATATCAAAGGTCTTTTCTGTCCCATCCGCCGCATTCTTAAAATAAGCCTTGCCTGCCTGATGATCAAAGTCTGTGACGGCATCTTTATGGTACGAACCTTCATGACGATGTTCTTCATACCGCAGCGAGTAAAGGTTCTCCGCATCAAAATAAGAACGGTAATGATCATCGACCCGGTAAAATGTAGAAATAAAACCGGATGTGCGCCCCGTAACCTCCAATAAATAACACGAGCGGCCCTTCCAATCAACCTTACCCCGGATCTCAGCCACCAGTTCGCCCGCCGTGATCCCCATCCATTTCACCCGAAAAACCAAACGCTCATGTTCCGGCAAAGCCTGCCGCACAGAAACAGCTGTAGCCACCTCGACTCTGGATAACATCTCTTGCGAAGAGACTTTGAGCGTAGACGCGCAGCCGCCCAAACTTTGAAGAGCCGCCACAGCAAGACCCAAAAGAAATATGTTAAACTTCTTTATAGGAGGCATCTGAAAATTATAATGAATACCGTTATGCTCTTTCATTAGACTTTATTCTACCAAGGCAGGTGACTTATGGCAGAAAAAACCACCAAATTATTCGTCCTTGATACGAACGTCATCCTCCACGACAGTGCCTGTCTTCACCAGTTCAAAGAACACGATGTTGTCATCCCCATCACCGTCATTGAAGAACTCGATAAATTCAAAAAGGGCAATGAGACCTTAAACTTCCACGCACGTCATTTCCTCAAAGAACTCGATAAGATCTCATCCGAAGGCATTTTCAACGGCGGCATCCCGATCGGTAAAAAGAAAGGGCTGCTCATCGTAAAGCTCGACCAAAAGTTCCATGCAGACCTGAAACCCAACTTCGAATCGGACAAACCCGACCACAAGATCCTCAATTGTGCTTATTGCCTTTCCAAAGAAAACCCTAACCGCGAAGTCACCTTGGTCACCAAAGACGTGAATCTGCGTGTCAAGGCCAAGGCCGCGCATCTGATCGCGGAAGATTACACCACCGATCACGTCAAAGATATTTCGACCATCTATAAAGGCTACCGCTTTGAAGAGAACGTCTCCCGTGAGACGATCAACCGCCTGTGCCACGATGCCAGCGGCGTTTCGCCCAAGAATTTCAAATCACGCACACGGCTGCACCCCAATGAATTCATCGTCGCCCGCAATAAGGAAATGTCCGCTCTTGGCTACGTCGACCCTCAAGACATGATGGTTAAACACATTACCAAGATCCAGGCCTCTGACATCAAACCCCGTAACGTCGAACAGATGTTCGCCCTGCATGCACTGATGAACGAGCATATCCGGCTGGTCACCGTCTCCGGAAAAGCGGGAACAGGAAAAACGCTCCTGGCGCTCGCAGCCGCGCTCGAACAAAAAGACAACTACAAGCAGATCTTCCTTGCACGTCCCATCGTCGCTTTATCCAATCGCGACCTGGGATACTTGCCCGGCAGCATCGATGAAAAGATCGGACCCTACATGCAGCCGTTATACGATAACCTGGGTGTCATCCAGGACCGGCTGATCGAGAACGTAGAACGGCGCGGCAAAAAATTCCAGAAGCTCCTCGATGAAGAAAAACTCGTGATCGCGCCTCTGGCCTATATCCGCGGACGAAGCCTGGTCGACACTTACTTCATTGTTGATGAAGCACAAAACCTCACGCCCCATGAAATCAAAACCATCATCACCCGTGCGGGCGAAAACACAAAGATGGTCTTCACCGGTGACATTTTCCAGATCGACCATCCTTATCTGGATATTTATTCCAATGGATTAAGCTACCTGATCGATAAGATGCAGGGCCAAAAACTTTACACCCACATTTTCCTGGAAAAAGGCGAACGTTCCGAATTGGCAGAGCTGGCCAGCGACTTGTTATAAAAACCGAAGGAGTATTACCACTTCTTAAACACGAAGAATACAGCGGCGAGGATAAAGAGGAAGCCGACAATATAGTTCCATTTCAATTCTTCTTTGAGATACAAGACCGAGAACACACAAAAAACAAGGAGCGTAATAACCTCCTGGATCATCTTTAACTGCCCCGTTGTGAACTGTGACGATCCCCAACGGTTCGCAGGCACCATAAAACAATATTCCACAAAAGCGATGCCCCAACTGACCAGGATCACAAGCCACAAGGCCTTATCTTTAAATCTCAAATGCCCATACCAGGCAAATGTCATAAAGATATTAGAGATGGTCAAAAGGATGATCGTTGTCATGCCTTAACTTTCTTCGCGATCGCGCGCGCTGCGGCCATGGCACTGGCCCACGCCCAATGCAGATTAAATCCCCCGATACGCCCGTCGACATCCACAACCTCTCCCGCAAAATAAAGATTTTCCTGCAACCGGGATTCAAGGGTCGCTCCTTTAAGTTCATTGAGATCCACGCCACCGGCCGTCACCTCAGCTTTATCGTAGCCCATCGCTTCCTGGATCGGAAGCACACAGCCCCTGAGCATTCCTGCCAATGCCTTCTTTTCTTTTTGGCTCATCTCACCCAAAAATAACCGGGGATCAAGACCTGCTGATTCGATCAAAGCAATCGCCAGACGTTCCGGAAGAAATTGCGAAACAATATTCTTCACACTGCGCTTGAGGGACGTAGGCGCAAGCAAAAACTCAATGCCATCCCCCTTCATCTGCGGCATAAAATCCGCACTGATTCCACAACCCGGCTTAGCTTTGACCACCGACCAGTGACCGCTCATTTCCATGGGTGCCGGACCACTGAAACCATTATGCGTAAAAAGAAGCGGCCCCTCCAGCGAGCGCAGCTTGCGGCCTTCAGCCCAAAGCGACAAACGCACGGGCACAACGATCCCCGCCAGATTGGAAAAAATGCTGTCAGGCGCAAGAAACGGCGTTAACGCCGGACGTGTGGGGACGATCTTATGCCCGAACATCCCGGCCAAAACATATCCCGCTCCATCCGAGCCCGTGGCCGGATACGACAAGCCGCCCGTCGTTACGAGGACGGCGCGCGCGCATTCGATATGTTCCTGCCCAATAACATTGAATGCCGCATCCTGAAGCGCCAAGGCATTAACACGCCAATTATAAGTCATATGAGCACCACTCTCCAAAGCCGCACGTACCAGTGCATCCCGGACCGTACGGGCTTTATCATCCGCGGAAAAGAATTCGCCCGTTTCCTGCAGGGCCAGCGGCGCACCCCAGCGTTCAAAGAAATCAACAGCCTGCGCAGGTGTGAAAGTCTTCAAGACATGGCGCAAGATATGCGGACAGCCAGCCGAATAATCTTTCTCCCCCAAACGCGCGTTGGTGACATTGCAACGCCCCCCGCCGGAAATAAGGATCTTCAAGCCGGGCTCGCGCTGGCCTTCCAAAACAAGGACATCCAACCCCAAATGCGACGCTTCCGCGGCGGCCATCAGCCCCGCAGCACCAGCGCCAATGATGATAAGATCGTAAGTATGTTTTTTCATAAAAAACATTATAGCGAAAAAAACAGGTCTCAACCGTTAAAAACTTGACAAAAGTGCTATAATTCCAATTCTTATACCGCTTCATTCGGAAAGCCCTCCTAGACAATTAGGCCTAGCGACTCACCGAAATACAAAATTGGAACCATGAAAAGCAAATCATTCGAACCACAACTCATAACTGTTATGAGAGAAGGATACTCGCTCGCCCGTTTTGGCAACGACCTTCTGGCCGGCGTCATTGTCGGCATCGTATCCCTGCCCCTATCGATCGCTTTTGCAATTGCCTCTGGCCTCAAACCTGAACAAGGTCTCATCACCGGCGTCATTGCAGGGTTTGCGATCTCGGCCCTCTCGGGAAGCCGGGTCCAAATCGGCGGACCAACGGGCGCCTTCATCATCATTGTCCTGGGCATCGTCCAGCACTATGGCTACAACGGACTGGCCATGGCCACGCTCATGGCCGGCGGCATGCTCATTATCATGGGCGTCGCACGTCTGGGTGATGTCATCAAATACATCCCCTATCCTGTCACCGTAGGTTTTACCAGCGGCATTGCTCTGGTCATTTTCACAACACAGATCCCGGACCTTTTCGGCATGACCATCGCCCACATGCCCTCTCACTTCATCCATAAATGGGGGGCCTTCGTGCAGGCTTGCCCGACTATAAATCCCTTTTCCCTGGCCCTGGGGTTCCTGACAATTCTCATCATCACCATATGTCCCAGGATCACCCAACGCATACCCGGGCCGATCGTAGCGATCCTTGTCACAACAGCTTTAGTCCATGGACTGAACCTTCCGGTTGAAACCATTGCGGGCCGTTTTGGCGATGTGCCCAACCGTTTTCCCACCCCTCAAATACCCCATTTTAATTTTCATGATTTCACCATGCTCATCCAACCTGCCATGACCATTGCCCTCTTGGCCGGCATTGAATCCCTTTTATCCGCCGTTGTTGCTGACGGCATGTTAGGTTCGCGCCACCGCTCCAACATGGAACTGATCGCCCAGGGCGTTGCCAATCTTTTCTCTCCTATCTTCGGTGGGATCCCGGCCACAGGCGCGATCGCGCGCACAGCTACAAATATCAAGAATGGCGGCCGCACACCCATCGCCGGCATCATCAGTGCCATCACACTTTTAGCCCTGTTCCTCTTTTGCGGCAAATGGGCCGGGCTTATCCCCATGGCCACCCTCGCGGGCATCCTGGTCGTCGTCGCCTATAACATGAGTGAGATCCATCTTTTTGGAAAACTCTTAAGAAGTCAACGCAGTGATGTGCTGGTGCTTTTAGTAACCTTCGGATTAACGGTACTGGTGGACCTGACCATGGCCATCGAAGTAGGTGTCGTCATGGCCGCGATCCTTTTCATGCACAGCATGGCCAAGATGACCAATATCCACCTGATCGAGGATGACACCAACGGCAGGCCACATGAATACGACGGCGTTCCTGATGGTGTCGAGATCTTCGAGATCAACGGCCCATTCTTTTTCGGTGCAGCTGACAAATTCCGCGATACAATCGCAGAGATAAAAAAGAAACCGAAAGTCCTCATCCTTCAAATGCAACACGTACCCGCTGTAGATGCAACAGCCATCAGCGCCTTGGAAAGCCTAGTCAGCCAATCCCAAAAAGAAGGCACACACATCATTTTCGCCGGCGTTAACAAACGCGTCTTTAAAACACTCAAAAATACCGATCTCATCACGAGCGTCGGCATGGAAAACATCCTCCCCGACGTACAACTGGCACTCGCCCAAGCCATCGCCATCATCGAAACTAATGAAGAGCTCGCCGAACGTTAATTCTTATTTTTGAGTCGTAAGCTTACGGAAGACCAAGAATACAGTGTAAAAAATTGCGGCAACAACGACAAGAATAAGACAGAGCTTGGTAAATTTCATCAAGAACACACCAAAAAGACCCAACAAATACATACGCGGCACAACACCCACCAAGGTACATACCACAAAAGGAACGAACGGGATCCGGGTTATTCCCGAGGCGATCGAGAACACTTTAAAAGGGATGATCGGGATCAAGCGCCCTAAAAGGACGCCCCACGCGCCATATTTCTGAGCAAACACATCCGCCTTTTCCAAGCGTTGCGGCGTGATCAAAATATATTTCCCGAAACGCAGGATGACCGGTAGCCCTACATAACGGCCGATCGCATACCCAACCATAGCACCCAGCGTCGCACCCAAAGAACCAAAGATCACGATCGATGTCATCGAAATACCGACCGCCGAGGCTGCCACAATAACAACTTCCGACGGGATCGGAATAATAGATGATTCCAGGAACATGGCAATAAAAACACCCATATCCCCGTAATTAGAAATAAGGCTCTGAAGCTGTGGTGGAAGTGTTGCTGTCATAATGCTGTTACATTAACGTTTGCCGTTACAACTGACAAGCTGAAAAGTATATATTCTAAAACCGAGTCTTATACTTCAAATACACGCGATCATCCGGAATCCGGCGAGGCTGAGCCTCAGCATTAGAATGCGCCCTCTGCGGCAAAACCTCTTTCTGGGCGCTGACAGTCACATTATCCGTCAGGCGATATTCGCTTTCGATCTTCTGGGTGATCTCCTTTTGCGTCTCGGGGGTCGCGGCAGAAACTTCAACTCCGTAGCCAACACCCAAACGATCTGAAATATCTTTATTAAACGTAACACCTTGCTTTGTCGCATCCAACTTATAAGAAATACCCGATAAACCAAACAATTTTGCCAAATACAAACCCGATCCTCCAAAAAAGAAATAATCCACAAAGTCCCCGGTCATTTCAGGTGTCATCTTACGCGTAAGCATAGGTGTGTTCAAACTATCCCAACGCTTGCCCGTCGTCAACATCAAAACAAGTTGCTCCTCAGACAACGGCGGATCTGAAACAAGATGTACCTTGGGATCCTTGCGCGTCCCTTTAACCATGATCTCAATGCGTGTGCGTGCAATCATGGCCTCACCCTTGATATCCACCTCCGGATCCCGCACGTCTCCCGCAAAAACAATACGGCTCTCACCCAAACGCACCAAGGCATGCGGTGCTTGCAACCATCCACGCATAATAATCAAACGGCCATAGGGAACCCATAACCCGCCGCTACGTTCAAAATAAAGATCGCATTTAACCGGCGCATCATGCAAAACAAAGCCATTCTGCGGAATATGATCCACGGTGAACGTCCCTTGAAGCACTGGCCGGATAAAAGTCCCGTTCAACACCAGATCCAGATCTTTAAGTTCACCCTGCAATTGCGGAGGATTCCTGAATTTCTTGATAACCCGACGTAAGGCGCCCAAATCAAGACTGGCAGAATAGACATTAAGATCATACTGACCTGCCTGAAGATCCCCGTTAATAATCACCGGATCTGCTGTGGGGTCGATCACGCGGGCATTGATAACGCTCAATTGAAGACCATCGATCGAAAAACGCACCAGGCGCATGCCAAATTCCTGCACACGGATAATGCTGCCCTCACGGAAGATCAATGGACGACGGATCTCCATATGAAAAACATGAACACCCCGGATCAAAGATCCTTCCATGCGCTCATAAACCACGTTCCCCGGCCCCAATACCCGGCTCGCCGCAGGACGAATAATCAGTTCTGCACCCCATGCTGTAAAAAGAATGAACGCGATGCCCACCGCAATAACAGTGACAAAAGCAGCAAGTAAGCTGGCGGCAATACGGAGAGATCTCATGGTATTCTTATTTTGGTTCAGGATGGACCGTAACATCAGCATCCGGACAGACTGCTTCAACAGCTTTCTCGATGATCTCAGTAAGGTTGTGAGCCTCATGCAGGGGCATACTTCCGTCAACCAGAACATGCAGATCAACAAAAACCTGCGGCCCGGATGAACGAACACGCACATGATGGCAGTTAAACACTCCGGGAACTTTCTCAGCTGCGGCAATGACTTTTTGCTCCACACCTTCAGGTGCCGCATCCAGTAAGGCAGCGACCGTACGCACACCTAATTTCCAGCTGATCTGAATAACGATAAGGCCGACCACCAATGCCGCCACAGCGTCGGCGTAATGCAGCCAATTCCCATTAGGAATAAATCCGCTCAGACTCACACACAAAAGCCCCAGAATAACAACCGCCGAGCTCCAGATATCCGTTGAAAAATGCAGGGCATCGGCTTCAAGTGCCTGGCTATTATATTTCTTGGCAGCGTGATGCAACATGCGTGAACGTGAAATGTCAACCACAATAGAAATGCCCATAACAGCGAATGACCAGAACGTAACCTCAACATCCACCTTGCCGGAAAGGATGCGCTTGATCGCCTCATGCCCGATCCAGCCACACGTAATCAAAAGAAGAACGGTTTCAAATAACGCCGAGAGATTCTCGACTTTACCATGTCCATAACGATGTTCACGATCAGCCGGCTTGGCAGATTCACGCACCGCGAACCAGGTCACAACGGCCGCGACCATGTCCAGCGCCGAATGCGCCGCTTCAGCAAGAATACCCAAGCTTCCGGTCATCATGCCTACAATGACCTTCATAGTCACAAGAAAAAATGCTGCAACAACGGACGTCTTGGCCGCATGCTGTTTTTCATGATCCCCGTCAATAAAAACCCTGGGCTTCTTGTTAAAACACAACATCATTAAATCTTTCCGATAAACTGTTTCCCATATTCTATGCACCGCTCGATCGCCCCTGCATCCGGCTCCCACAGATTCTTGATGCCTTCATCCACAACCTCAAAACCAATATCCCTGAGCGTATCATTCAAACGCTTCTGTGCTTCTCCGGACCAGCCGTAACAGCCAAACGCCGCCGATTTCTTGCCTTTGAATGAAAGCCCGCGCATTTCTTCAAGAAAAGCACCGACAGATGACAGCGCGCATTTATTGTGCGAAGGAGAACCTACCAGCACCGCCTTAGAACGGAACACCTCGGTCGCCACATCATTCTTGTCAGACTTAGCAAGATTCATCACATTCACAACAACCTTTGGATCCGCCAAACGAATACCTTTGGCGATCTCTTCTGCCATCACCCGCGTACCACCCCAGATCGTGTCGTAAACGATCGCAACACGATTTTCCTGATACATATTGGCCCACGCCGTATATTTCTCCATAGCCTTAGGTACATCCGCCCCGCGCCAGCACGCACCATGGCTCGGACAGATCATATCGATCGGAAGGCTAAGCGTCTTCAACTCTTTTAATTTTGCATCAACAGACTTTCCCCACGGGGCAATGATATTTGCATAATACTTCATGTCCTCTTCCCACAGGATCCACGGATCAACCAGATCCGCCCAGACAAGATCTGTGGCCAGATGCTGGCCGAATGCGTCTGTTGAAAAAAGAATATTATCACCCGTAAGATATGTGAACATGGTGTCCGGCCAATGGAGCATGGCCGCCTCAATGAACATGAGCTTCTTGCCATGGCCAATATCCAGCGTATCCCCCGTTCTCACGGGCTTGAAATTCCAATCCTGATGAAAATGGCCTTTAAGCGATTTCACACCGTTATGCGTACAGTAAACCGGAACATGCGGAATAAGCGCGATCAGATCCTTGAGCGCACCTGTATGGTCGATCTCAGCATGATTAACAACAATGGCATCGATCTTCTGGATATCAACCGTCTGGGAAAGCTCACGCAAGAACTCCTCGGTGAAAGGACTCCATACGGTATCGATCAAAACGGTTTTTTCTTCACGGATCAAATACGCGTTATAATTCGTACCATAATGCGTCGAAAGCTCATCGCCATGGAACATGCGAAGCTCCCAATCCACCTTACCCACCCAATGAACATTATTCTTGATCAATCTGGCCATAATATCCCCCTCTTTAGGGTATGAGTCGAAATGCTTAAATATTGATTACAATATTTTAATAAGATATTCAGTTTTTACAGTATCCACACATGAAAGTCAATCGAATTCAACGTTGAACAATAAAAAAGCCCTTGGAAACCAAGGGCTTTTGAACTTCAGCTTGATGAGATAACAATTAACGGAACCGACGACGCCCGCCGCGCGCGAACGACTTGTTCACGAAACTGCGGCCACCGCCACCTGTTGGCCTGCGGCCTGACCCTGCCGCCGGAGCACGATAAAGCGTATGTGTTTCAACTTCAGGATGCTGCGCCAACGTGATCTGCGAACGCACAATGCGCTCAATAGCCTGCACCTGATCTGCCTGATCCGGTGTCGCGATCGAAATGGCGCGGCCTTCCATACCCGCACGGCCTGTACGGCCAATGCGATGCACGTAATTTTCAGCGTCATCCGGCAAGTCAAAGTTAATGACAAGCTCGATGCCCTTAACGTCGATACCACGTGCGGCAATATCTGTCGCCACAAGCACGCGATAACGCCCGACCTTGAAACCTTCAAGTGCAGCGCGGCGCTGGGACAAAGACTTATCCGAATGGATCTCAGCGACGCTATGGCCCATCTGTTTGATATCACGATTGAGCTTGTGCGCCCCGTGCTTGGTGCGCGAGAACAAAAGCACTGATCCACGGTATTGGCCAAGAAGTTTGGCGAGAAGAACTGTTTTCATCTCACGCTTCACCACAAAGATTTCCTGGACCACGCGCTCGGCAGCCGTGCCCTGGGGTGCGACCTCGATGTTGATCGGAAGCTTCATGTGACGCGACGCCATGGTCATGATATCCCGCGGCATTGTTGCCGAAAAAAGCATGGTCTGACGATCTTTAGTAACCTGCTGCAAGATCTGTTCGATCTGCGGTGCAAAACCCATGTCGAACATACGATCCGCTTCATCAAGGACCAAAATACGCGTCGTATTCAAACGCACAGTTCCACGCTGCATATGATCAATGAGACGACCCGGTGTGGCAATGAGGATACGTGCGCCTCTCTTGATGGCACGCAACTGTTCTTCCATCGAAGCGCCGCCGATAAGAACCGCCGTCCTTAAACCAAAAGGCACACCGACTTTCTCAATGGTTTCTTCGACCTGGATCGCGAGCTCACGGGTGGGCACAACGATAAGGCCGTTACCTGGCGCCTGCGCGAGACGCTGGACCATGGGGATCGCAAAAGCAAGGGTCTTTCCCGTGCCGGTCTGCGCAATACCCATAATGTCCTTGCCTTCAACAGCAAGAGGAATGGCCTTATGCTGAATCGGTGTCGGGACCTTGAACTTCATACGGTCCAAAACCTCGAGAACCTTAGGCGCAATGCCAAGCCCATAAAACGTTGTTGGTACATTTGTGTTAGTCATTTCTTGATTCTTCTTTCTTGTTCTTATTTTTTAATTTTTTGTACCTTGCACACATCTGGACACAACAATACGCCAGTTATGCTGTCTTAAAATAGATGCAAGATTCAATTCGAAGGTAATGAGGAGGTGTTCGGAGGTGGGAAACTCGTGTCCTAATCGCTACCTTAACGCGCACATCCTCCCTTATTCTCCCCAAAATGTCAATGATTATCTTTGACCCACCCCGGAATCAGGATTATCACCCTTCAAAAGTCTAACAGCCACAACACGTTCCAAAAGAGACCCGCGGGAAGATCCTTCCCCCAGGGAAAGATCGCTCACAACCACCCGGCCTAAAACAGTGGCCACATCCCCTTGGGGCCCTTTCTCGCGATAAGCCCAGATCGCATGAATGGCATAAAGACGGTCCTTAACCTGACCTAAATAAAGCATAATATGCCCTTTAAGCCGCAGCAGAACAAGCCCTCCAAGCCCCTGACTAGAGATCAGCTCCAACTTTTCTTTTAAAGAAGCGCCCGCATTAAACTCAGCCAACGACAAACCCGATCGTGCCTGTTCTGTAGAATTGCGCGGCAGATCCAGCCCCATGGTCGCAAACACCATATGAATAAAACGCGAACAATCCTGATCGCCATGCATATCGCCCCAACCATAAGGCGCATCCAGCAATTTAAAAGCCTGCGTGATCACAATCCTGGGCGTATACGGAAGAAAGCCCCTCATAATATCTGTGGGCAAGATAAAACCACTGACAAAACGTGCGGTCCCATCCGAATGACGTAAGGGGTACACAATCTCCATAAAACCACGACCCGCTCGCTTAATGACAAAGCGCGATCCCATGCGCGCCACCGCCACCGCCTTAACCATCGTCGCATCCAAATAGATCGCTGTACGCGCCGCGGTCACGACCGCCATATTCTTCCCCGTTACACTTCTCAACCAGGTTGACTTATCGCAAAAAGCAATCTCCTCGCGCTTGACCCAACCCGAAGAAATCCCATCTTTGACATACAACCACGATCCATCTGCGCTTTCATGCAAAACAACCAAGGGAGTCGCCGGATCAAGGCCACTGTTTTGAACCTGGTCAAAATTCACATCCCCCGGCTTATCATAAAGCGGATCATCCGTTGGCAAGAGACGTTGATTCGTAAAGGCAGATGTGAACGCATACCTGACCCGCACCTGATTTCCCAGAACATCCAGTGCCATGTTCTCGGTCCATGTCGCATAAAGATCCGGCCCTGCATTATGACCATCCCGATCAAAAAGTTTCAACACACTCAAATTCATGGCCAGGCCTTCGATCTCCATCTTAAGCTTTTCTCCTGGCCATACAGACGGAAAAATACTCAGATCATCACATAAACCCTGGGCATAAAGCCCTTGATTGAAGGCTACAATCCCTTGAGGATCCATGACAACCCTGTCCGGCAAAGACTGCTGTTGGATCCAGTAACCAGGCTCACGCATCGAGGCTGTGACATAAGGAACATCAGCCGCATGGGCGATACGTGCGCTAACAAGAATTATGAAAAGAATCGGCAAAATTGTCCGCATAAGATCCCAAAGTATGTTCCCACGATATTGCCCAGGATCGCTAAAAGCAGCCCGACCGAAGCAAGTCCCGGCTCATAGACCGCAGCCACAACCGGAGCAGAAGCCACGCCCCCTACATTGGCCTGACTGGCCGCTGCCACCAGGAAAAGCGGTGCGCGTAAAAGGCTGGCCCCTGCCAAAAGAAAACCGGCGTGCACAAAAATGATCAGGAAGCCTGCTGCAATAAGAATGAACGCCGACCCGACATTGCTGATGCTCGCCTTGGCCCCAATAGCGGTCAAAACAAAATAAAGAATGTAATACCCGATCTTCGATGCACCGGCCTTCTCTATACGACGGACAGATGTCAACGAAAGTAAGATCCCCAGCATGGACACCACAATGATCGTCCAGGCATACGGCGAAACAATATCTTTCACGACCGGAAGTCTCGTGCCTATATCTTTAGCCAGCAAACTTCCAACTATGGCAAACGCAAGAACGCTCACCACACCACCCGGTGTCAAGCGCACAGTAACGACATCAACCTTCGCGCGCCTGGCCAGATCATCCACAACCTTACGATCCGAACGGTTCCAACGATCAAAACCCGCCTGCACTCCGACGCACGCAATGAGCATGCCCATCCACACATACGGCACAACCGTATCCACAATGACCATGGGGGCAAAAACCCTGTCCGGCACAGCCAGCGCTTCTTTGACCGCGATCATATTGGCACTGCCCCCGGTCCATGACGCCGATAAAGCCCCGAACCCGGCCCAGAACTCCGCTCCTACCATATTTTTAAACAGACAAAAAGACACGACCGTACCGGCCATGATCCCCGCGCTTCCAATAAAGAACATGGCCAACGCCATACCGCCGAGCTGGATGATCGCCTTCAGATCGATGACAACTAAAAGTAAGAACAAACTCGCTGGCAAAAGATAGGTTGTGATCATCGACAAGACAGGCGCGCCTGGATCGAGGACACCGGCTGTCGCGGCTAACATCGGAAGAAAATAGATCCAAAAAACTGGCGGAATAAAATTAAACCACCCACGCGTGCGCTCGTGTTGACTTAAGAACAGTACCAGAACTTCAATGGCCAAAAGGATAACAATAATAAGGAAGGGGTCATGGATCATCATGGGAGGACAACGCCAATACCCGCGCGTGCACGCGAGAGGTCAAAACATCCTTTCTCATCCAGATACGGAGACTTAGCCAGCGGGCCTTTTAGAAAATAGGTCGTATCAAGATCAATGTACTTAAAACATCCCAGTCCCGCCGCCATATGCGCCGAGGCCGTAACCGCCAAAGCACTTTCCATCATCGCACCGATCATAAGTTCCATCCCTGCCGCCCGCGCCAGACGTGCGATCGCTTCACCTTCCAGCAAACCGCTTTTCATGGTCTTAACATTGATGGCCGTGACCGCGCGCTCACGCACGGCCCGCACAGTATCGGCCAAAGAACCCACACTCTCGTCGGCACAAACCAAAATCCCGGACTTGTGAACAGCGCGCGTCACACATTTCAAGCCATCCCAGTCATTCTTGGGAACCGGCTGCTCCACAAGAAGCGGTACAACTTTATTCTTCTTAAGTTCTTTGAGAAACTTAAGCATCCCGGAAGCAGTAAAACCCTGGTTGGCATCGATCACCATATTCACCCGTGGTGCCGCTTTTCTCACCGCCAGAACACGCGCCAGATCCAGATCATGATCCTGACCGACCTTCACCTTAAACGTCTTAAATCCCCGACGGGAATAAGCCAGAGCTGACGTTTCAGCCTCTTGCAGGGATCCGATGACAATGGTAATGTCCGAGCGCAAAGGAACGGGGCTATTTCCAAAAAGTTTCCATAAAGGGATCTTAAGTGTGCGCGTCCAGGCATCCAGCACCGCCATTTCCAATGCCGCAAGGCCCGCATGATTCTCGGCAAACTTCTCGCGAAAAGCTCCCAAGAAAGACCTGTGATCAGAAATGTCCTCACCAAGGCTGACCGCCGCTGCTTCCTTCAAATTAGAAAAGGTCTTCTCGACAGTCTCCCCGGTGATATGGGTCGCCACAGCGGCTTCGCCCCAACCTTTAACACCGCTTTTAAGCGTCAAACTAACAAAAACATTCTTAAGCGTATTATGCTGCCCCGTCGCAATACGAAAAGGCGTCGAGAGCGGCGCTTCAACAATATTCACATCCATATGTTCAATGATCATGCCTTGCTCCCTAAAGCCAGCTCACGCGCCAAACGCTTCACCGTTCCCAGATCTAGTTTACCACTACCTAAGACCGGGATCGCGTCGATCCTGAAAAACATCTCAGATTCAGGGATCCATAAATTAGGCAACCCTTCTGCTTTAAGCGCTTCGCGCACCGACGAAATATCAACATCTTTCAATGTCAGCACAACAAGCTTCTCACCTTTTCTGTCATCCGGAACTGCCGCTACAAGGCACATCGGCTCGGTGGCCTGAACAGCTTTATGAATAGCCTCTTCAATGCGGATATGCGGGACCATTTCACCTGCGATCTTGCTGAAACGGTTGATGCGGTCCGTGATGGTCACAAACCCGTCATCATCCAAAAATGCGATATCCCCTGTCTTATACCAACCATCCACAAAAGCTTCTTTTGTTTTCTCGGATTCTTTAAAATAACCGCGCATAACGTTCTGCCCTTTGACAACAAGAAGCCCCTCTTCATACGGACCCAGTACGCGATAAGTTTCAGGATCAACAATCCTCACCGCAACACCAGGCAAAGGATTCCCGATGGTCCCGGGCTTATGCGCTTTTTGCAGAGTCCCCGAACTGCGATCATCCGGAAAATTCAAGCTGACAATGGGGGATAATTCCGTGCACCCATAACCCTCGAGCGGCATAAAACCAAATTTCTCCATACAAGCATCCGCAATCACGGCCTTAAGCTTTTCGGCACCAATGATCGTATAACGGATCGTTTTAAAATCACCCGGCTCACACCGCTTAATATAAGCGCTAAGGAATGTCGGCGTCGCCATCATGAGGGTCGCCCGATGATTACGAACCATATCACCGACGACTTTCGCATCCAGTGGACTTGGATGATAGACCGCACGCATGGAACTCGCCAAAGGCAACCATAAGACAGCCGCAAACCCGAATGAATGAAAAAATGGCAGGATCCCCATGAGCACATCACTAGAGCGGACTTTAAAGCCTTGGTGAAACCCCTCTAGATTCGCAATAATATTCGCATGCGAAAGCATCACTCCTTTGGGCTGTCCCGTGCTGCCGCTGGTAAAAACAACCGTGACCAGATCGTCAACACTGCGATACTTCCAGCTTCCGAAAACATAACGGTGTGCGAGAAAAGCAGGCATCAGGAAAACACAAGCCATGGCTTTACAGCGCTGCACAAAACTTATTTTATCCCAAAGTTCTTCAATAAAAACCCCCTCACACGGAGGCGTGGTCTGTAACTTCTCGAGAAAAGCGCGCGAGGTCACACACACCTTCATGCCGGTCTGTTCGACCGCACAACGCAGTGCTTCACGACCAGAACTGTAGTTCAAATTCACAACCGGCTTATGCAGGATCGCGACCGCGATATTGGTCACAGCCGATGCAACCGACGTCGGTAAAAAAATCCCAACGAACTCCTGGCCACGTGTCAGCTTGGCCAATTGCCGGGATAAAGCATGGGCCACAACAAACGTTTGCCAGCGGTTAAGGTTCTTGCCGGTTGAATCCGCGATGCACGGTGCAAAAGGCCGCCGCATGACTTCATCAAAGAACAACTCCCCCAGCGTCATCTTTTCTTCCAAACGGTACCGGAATGCCTGCGCCCCAAGCTCCACGACCTTCTGGCGCACATCAAACACTTTTGTCGACGACAACATGGGCGAGCCAAACATGACGGTCACAGGATGCCTCAGCTGACGCGGACGTTTGAAAAAATACTTCCCGCCTTCAAAACTCCAGATGCTGTGCCAGGTACGGTCCAGATATACGGGAATAATAGGTTCGGAAAGATCCCGCATGATATGTTCAAGCCCGCGATTAAAACGCAAGGTGTTGCCGGTGCGTGACAGCCCGCCCTCAGGGAACATGCATACGAGCTCACCTTCTTTGATCACTTCACGGACCGCGGCAAATGTACGGATGATCGTTTTAGGCGGATCCTGGGGAGACAATGGAAAGGCTCCGGCCGCACGGCATAACGAGCGCAACCAGGGATTATTATAAACCTCACGGCTGGTGACAAACTTGACCGGACGATCAATGGAAGCGGCGAGAAAAAGAACATCAATGAATGACAAATGGTTCGCGACAATCAGCGCGCCACCAGAAGCAGGCACCAGGGAATGATCAATGATATGCAAGCGATAAAAGGTACGGACAACCCCTCGGGCCAACGACTGAACAAAGGACATCCCCACCTCGCTTACGCTTGTTCTTTTTTGACTCCGGATCCGCCGGGCCCATCCCGTAATAATTTAATATGAAAGACCGCACCTTCCCCGACCTGACTCACAGCGTTGATCGTTCCTTGATGCTTGGTAATAATGCCATGCACCACCGAAAGCCCAAGGCCAGTCCCCTGTCCCACAGATTTGGTCGTAAAGAAAGGGTCAAATATCTTGGAAATAACATCCGGCGCGATCCCTTGACCATTATCGCTGATCTCGATATGAACTTCTTTCCCATGGGGCCATGTCTTGATCTTGATCGTTCCATTTGTTTCGATCGCCTGGGCCGCATTTGATAATAAGTTCATGAACACCTGCAACATTTGCTGTTCCCTGAAACATACCAGAGGAAGATGCCCATACTCACGCACCAACTTGATCTTATATTTTAACTCTCCCGCCATGATATCGATCGCACGATCAATGCAAGCGTGCAAATCCCCGTATTCAAGAGTGCCTTCTGTGGGATGCGCAAAAACCTTCAGGTCCTGAACGATCTTCTTGATCCTCTGCGCACCCTGGGCTGTCTCGCAGATCAGGACCGGCAGATCTTCCATGATCTCGCCAAGTTTCTTACTCTGGTCCTGGGGTAATTCTTTGATCGTCGAAAGATACGGTGCAACAATGCGAAAACATTTTTGAACCTGACTTTGATATTCCTGGAACATATCAAGATTGGAAATAATATACGCCGTAGGATTATTGATCTCGTGGGCTATGCCTGCGGCTAACTGGCCCAGGGACGCCATTTTTTCTGATTGGATCAACCGGCTCTGCAGGGCCACCAGTTTCTCATAGGCCGACCTGAGTTCCTCGGTCGTACGCTTGATATCCGTCATGTCACGGATAATACCAACGATACATTGTTCCCCGGAAGGCCCCGTATAAATGGTTTTCTTTGTAATGATGACCCTGCGCGAACCGGTGCCATCTGTAAAGAACTCCTCGTTAACATTCTCTTGCCCGGTCTGGAAAACCTCTTCATCTTTCTGCCAAAAAACATCCGCTTCTTTTTTGGGAAAGAAATCATAATCCGATTTACCAATGAGCTTGGAACTTGGATGACCCATAAAATCACAAAACGCCTGGTTGAGCAGGATCCAGCGGTGCTTGCGGTCTTTTACAAAAAGAGGGTCTGCGACGGAATTAATGATCTGTTTTAAATATTCAGATGTGTTTTCCACTGCTTCCGTTACCGCCCTTTGGTGGGAACATGGCCCATGCATGCTTCGACAACAACACACTTTTCTTTCCAGAACGAGAATGCAACTTCCTGTTTCTTGAAAAGATTATAATCAAACTGCGCGCCTTCAAGAACCGCATTTTTATACTTATACGGAGCAGACAAGGTGAGGTCCGCAAGATCCAGCGCCAGAATTTGCTTCTTCAAATTCTCTGCGATCACCTGACACAAATCACCAACGACATCCAGACAGGCCTGTTCATTCTCAGATTCACTGGCCGAACGACCAAAAGCCTTGAAAAGCCGCTCCACCAGATCTTCTTTAAAATACAAAATGAATGTCCCGACAGCATCTTTAGCCTCAAGGTGCTTCGGCGACAGATAATAATTAACGATCGCCACATAGGCCGGAGCATTGAACTTTTCCATAGGAAAAAGCCGCATCCTGCCGTCATATTCAATGATATCTTTCTCACCCGCAACAGGTTCGGCCGAAGGAGCGACATGACACATCTGTTTGAACGTGTCCTCAACGACGCTGATGATCATGGTGCTCAAAGCTTTATTGTCTAATTTGGTAGCCATGTCGTCTATTCTACATAAACACGGCAAAAAGCTCCAGCAAAAGATGCAATTCAAAAGAACTTTAAGAAATAAAAAGGGGCCAGACGGCCCCTTTTAAAACACCTTAACCTTAAACTCGATCAAAACTTATAGATGACCGCCGACATGATACGGTTCGCGTCACCCTTGCTGCCATCAACCCACTCCGTCTTAAAATACTGATACTCAAGACCGACCTGCAATTCCTTGCTCAGGCTATATTTGATATTGGTATAGGTCGTCGTATTGTATTCGTAAACATTCGACGCATCCGAAGTTGTGCCAACCCCCGGAGCAGCAACAGGATTAATAAACGCATCATCATTGACCATGTCAATCCCGGCCCCTAGGTTCATCTCGACTTTCTTGATCGGATTATACGTCAACTCTGCAAATCCGCCTTTAACACGAAAAGGCTTCTTATCCAAACCGCTTGCCAAATAAGAAGTCATGCCCAGCGTACTACCCCCCAAAAAGTCATCCAACTTGGCACCACTGAAGCCTTCGGCCTTGAACGCCAACCAATCAGTCATTTTGAGCGTCATGCCAAAAGCCACCGCCCATAATGAATGATCCTGGTCACCCGACGCTTCGACTTCACCTAACAACCCACTCACACCAAATGTCGCGGGCATGCCCATGATCTTGGTCTCATAACCCGTATATGTGGCCAAGACAGGGACTCCTGAATTCTCATTGGTAACATCATCTGTATCCAAGATGCCGGTCTTGCTGGTCAATTTCCCGCCCCAGACATCGCCCCATTTGTTAACAATGTGAACCTGCGGATGGCGATAACCCACATTACCCTGCCCCCATAAAATATCCGGATTCAATATACTCGGATTGATCGGCGCGAAAATATCCCAATTCTGGCCCGCATTAACAGCCCATTTCGGATAATCCAGCTGCACATAGGCATGCCTTAAACGCGGCGTATACGTCGCAGTCTGCGAATTCGCAAAATCTATTTCGATCTTGCCGCTGACCTTTCCCCCGTCCTCAAGGTCCGGCCCCTTAACATTAAATCCAAGGCGTGTATCATTCCCGGCCATCCCGAACTCACTCTGACTGCTACCATTTTCCTTGGGTGCGACTCTGGGCGCATTGCTACTGGCCATATCAGAATCCGCATAAGACCCCTGGGCCATGATAAAACCATACATCTCAACATCCAACTTGGTCTTCAAGAAATTCACTGCAGGTGTCGCCGCCGCAGGAGCAGCCGCAACCTGGGCAGTCGCCGCAGGCATTGCAGGTTTTTCCTTAAGCGCCATTACTTCTGCTTTTAAGGATGCATTCTCTCTTTCAAGAGCCTCAACACGCTTGAGGATATCATCGAGCGTAGCCTGGGCACATGCAGGCAAGGCAAACCCCACGGTACAAATGCCAACCATGATCAATGCCAGAAGCCTTTTCATGAGTTTCGCCATTCTTTCCTCCTTATTATTTAAGAACCCCCATCCACCGGCCGCTCCCCCTTAAGAAACGGCAACACATTGGCCGCAGGCATAGGCCGACTTAAGAAATATCCCTGAAAATAATCACAATTATTACCAATAAGTTTCTCAAGCTGGATCTGCGTTTCCACACCTTCCGCCACAACGCTTAAATTAAGCTTGTGCGCAAGATCAATGATCGCCGGGATCATGGCATTCTCATCCGTGTCCTTGGCGATCTCCTTGATAAAGAAACGGTCAATCTTAAGGTTCCCGATGGGCAGCCGCTGCAAATGGACCAGCGAAGAATAGCCCGTTCCAAAATCATCGAGCGATACCTGAACTCCTAAAGCACGAATATTATTAAGCACCTCGATGGCGCTATCAAACGAATCGATCAACATACTTTCAGTCACTTCGATCTCAAGACCCTCGGGAGGAAGCCCGCTGGCCTTAAGCGCCCCTTCTATGATCTGGACAATATTCTTGCGTCGTAATTGGGCCACAGAAATATTAACCGACATGACCATGTCCTTGAACCCGGCATCCATGAGCATACGATGAAACCGGCATGCCTCGTAAAGAACCCACTCGCCAATAGGAATAATAAGGCCCGTGTCTTCCGCGACAGGTATGAATTCATTCGGGAATATCAAACCGCCTTCGGCCCGAAACCAACGCAGCAAAGCCTCAAACCCTCTGACCTTACCGTCCTTCACACTCACAATAGGCTGATAAAACAGGCAAAGCTCATTCTTAACCAAGGCTTCACGCAAACCACGCTCGATCTGCATTCTCGTAACAGCCTTCTGATTCATGGCATGATCATAAAAACAATACATATTCCTTCCGGATTCTTTGGCCGCGTACATGGCCGTATCGGCATTCTTCAAAAGATCTTCCAATGTTTCTCCGTCATGCGGATAAGTCACAATGCCCACACTGGCTGTAATAAAAAGATCATTGCCCACCACAGAACGCGGGGCATTCAGTTTTTCACGGATACGTTCTGCAATATAACGCGCACCCTCGGCATCATCAAGATCATTGAGCAGAACAATGAACTCATCTCCCCCTAGGCGGGCCATGACATCGGTCTCACGCACACACTCCGCAAGCTTAGCAGCCGTATCCTTAAGAAGCGCATCACCGATAGAATGCCCTAGCGTATCGTTCACACTCTTGAAATGATCAAGATCAATAAAGAGGATCGCACATTGCAAATTGGCACGCTTCGCATGCGCCAAGCCCATATTCGCTTTATCCATAAATAAAGTACGATTAGGAAGCGCTGTGAGCGAATCATAGTGTGCCATGGTCAAAAGTTTGCTCTCCAAAAGCTTGCGATCTGTAATATCCCGCCCGATCCCCACAAGCCCGGAAACAGCACCATCCTGCCCTTTTAAAGGAATCTTGGATGTTAAAAGCCATCGCTTGACCCCCGTAGAATCTTCAATGATCTCTTCACGGTTGATGACCGGCCGCGCATGCCGCAGCACATTTTGATCGTCCTTGGCATATTCTTTCGCCAAATGACTGGGAAAAACTTCCGCATCTGTCTTACCCAGAATATCTGATTCATTCTGGACACCAATAAAATCCATATCCGTACGATTGGTCAGGATCTTTCGTCCTTCTTTATCCTTCACATAAACACTGTCCGGAATATTATCGACCAAGGTGCGCAAAAGATTATGTTCTTTCTCCAACGCCTGTTCAGCTACTCTATGTTCCGTGATATCACGGATCGATTCGATCATGCCGATCACATGCCCTTCATGATCATAAAGCGGCGCCCCGACATTCCATATATACGCCCCCCGCCCACCATAAAGTGCAGGCGCAAAAGCTTCCGCCGATAAACAACGACCCTTGCGTTCAAGCATCAAATATCTCGAAGGGATCTCGCCTTCCGGGCCATCGAGGAAATCCAAGAGATAGGGCACCTTCTCACCATAAAAAGGCACCGATGCTTCCCGATGGCTTTGCCCCAGGATATCTTTCTTCGCCACACCTGTCATTTCTTCCATAGCACGATTCCAGGCAATGATCTTTTTATCAGGATCAATGATGAATGTAGCATCCGGTAGAAATTCAATGATATCCTCAAGACGTCTGTTGGTCGCCTTAAGCTCTTCTTCATGCAGCAACAGGGCCGCCTCGACACGCTTACGCTCTGTGATATCGCGGGCGATGGAAAGGATCATTTCGTGTCCATCAAAATCAACAATGCGGTTACTGATCTCAACGGGTATCCTGCGTCCGTCTTTAGCCAAATGCGCCCCTTCCCAGAGCACATTGCGCGTCGACTGAAGCGTGTTCATAACAGCGGCCACATCCACAAATGTTTGCGGATCATCAATATCCGTGGGACGCATCTTCAGAAATTCTGCACGCGTATATCCCAGGCGCGTACACGCGGCCTCATTGACCTCAATAAAACGACCCGGCAATCCATCCGGCCCCGGGCCTTCATGAAGGAACACCGCTTCATTCATATGATTGAATAAAAGATATTCGCGTTTGTGACTGTTCAAAATGAGCAGCATGGCGCGACGAACAAGGAGATAAAGCAGGCACGCTGTGATCAGGATAAAGACAATATGCGGCACAACATGGAACCCATCTTCAAGTTTCATGCCGGTCATCAGATCCGTCAATAAAAACCAGAAAAGACCAAAAGCCGCGTAGATAACAACGATCCTGAAAGGGATTATTTTAGATGCGGGCGAGGAAAATTTATCCATTCATCAAGGCCTTTGATCAATTAATCTAAAGATGCCTTCTTAATTTGATAGTTATAATACGTGATTAATATAAAACGGGCAAGAGATTATACGGAGGAAAAAAGCCGGGCTATCTTCTGCGGCCTTTAAGCGAAGACTTTACATTCCCACCTTCGCGAGCACGTTCAAAATCAATATGTCCCTGATAAGGATCCAGGTCCGTTAACTTAACACGCACATTCTGTCCGACCGAAAGCCTTTCACCACCACCCATGATCCGGCCCTCAACCGGCGGCTCAACGAGGCGCACATAAATCCCTTTATCCGAAGATCCTGTGATGATGCCGTCAAAAACCTCACCGATCCGACCTCTCATCAAGACCGCGGCCGCAACCTTTTGCATGAACCGCTCGACCTTCTTGGACATCTTGTCACGGTCTGTGCACCAGGCCGCATGCTCGATCAATTCTTTGCGAGAATACGGACAAGCTTTTCTGTCCAGCACCGCTTTCAAGATCCGCTGGATAATAAGATCCACATACCGGCGGTTGGGCGCCGTCGAATGGGTATAATCCGAAACAGCCAGACCAAAATGGCCCACCGGAGCCTTGCCCGGCTCCAGCATCATGTACTCGCCAGGACCCAGCAATTTCACAATGGTGAGCGACAGGTCAGGAAAATGAACACTGTCCGCAGACTTCCTTTTAAGAAGGAACTTGGACAAAGCCTTCACATCCGCTTCAGCCGGAAGGCGTGTTCCCAGATCAGCTGCAACATCAACAATCCCGGGCCAGTTCTTAGGAACGCGCACAATGCGCTGGATCACAGGCACATGTGCTTTCTCCAGAAATTCCATGACCGTACCATTGGCCGCGATCATAAAATTCTCAATGACATGGTGTGCCCTATCCTCGCTGGGTAAAACCAGCCCAACGACCATATCATCTTTCATGACCGTCTTGGCTTCCAGACTTTCCAATTCCAGAGCCCCCTTTTCCATGCGAAAATTCTTAAGACGACTGGCCGCTTCATCCTGCAAACGAACCTGTTCTTCCAACCCCGGAATATCCGTAAATGCCTGCGGGAAAGGACCATGGCCGTCAAGCCAGGCACCAACCTCTTCATAAACCAGTTTCGCCCTATTATGGACCAGCGCAAGATAGATCTTCCCGCGCCGCACATCGCCGTTCTTCAAAACCACAAATTCAATCACGATCGCAGGCCGGTCCTCACCTGCACGCAAAGAGGTGAGGTCCGTTGACAAACGCAAAGGCAACATGGGAAACGTTTCAATGCCCGTATATACCGACGTTGCATTATGCTCGGCATGGCGATCAATTTCAAAACCCCGTGGAACAAAGACGTCAACATCCGCTATCGCGATCTTGATCAAAATCTCCTGATCAGCGCCACGCTCGGCATATTCCAGTTGGTCAAGATCAAGTGAATCCACATTATCAATCGACGACCACAAAAGTCCACGCAGATCCACCCTGCCAGAGCGCAGCATTTTCTTGGGATCAAGGCGATCAACTTCACGCATCATATTTTTGGAAAATTGATATCGAAAACCATAACGTTCCATAGCCTGGTGAGCAATAGCATGAAGATCAATGTCACGGAATGGAGACATGACAAACCTTTCTAAAAAGACACCTTAACGATTTCGTTGGGAGCATGCTTCACCGTACGCGCATATCCCACAAGCGGTTTGCCAAACGCCATCACGTAACCCATAACATGATCTTGCGGGATCCCAAGACTGATCTTAAGCTCCGGCAAAACGACATTGATCAACCATTTTGCCAAACCAGTCCAAACCGTTCCCACACCCAGGCTTTGGGCAAAGAGCTCGAAGTACGCGAGCGCGATCAAACAGTCCGGCTCAGGTGCCGGGCAATTCTTGGGAGCAGATGCGATTACAAGATGAGGAGCCCCACGAAAAATAATGTCCACCTTGGCTGTTTCCCAAAGTTTCACATGATCAGCAAAGAATTCCATACCCGGCGGCAACTTGCCTTCACGCACACACTGGGCCAAAAGATCCATGGCCTGTGTACGGAACTTATCCATCATCTGACGATTATCAATGACCGTGAAGCGCACCTGCCGCACATTCTTTCCCGTCGGTGCATAAGAGGCCACGTCCAAAAGCCGCTGTATGAGTGCAGGATCCAGATCTTCTTTCTTATAGCGACGGACAGAACGGCGTGCTTTGATCAACCGTTCGATCTTGTCCGCATGCGGAAGTTCCCCGGTCACAGGCAAACATTCGGCCGGATCAACTCCCAGGATCGAGATCGCCGCCGTCGGACAGATCGCCAGGCAATGCTGGCAACGGATGCATTTGGGGCCATTCTGACGCGCAATGGACGGATGTCCGTCAACCATGTCGATGATACTAACTAAACAATCTGCCGCGCACTGGCCACAAGAAATGCAACGTTCCTTATTAACAACGAACTTGATCATAGTGCCTCCTTAATGCTTCACACCTAACTTTTCCAGAATGGTCATCATGGGACACCAATTCGTAAATGCCGACTGGAGAAGATTCAGCCCCACAAACGCCGTGAACCATAACCACATCGGGCTAACATAATATGCCAACACCAGGCTGAGTAAAATAAAAAGTCCGGCCATACCTCTTAATATCCGCTGGATCATAACGACCTCCCTATTTTTGGTTTCATAACCATATAATATATCACCGGCACGGCCGTCCGTGAAAGGATCGTCGATGCCACTTCACCTGCGATCAGCGATAAGGCCAACCCCTGAAAGATAGGATCAAACAAAATAACCGACGCGCCAACCACAACCGCGGCGGCCGTAAGGAGCATCGGACGGAAGCGTTTAGCCCCCGCATCGATCACAGCTTCCTCGATCGCCATCCCTTCTTTCATCCTCAGCTCAATAAAATCCACGAGAATGATCGAGTTGCGTACAACGATCCCGGCACCCGCGATCATGCCAATCATCGAAGTAGCCGTAAAGAATGTATTCGTCATCCAGTGCGCGGGCAGAATGCCGATAAGTGTAAGCGGGATCGGTAACATGATGATCCATGGCGTCTTAAACGACTGGAACCATCCCACCACCAGCGTAAAGATCAATATCAGGACGATCGCAAAAGCGATCCCCAGGTCACGGAAGACTTCATACGTGATCTGCCACTCGCCATCCCACTTCAAAGACCAGCGCTCATCGGTCTGCGGCTGATCCGTCAATAAAAGATCTGCTTTCTTTTGCATAGCAGGATTGGGCTCAGGCACAGCGATCTTCTCAAAACCAGGATTCAGATCAAGCATCGCATAAACCGGGCTGTCCACCTGACCATCCACATCCGCGATCACATAAGAAACACGTTGCAGGTTCTTATGATAGATCGTGTAATCTTTATGCCCCGACTCCACCTCGACGAGGTCTTTCAGCGGGATCCGATTGCCAAAACGCGCCAGCACTGTCATTCCCAAAACAGCATCAAGGGTCTGTCGTTTATCTTTGGATAAACGCAAGAGGATCTCAACCGGCTCATTCTCACCGGAAAGATGCGCCAGATCCGCCTTCGTTCCGAGTAAAGAATCCGCAACGACCTGAGCCAGCGCGTTGACCGCAACACCATTTAAAGAAGCCTTTTGCTTGTTGATCTTAAGCCGATATAACTTTTCCTGACGCCCCACATAACTATCAATATCTGTAACGCTTGAACTATTTTTAAAAAGAAGCTCAACATCACTCGCCAGCTTGCGCTGCCCCTCAAGCGACGGACCATAGATCTCAACGACCATGGTCGAAAGGACCGGAGGTCCCGGCGGAACTTCGGCAACCTGCACATGCCCGCCTAACTTATCCACGATCTGATGGATCTTCGGACGAACAGCTTTAGCAATATCATGGCTCTGCAGTTTACGATCTTTCTTCCCCACAAGATTGACCTGAAGGTCTGCCTGCCAAGGCTTGGAACGCAAGAAATAATGCCGCACAAGTCCGTTGAAATTATACGGCGCACTAGTACCAATATAAGCCGTAATATTACTGACCTCGGGGACATCATGCATCACCGCCGCGATCTCATCAACCACCTTCTTTGTTCCTTCAAACGTTGTTCCTTCAGGCATATTCAAAACGACCTGAAATTCATTTTTATTATCAAAAGGCAGCATTTTCATTTTAACAAGCTTAAGCGGTACCATCATCACAACCAGGCCCAATGCCCCGATAAGTCCCATGATAAACCACTTACGAACAACGGCGTTATAGATCAGCGGCTGCATATAGGAACGGTACACGCGCGTCAACAGATCATCCTTCTCCCCTTCGCCATGCCCTCGTAACTTACCCTCGGCATGCGCCCGCCCCAAGATCCTGTGCGCGGCCCAGGGTGTCGCCACGAACGCAACGATCATGGAAAATACCATGGCCATACTCGCCCCGATCGGGATCGGACGCATATAAGGACCCATGAGGCCGCTGACAAATGCCATGGGCAAGATCGCCGCAATGACCGTAAGTGTCGCCAAAATAAGCGGGCTCTGGATCTCCTGAACAGCCTCAACGATCACATCGATCAAGGCCCTTCCTTTATTTTTGGCCATACGCAAATGCCGCACGATATTCTCAACACCGACGATCGGATCATCCACAAGAATGCCGATGGAAAATATCAACGCAAAAAGCGTAATGCGGTTAAGTGTAAACCCCAAGAAATGAAAACCGGCCAGCGTCAACGACAGGGTCATAGGAATAGCAATTGCAACCACACCCGACTCGCGCCAACCGAGCGTAAGCGCCATCAAAAGCGTCACACCTAAAATAGCCAGTGCCATGTGAAACAAAAGTTCATTTGATTTCTCATCCGCCGTCTCACCATAGTTGCGCGTGACCGCATAAGACACCGCCGCAGGGATCATGCTTCCTTTAACACCTTCAACCCTTTTAAGGATCCTTTCACAAACATGGGAGGCATTCGCGCCTTTCCTTTTAGAAACAGCCAGCGTCACAGCTTCAAAAACACCTTTGGCCCCCGTCTTATCTGCCGGACCAAATTGAAAATTGACCGCAGTCTCATCTTCATCCGGTCCATCAACAACGGTCGCCACATCCTTCAAATAAACTTCACCCCCCTGGCTTACACCCACGACCACATTCTCAAGATCCTCTTTAGAGCGAAAAAAACCGTCGGACTCAACAGAAACAAGCTCTGGCCGGCTTTGCAAATGCCCTGCAGCTATCTTGACGTTCGAACGCCGGATAAGCTCGCCGACCTCGAGCGTATTTAAGAACCGTTCATTGAGCTTCTGTTCATCTAAGACAACACGAAACTGCCGCTTGCGTCCGCCTGTGATCTGCGTCTCGGAAACATCCGGAATAGCACTGACAATATTCTGCAGATCTGCCGCGACCTTGCGCAAACTAACCGCATCCATCGTCGCACTATGAAACGTCAATGTCATAACAGGAACATCGTCGATCGAACGGATCTTGATCAGCGGCTGAGAACCTCCCATGGCCAAAAGATCCAAATTCGAATAAACCTTGGTATAAAGTTTGATCAGGCTCTTTTCCACATCCTCGCCAACCTTAAAACGAACCGTAATGATCGCTCCGTCGGCCTGGGTCATGGAATAAACATACTCAACCCCGGGGAGTTCCCACAGTTTTCGCTCACCCACATTAACAATGCGCCGCTCGACTTCCTCGGCGGTCGCTCCAGGATAGGATACAAAGATATCAAAGACAGGAACCGCGATCTGCGGCTCTTCTTCCCGCGGAAGATTGATGATAGACATCACACCCAGGAATATAGAGAAACCAATAACAAGAGGCGTCACTTTAGAACGGATAAAAGCACCAACAATCCGCGATATAAGACTTTCCGATCCCATGCTCATAATCCACCCTCCTGGCCTAAAGCGCTCAAAACCCCTTCATTCAGCTGTCCTGTAAGAAACAGAAGCCTTCCTTGCGAAAGAAAGGCTCCCATTAAAGCTTTTTCATAACCTTCAATGGTTTGCAAATACGCCCGACGAGCATCCATAAGATCGGCCACCGATTTACGGCCTTCACTATAAAGAGGCGCTGTGAGCGATACCGCTTCTTTAGCATCCTCGCTCATGGCTCTAAGCACCGGAAGGTTATCCCGAAATGCATCATAGCGGGCTGTTTCCCCGGCAATGGCACGGGCGACCGTATCTTTCAAGATTTGAATGTCATGCGCCAGACGTTCTTTCAACGCCAGCGCTTCTTTCACCCGCCCGCTACGCGACGGGTCAAAAAGCGACATCCGCGCTTTAACCCCAACAGTAAAGTTACTCCCCCCCGCATCATGGATATCACGACGATTATTGGTCGCATCCCCAAACGCCATCAAACGCGGCAGTGCCGACGCCTTCTCACGCGATAATTCAAGATCAGCCGCCTTAACACGCAAGTCCAACGCTTTCAGATCCGGACGCGACACACCCGCTTCACGCACCAAGGACTCCACCTCACGACTGAGCACTGTCTTTTCCTGTAATATATTCACGAGCTCCCAGGTTGTTCCCATCGGCTCACCCATCAGAATGTTCAACAAGACCATCATGGCTTTCTTCTGACGGAAGATCTCATTTTTCATGCGCGTCATATCCCCGAACATCACACGCGCCGCATAATAATCAGCCCCTAGGATCATACCTTTATCCTTGAGATCTTTAGCCTTTTGAAGATCTTCATCTGCACTTTTTTGAACTTCATCCACGATCGTTGCCAAACGCTCCAGAACCAACGCATTCAGATACGCATCCTGTGCGGTCAACAAAGCTTCCATCCGGGTAAAATCCTCATCTGCTTCGGTCGCCTTCACCTGTTCCCGTGCGGCACGTGTACGATAGATCGTCTGCATGGCATCGATCAAGGGAAGCTCCACATGAACGCCGCCCGCAAGATCACGATGATGGCGAGGTGTATTCAATCGGTCTACTTCAAAATCTGATGATGCAAAACGTTCCTGCCGAAGTTTCATACCAAAAACATTCACCGGATCATCAGACTCCTGATAGTCCGCAGAAAGATCGAGCGATGGCCAAAACCCTGCTCTGGCCTGCATTTGACGG
The DNA here is from genome assembly GCA_903959815.1 of Candidatus Omnitrophota bacterium. Lineage (GTDB taxonomy): Bacteria > Omnitrophota > Gorgyraeia > Zapsychrales > Fredricksoniimonadaceae > Fredricksoniimonas. The sequence goes on from CAJBYM010000109.1 coordinate 47,424, forward strand.
GCTAGCGCGGCCTGAACATCCGTATGCGCCGCTTTTAATTGAGGATAATAATGCAGAACTTTTTCTGAGAATTGTGCAAAAGTCAGGATTGATGCCGCTTCTTGAGCCTGAACCACCGGCATAAAGAAAAGAATCATTCCGATGATGATATTAAAAGAAAGAGCCTTCTTCATCGCGACACCTCCCCTTTAGACAAGACCTTGATCAATTCAACAACTTTTGGCGCAAGAACCCGATAACAGGTTTTCACTCCCTCTTTTCTGATCCCCACCACTCCCGCAGCTTTTAAAACACCCAGATGCTGAGACACCGTCGATTGCGGCAGCTTAAGCGCCTTGACCATCTTATCCACATGACATTCACGGCCCAAAAGGCCCTCGGCCATGCGCAAACGTACGGGATGCGCCAAAGCTTTCAATACTTCACTTTCCCGGATATAATCCATCGGCATAGAAAAACCCCTTTCATCGTATAATTGCGATATTACGATAAAAGGGGTTTTCTGTCAAGTGCTATCCGTCAACCGGACCGATCGCCGCTTTATGCGATCTTGGGCGGTTCAGGAAAATCTACTTCCGTCTCGGCAATGTGATTAAAATAATTCGTGAAAAGATTAAACGTAACCCAGGCGATCACCTCGATGAGCGCTGCATCCGAATAGCCGGCTGCTTTAAACGCATCAACGACCTTGCCCAACGGACGGCCTTTTTTCTCGGAGATCTCCACCACAAGCTCCAGGAGCGCATCCATCTTCGGATCTTGGCTTATCCCCTGACGCGCTTCAAGTGTCTCTTCATCCGTAAGACCTGACATCTTGCCGATAACCGTATGAGCTGCCACACAATAATCACACGTGTTATTCTGACCAACAGCCAACGCGATCGCTTCGATCTCCTTGGGCGTTAGTACACCTTTCTTCAAACCAAAGTTATACGCCAAGAGCGCATGCAACGTACTCGGCGAATGCGCCATGGTCGCATAGATATTAGGGATCTTCCCCATCTTGGCCTGGATGCCTTCGAGGACTTTTTTCTGCTCTTCATTGGCAGCATCCAACTTAACGGGTTCAATAACTGGCATACAACACATCCTTTCTAAACTTTTAATAATCAAAAAATAATATCGTATTATTTTCTTTTTCCTCTATTAATGGATATTATCTTATCATTCTAAAAAATAGAAGCTAAATAAATTTTTGCGAATAATAAATACAAATTCTTTGAAAGTATTTGCGGTCATCTACGACCAAAATAAACAATCCGATAAATATTATTAATTCATAAGAGAAAAATCCTATGCCCATGAATAAAATACAAAAAAGAAACGGCGAAATCGTTGATTTCTTGCCAGAACGTATCGCCGATGCCATCCGCAAAGCCACTGAAGCCACGCGCCAAAACAACCCGTCACTTAACCTGGATACAGCTTTCATCCCTGCGATCACCGATGATATCATTGGTGAACTGAAGAAACATTATGCCGCATCCGAACGCATCCCCAACATTGAGCATATCCAGGATATCGTTGAACAAAAACTGGTCGAAAACGGGCACTTCGAGATCGCAAGGAACTACATCCTTTACAGATCCCATCACGCCCAGCTGCGCATCGAAGCCAGACTTGAACAGCTAAAGAAGATCGACAATAATCTCCTTAAAGTCCAGAAACGTAATAAGAAGACTGAAGTGTTTAAAGTCGACAAACTCCGCAAGACATTCGCCCTCGCCGCCAAAGGATATGAAAAAGAATGCCCGTTTGAACAGCTCTACGAACGCCTGAAACTTACGATCAATGACAATATCCTAACGACCCAGATCAACAAGAACATGCGCAAGGTCGCGCTCGATCTGGTCACAGTCAAGAATATCTCGTGGCAAAATATTGCCGGCCGGCTCTATCTGATGGACCTTTACAAACAAGCCTGCCGCAACCGCGTTATGGAACCTGCAAAGATCTACGCGGCTGAGGAATTCAAAAAACTTTTTGACACCTATATTAAAGAAGGCAAGTATTCACAGGATTTCTACACCTACTATACCGCAGAGGACATCCTCAAAGCCGGCGCCGCGATCGATAAAGAACGCGACTTCTCCTATATCTATTCCACAGTTCTGGCCTTTGACCGGCGGTATCTGCTGAATCCTAATAAATATGTGCGCGAACTGCCCCAGGAAATGTACATGGCGATCGCCTTGTTCCTGGCCATCCCTGAACCTCAGGAAAAACGCCTGGCTATCGCGCTGAGCATTTACGAACTTACCTCGACCCAACAATTATCCCTTCCCACACCAACGCTCTTAAACGCCCGGACCAATTTTCATCAGCTCTCCAGTTGTTTCAAACTCAATGTCAACGATGACCTGCGCGCCATCTATCATGCGCTGGAAAACATGGCCCAGATCTCCAAATTTGGCGGTGGCGTCGGTGCTTATCTGGGGCACATCCGTTCACGCGGAGCTTATATCCGTGAAATGAAAGGCGCGTCCGGTGGCGTGATCCCCTGGGTGCGGCTGATCAACAACACCGCCAGTGCCGTCAACCAGCTCGGTTCACGGCTTGGAGCCATCTCACCCACACTTGACATCTGGCACCGCGACATTCTGGACTTTCTCAACCTGCAGACCGAAACGGGCGACATCCGATCCAAAGCATTTGATATCTTCCCGGCGATCTCGATCCCGGATTTGTTCATGCGCCGGGTAGAAGCCGGAGAGAACTGGACCCTTTTCGATCCTCATGAAGTGCATCAAAAGAAAGGCCGGCGGATCGAGGATCATTTTGGGAAAGATTTTGACACCTTCTATAAAGAATGTGAACAAGACCCGACTCTAGAGTTCAAAAATCCGATCAACGCCAAAGAACTCATGAAACGGTTCCTCAAGACAGCTGTTGAAACAGGCATGCCCTATGTCTTTTTTCGTGATACCGTCAATCGCTTAAACCCCAACCGTCATGCAGGCAACATCTACTCCACACAGCTATGCACCGAAATATGCCAGAACACAGCTGACGCTGTGTTCAATGGGGAAACACTTGAGAATGGAAATGTCAATCTATCCTACACGCCCGGAGATACTGTTGTCTGCAACCTCGCCTCGATCAACGTGGCGAAGGTCAACACACCCGAACAGATCCGGCGTGTGATGCCCATTGCGCTGCGCGTTCTGGACAATGTCATCACCCTGAATTTTTATCCCATTAAAGAAAGCGAGATCACGGCCAAGAAATACCGCAGCATCGGGCTCGGGTTCATGGGGCTCGCCGAATACCTAGCCTGCTCAGGACTCTCGTATGATTCCGCAGAAGCCCGTGCTCATGTGAACACACTCTTCGAACAATACGCCTACGCGACACTCTACGGCTCATGTGAACTGGCCAAAGAACGCGGCGCCTATGAACTTTTTGAAGGCAGTGACTGGTCCAAGGGACTGCTCTTCGGACGGGACACGTCATGGTATAAGGCCAACAGTAAAATGGCGGATCAGTGGGCCTCTCTGATCAAAGATATCCAAAAGAATGGCGTACGTTTTGCTTATCACCTAGCACCGGCCCCCAACACCTCAACATCTGGCGTCGTTGGAACAACAGCCGGGCTACTGCCGATCTACAAGAAGTTCTTTGTAGAAACAAATGCACTGGCCCCGATCGTAACCGTCGCGCCCAACCTTTCACCGAAGAATTTCTGGCATTATAAAGAATACGTCCACATGGACATGAACGATGTGATCGACATGATCGCAACAATATACCCGTGGGTTGACCAATCCATCTCCTTCGAGTGGCTCATCAACCCGGCGAACACATCTCCGGCAGAACTTTATGGCTATTACATGAAAGCGTGGAGATCTGGAATTAAAACAGTCTACTACGTGCGCAGCATGAGCGGCGAACTGAAAGAAACCTGTGTCAGCTGCAGCGGCTGACCTAAAGGAAACTAACCATGAAAAAGAATCTTATCTTTAATCCCAACGGCGATGATAACGTCGCCCAGCGCACGATCATTAAAGGCAATACAACGGGGCTTTTTAACTTGAACGCCGTTAAATACCCCTGGGCCAAATCCATGTACCAGGTCATGATCGGCAATTTCTGGGTGCCTGAGAAAGTGGGTGGCCTGGGAGAAGATGCGACGATGTACCAGGGGCTATCAGCGGCCGAACAACGCGCCTATAAAGGGATGATCTCGTTTCTGACCTTCCTCGACAGCATCCAGACGGTCAATCTGCCGAACTTCTCCGACTACATCACCTCACCGGAGATCAATCTCTTATTGTCCATCCAGTCTTTCCAAGAAGCCATTCACTCACAAAGTTATACAACGGTCCTCGAAACCGTGGTGGATGCCAAAGAAAGAGAAGAGATCTACTACTTCTGGCGCGAAGACAGTGTTCTTCTTAAGCGCAATCAATACATCGGAAGGATCTACCAAGACTTCCAGGATAATCCGAATGACGCCAACTTCTTCAGAGGCCTCATCGGCAATTACCTTCTGGAAAGCTTGTACTTCTACAATGGCTTCGCCTTCTTTGACAACATGGCCTATGCCTCAAAGATGGTCGCGACCGGACGCATGATCAACTACATCCGCCGGGACGAACTCATCCACGTCGCCCTTTTTGCCAACATCCTCAAAGAGATCCGCCGCGAGTTTCCCGACATGTTCGACGTGCCCATGATCACAGACATGTTCCGTACGGCCGTTGATCAGGAGATCCTTTGGACCAACCATATCATCGGTGACGGCATTCCCGGGATCACAACCATGACAACGGAGATGTACACCAAGTGGCTCGCCAATACACGACTGGAGGGACTGAATTTACCGCCCCTGTTCCCCGAGGTGGTCACAAGTCCTTATAAACATTTGGAAGCTATGGCGGATAATAACAGCGAGAAGACCAACTTCTTCGAATCGACGGTCACGAACTACACGCAATCGAGTTCCATGAACGGGTCGTGGGATTTCTAAACTTTAAGCAAGCCGGGATTCCTTGATCTTGAGCAATTTTTCAAGATGTCCCTCTTCTTCCTTAAGGATCTTTTTAAAGACTTCCTGCACAGCGGAAGGACAAAGCCCTGCGATCTCCGTATAAATACGAACCGCCATTCTTTCATTCTCAATGCCAATATGTAAGGCTTTACTGAGATCCAAAGAATTGATCTCCATTGGTTCAGATCCGGTCATGGACTTTTTCAAACCATCGAGCATCCTGTTTAATATTTCCACAAAGTTGATCGAAGAACTGAAATTCTGGTTCTGCATGGATAAAGACTGTCCGATCCTCGCTAGATCACGTTTATGAACGACCTCATCTTCAGCCAAAGACAAAAAGACCTCCTTCACCGCAGGAATATGAGACAGCCGTGCGAGCTTGCGATAAAACATAACACCCGCTTCTTCGACATCGATGGCCATGCGTAAGATAAGATCTGCCGATTGTAGCTCAGACATAAATTCCTCCTTTAACCCGGATTGTGCATTACGCGTTGTTTCTCGATAATAGCATTTGCACTAAAATATGCGGTCGCTTTCAAACTGGCCTTCCACAATTTCTAGTCTAGAAAAGGCCCGGGTTCAACCCGCATTACCTCTCCTATTGAAAAATGCGGGTTAGAAAATCCCGTGCTCATTCAAGAAAGCGCTGTATTTCTTGTCCGTAAGAAAAACATGCGTGCGCAGCCAACTCACCAGATACTAGGCCATATCCATGGCCACATCGGTCTCGGCATCCAGAAATGCATCCAGAAATTGGACGATCTTTTTGCGAAACTCATCATGCTCCATCTTATGCTCATGAAAATCCGGAAAACCGGCCCTAACCATGAGCCCCTCTTCTGTTTCAAAATGCTTGAGCGTATAATCCAAGAGTCCGGCGAAGATCTTCTGCAGATCTTCTTTTGATTGCCCACTTCTCACACCAGCATGCAATTGATTAACAAGCGCTAAGAGCTTCTTGTGCTGTTCATCGATCTCGACAACATTAACGGCATACTCCTCTTTCCAGGGAAATAATTCCATAAGCTCTCCTGTTATTTTATCATCATCATGACCAGGATGATCCCTTTGCGAACCATCATAACACCGATCGCCGCCAGTAAAAGGTACATCACCTTCGATAAAGCCCTCGCTCCACTGATGCCGATGAGACGGATCAGTTTATCCGCGGATAAAAGCACCACGGCAATAATAATCAGATTAGCCAGAACAGCGATCAACGTAACCGCCCAGCCATATTGATTCATGAGCATCAAAGCCATCGTCAAAACCGCAGGCCCGACAATGAGTGGCGTACCGATCGGAACAGCTGCCAGATCCATGGGCTTGAACTTTCGTGTTCTGAGTGTTTGGCCCATCAGATCCACCATCGATAAACAAAAAAGGATAAGCCCGCCCGCGATCATGAAATCACCCATGCTGATGCCAAGAAAGTTAAAAATGACCTGGCCAAGAAAGATGAAACTGATCGCAAGGACGGTTGCGGTCAGAATCGACTGGACGATGATCTTGCGCTTTTCAAAGGACGTCAACCCCTGGGTCAAGCCGGCAAATATAGGAAGAACTCCCAAAGAATCCATCGCAAAGAACATCGGAATAAACGCCAAAAGGATATCATTGATCATATCAACGCCTTTCACATATCATGCCAGAAATACAAAACTGCACATAACCCTACACCCACCACATAAGTCCACACAGTGCTTGTCATGATATACGGGAAACCCATGAGAGCCACACCGATCACAAGCACTTTCCAATTACGATTTTTCGTACCATAAACAAACGCTGCAAAGCCAATTGCTCCAAAGATCAACCCGCCTATGAACTGCGCCATTTTCCTTCTCCTAAACTCAAACTTTTTCCTTGATAGGCAAAAGAAAATGAAACGCAGAACCCTGACCGAACACCGACTCTGCCCAGATCTTACCGGCATGGCGCACAATGATCTCCTTAGAGATCGCCAAACCCAGACCCGTGCCGCCTGACTTCCTGTCGTTTAAGGTAACGATCTGCTGAAAACTATGAAAAAGTTTGGGCATATCCTCCAAAGCAATGCCCAAGCCCGTATCCTCGACAACAATATGAACAAAATTCCCATCTTTGCAAACACTGATCTTAACATGTCCCTTATCTGTAAATTTGAGCGCATTGCTCACCAGATTCATAAGCACCTGAATGATCTTATCACGATCAAAAATAAATGCCGGGATCTCCTGTTCACACACCATAAAAAGCTCAAGCTGTTTCTGCTTGGCGATAAGACTCATGGCGCCGATGACTTCCCTGACCACATCACTGATCAGATGCTCACCCAGATCAAAAGGCATGCGCCCGGATTCCAGCTTTTGAAAATCCAGAACATCATTGATCAATCGGTGCAGACGGTCAGCATTATTCTTAACAATGTTCAAAAGCCCCCGCTGCTCTGCATTGATATCACCCACAAGCCCGTCGAGAATGATCGCCGCGCCTTCCTTGATAGGCCCGAGCGGCGTGCGCAGCTCATGCGAGACCATCGATGTGAACTTGGATTTCATCGCGGCCGCATTCTTCACTTCTTCCTCGGCCCTTTTCTGAAGAATGAGGGCATACAAAATAAAAAGAGCCAGCACTAACGCTGTCAAAAAAGCAAATCCATAGATCATCAGAAGCGGCCTCAGTGGCCTGTCCATATCACTAAACGCCAAGGCCGCAGGCTGTGTCACAACAACACCCCAGCCGTATTCCCGGACCGGCTCGTATGCGGCAACGCTCATCTGACGCTCAACAGGATTATAATTCAAGCCGGCCCCACTCTGGCCTTTCAAGACCTTCCTGACCACCGGCACTGAGGAGAAATCAATGATCTTCCGCTGAGAATCCAGTTTCGGATGATAAACGATCTGTCCATGCTGATCCACAACATAAATAAAGTCACCCGCACCGACGTCAACAACCCTCAACCAACGCGAAAAGACATCCATCCGAAATTGCATCTGAAATATCGCGAGGACCTTCTGATCCTGCTCTGAAAAAGAAGTCTCACCGCCAGCCAGAACCCCTTTGGCTTTAACAGGAATAGATACCGAAACCACATTAACCCCTGGCTCAACCATCTTCTTATAAACCTCGGAGACATACGGGCGTCCATTCTTTTTGACCTGCTGATACCAAAGTGTATCCACGCGGCTCTGTCCCAACAGACTGGCGTCCACAAAAGGCATGTCCGCCTTCACCGTGCCCTCCATATCACAAAGGACCATATGATCTATTTCAGGAAATTGCGGCAGAATGCCTTCAACACGGGCGATGGCCTCGGGCCAATTGCCCTTTTCCAACTCCTCGATCATCTTGTTACGGGTCGCAACAAAAATACCAAAGTTGGTCACAGCATCCAGGCGTTCATGAATGATGGTCGCGGCGAGAAAAGCCAATGCTTTCTTACGGCTTAAGACATTCTCGGCCATATGAGCAGATGTCTCGGCGTAATTGAACCATCCCAAGAAAGCAATGGGCGCCAAGAAAAGAAACAAGAAAACCGCGCGATAAAACAGGACATTGCGCCCGCCCACCAATCGGTCCGCTAACTGCCTCATAAAACTTGCTTTCATCCAGGCTCCTTCTTAAACACGCACAGCTATGAATTATTCCTATCCAAAACCGCATGGATCGCACGGATAAGCTCATTGCCATCGTAAGGCTTTTCCATATACCCCACAACACCCTCTGCCAACATCCTTCGCTTGAGCTCAGCATCCGTTGACGCTGTAAGAACCAAGACCGGTGTGAAACTTGTCTTGGATGACATCTTTAAATTCTTGAGGGTCGCTTCTCCACCGCCCCCGGGTAGCATAAGATCTAAAATAATAAGATCAGGCGCCTCACTCTTGGCGAGGGTCAACCCCTGATAAGCATCCAGGGCCCAAATGACCTGAAAACCGCTCTTGGCCAGACGTGCCTGTAAAACATCGGCCACTGATTCATCATCTTCCACGATCAAGATCTTTTTCATGATCCGCTCCTATTTTTAAGTCCAAGGCTCATGCTCATAATAATACCTCTGACCAACAAACCAATGAATATTTTCTCACGCTTCCAATGACAGGAATTCCGCTTTCATGGCTTCAAGAAGCTCCCAACGTTCATACGCAACAAGGATCTCTGCTTCCAAAGCCTCAGACTGCGCTTCGGTGCGGGTGATCTCTTTCGGATCTCTTTGATAAAACGCAACATCAGCCAATAGCGTATAAAGCTCTGCCTGTTCTAATTCCAATTTCTCGATCTTGCCCGGAAGGATCTCAAGCTCTCGCTCTTCTTTATACGAAAGTTTACGCGGAACCCGCGGCTTTTGCATCCGGAATGTTCCTTTTGAACGCGAGGCTCCATCGGCAGGCTTGACCTTAAGCGCATTCTCTTTAACCTGCGACTGCCAATCATCATAGCCACCCGGATATTCATTAACCTCGCCTTCACCCTCGAGAACAATCGTTGAAGTCACCACATTATTCAAGAAAGCACGGTCATGGCTGACCAGAAGCAGTGTCCCAGAATAATCTGAAAGCAATTCTTCCAAAAGCTCCAGCGTCTCAATATCAAGATCATTGGTCGGTTCATCCATAACAAGCACATTCGATGGCCGTGTAAAAAGCCGTGCCAGCAAAAGACGATTGCGCTCTCCGCCCGACAAAACCTTGACCGGCGTACGCGCACGATCCGGCGGAAAAAGAAAATCCTGCAAATATCCGATAACATGCCTGGGCTTGCCATTGATGGTTACCGTATCTGACGTGCCGCAAACATTCTCTGCCACCGTCTTTTCCTCATCAAGCTGTTCACGCAACTGATCATAATAAGCGATCTCTAAGTTGGTCCCGTGGCGTGACGTCCCTTTGCTCGGCTGCATTTTCCCCAGCAGAATACGCAACAACGTTGTCTTCCCCGAACCATTAGGTCCAATGACACCGATCTTGTCACCCCGCATAATATTCGTTGAGAAATCCCGGATCAAACAATTCTCGCCATAGCTCTGACCGATGCGTGACGCTTTAATCACAAGATGCCCCGACGGGTCTGTTTCCTGCGCCCTGAACTTAACCTGGCCAATGGCCTGACGCTGGGCCTGCCTCTCAATGCGCATGCGCTCCAATGCCTTGACGCGACCTTCATTACGACAACGCCGCGCCTTAACACCCTGACGGATCCAGATCTCTTCCTGAGCCAGTTTCTTTTGAAAATCATGACGCTGTGACTCTTCATTCTCCAGCGCCATTTGCTTGCGCTCAAGAAACGTTGTGTAATCACACGACCAGCTCATCAGTCGGCCCCGGTCGATCTCCATGATCTTGGTCGCAATATTGGCCATGAACTGCCGATCATGTGTCACAAAGAATACCGTGCCAGGATAATTCTTCAAGAAGCCCTCAAGCCAATCAATGGAATCAATATCCAAATGATTGGTCGGCTCATCCAAAAGAAGAACATCGGGTTTGAGCACCAAAGCGCGCGCTAAAAGGACACGGCGTTTTTGTCCGCCGGATAATGTCTCAAAATCACTGTCCGGATCCAGTTTCATTTTGGAAATAACATGTTCGATCTGATTATTGATCTCCCATCCGTTGGTCCGGTCAAGCTCGGTCTGTAAAAGATCAAGCTTACGGATAAGCTCCGGCGTATGCTCAGTATGAAGCCGATGGCTCACATGATGATAATCGCTCAAAAGCGTGGCACGCGCGCCCAATCCTGAAAGAACAACGTCAAACACACTGCCCGTGATACCACCCGGAACTTCCTGTGGCAAATGCGCCACCTGAACTCCCTTCTGAAAGCTGACAATCCCGTCATCTACACCGATCTGCCCGGCCATGACCTTCATTAAAGTGGTCTTGCCCGTGCCGTTACGACCCAAAAGAGCAACACGCTCGCCAGGTTCAAGCTGAAGGCTCATCCGATCAAAAAGAAGCGGTCCGCCAAAAGCCAAGGAAATTTCTTGAAGACTAATGTAAGCCATAATTATCCCGTGATCCATAAATGTGATTTGTTACTGGAAGCAAAAATAAAGACATGCACTTATCCGCGTGCCTGAAACCCAGGCTACAGCAGAAAAGTGCATGTCCCAAGATCAATCCGCGACGTTAGTCCCACCAAGATCAGGAACTATTTCTCATCTTTTTTCTTTTGCAACTCCAAAACCTTGAACAACAAAAACCCGATGATTATCGCCTGGATCAAAACCGCTGTTTCTAAAAATGCGATCATGTCCTACTCCTTGTTTTATTATTTTACAGATTCACTCGTACTGCTGAACATACCTTTAAAGATCCCGTTCAAATCCATCAAACTGGTTGAATTCTGCCCGATCGGCACCGCGAAAACTCTGAATTTGTCCGGAATGTTCTCCGCGAACTTAAGCGCCACAACGTTCTGCCCGCCGCCCAAAGCTTCGGCCTGCAATCTTTTACCTTCAGCATCCGCTTTCCAATTCGCCAATTTACCTGCCGCTTCTTGTTCAAGCTTATAACGTTCGGCATCCGCTTCGATCTTCGCAGACTGAGCACGACCTTCGGCATCCTGGATCGCCTTAAGTTTGCTGCCACGCGCCTCGGCTTCCTGCCGCTTGGCTTCTTCTTCCTGTGCTAAAGCCCGATTCTTATTGATCTCAACCTGCTGCGCAGCAAGTTTCTTCTGCTCAATAGCCCGCTCGAACTCAGGACTAAACGCAAAATGACGAATGAGCGCATCCTGGATCTGGATCGCCGGGAACTTGGCGACAGCACCCTGCAAACGTGTCGCGATCTCTTTCTGGATCACATCACGGACCTTGCCACTATAAATCTCTTCAGCTGTATAACTTCCGATCGCAATACGCGCCTCAGAACGGATCTGCGGCAAAAGGATCTGATCTTCATAATTAGGCCCGATCGACTGGTGCAAGACCGGGACTTCATTGCCTTTAAGCGCATAAAGGATGGTCAGATCAACACGAATATTTTGCCCGTCATTGGTCTTAAGATCAAGGGTATACGTATCACTGCCTTCGCTCTTGGCCACATCACTGGGAAACGCGCGCGCCGCGACATGATAAACCACAATATCCGTCGAAACTTTATTAAACACATGATACCCGACACCCCGGGGAAGTTCGATCACCTTACCCTGGACCTTATCCACCTCAACGCCCACCTCCGTGGGCTTAATATCCACGATCCCAATAAACATCCAAAACCCCAGCATGATCACAATGATCACACCTGTAAAAAACATAGACCCCTTGTTCATACCATGCCCCTCCGATTTAAAATTATCAAAAAAATCCTGGATTTGCTCCCACATGAACTTTCTCCTTTAACTTTTATTCAATCCCATAAATGGATACGGATCAACCTGCGGACTGCTGTTCCCGCAACATGGCCTGAATAATACCCCGATGCATTTTACTATCCTGAACAAGCCTCGCAAAAATAAGCTGCAACTTGCTCGTACCCCCCTGAACAACGTCAAAATACGATCTTTCGATCAAGCTGTCCTCAAGGTCCTTGGCGATGGATAAAACCGCAAGTAAAGACGGCTTCTTACGCTTCACACTCTCGATCTCCCGTTGAACATAGTTCATGACAAAATCAATGGCCTGAACAGAAAATTTTTCATTGTACTGGATATCTCCGCCCTGCTCCATCATATCCCGAAGACCTCTTAAGATCTTCGCATGTTTACGCTCTTCCGCAACAAGGTCTTCCCAAAAACGACGATGCTCAGGAAATTCCTGGGCATAAAAACCATAGAGATCGCCGACTAAATCCTCATTCACGGCCATCTTTTCAATCGCATGCAACGGATCATTATCCTGTGACATTTTTATCCCTTCTCTCCCGATGATCAAAACGACCAGTTAAGAAGCACCATGAATTCCATGGGTTCTTTATCCGCATTATAATTGGCAAGGCCTATCTGCAAGCCATCCAAAGAATCCGTCCCGTTCACAAGGCCGATCTGAACACCGTGCATTTCCTTGGCGTAATTCCAGATCCCGCCTACCTGAACACCTTTCATCGTTCCATCAACATGATTCACAGCCCCTGACTGCAAACCCGAAAAGTCACCTTTGATGATATTCAAACCTCCAACCTGATAGCCTGTAAAACGACCGCTCACAACATTAACAACACCAAACTCAATACCATGAAAAAAGCCTTCGTTCCAATTAAAAACTCCCAGCTGCACACCCGTCGTATCGGCTTTCTTAAGATTGATCACAGCTGCGTCTATTCCCACAGAACGGCCTGCCGCATAATCTAAAAGGCCAACCTTGATGCCCTGGGATACACCGTCGGTCCAATTCACAGTGCCCAATTCGATACCTTTCATATCACCCGTTGTCTGATTCCACACGCCCAGGGAAATCCCTTGGATCTCTTGACTGCGGGAATACGGGATGCTCAATCTTAAACCAACAATGGCGTCTTGTGCCGGCGCTATCTGAACAGGGTTAAAGATCCCCACCTGAAGCGGTTTTGTATCCTGTGCGAACGTTAAACCTGCAAAGCCACAAAGAAAAATAACGCATAGTGCTAAAATCTTCTTCACCATACATCCTCCCCTGATAACCGTTAATAAATTCTTCACTTTAATCAACATTGCCCTGCATGTGCTCCATAATATGAATACCCTGGTTTTTGTAACGCGGGATCAAATGAAGATGTGCATGCATGACCAGCTGACCTGCTGTTTTTCCGCAATTGGCCCAAAGATTATATCCATCCGGACTTAATTCTTTCTGCAACAAAGCTTCCATTTCCAACATCAGATCATACATCGCTTTATATTCCAACGGCGTCACATCAAAGATCCTTTCCACATGCCTGTAGGGAATGATCAATGCGTGCCCCGGAGAAACAGGATTAATATCATAAACTGTATACGCCAGTTCATTTTGAAGAACTTTGGGAAGACGCGAGCAAAATGTACAACCTACCATAAAGACCTCCTTTGAGCTTCTTAAATATTATTTTCTCATACTGTTACTATCGAGAAAACCTAAGAAATGATTATGTCACAAAGGATTAAAACTTCAATAAAATTAGGATGATGAACAGAGGCTCACTTATAACCATGAGGCCCGATAGGAAAAGGATGCTATAATATTAATTATTTACTAATTTAAAAGGAGTCATTATTAAACCATCCACAACTTCACGCCCAGGCAGAAAATGCCAAACCCCTCACTGCAAACATGTGTTAAGTATTTATAATCATGATCTGCATTGCCACGCATGTTCCATTCAACAGCCAAGGGATAAAGTCCGGACAAAATAATCGCAACTCTCCAGAATTGTCTATAACGTTGCGATATCAATCACAAAACGGAACTTAACATCGCCTTTAAGAATCCGCTCATAGGCCTCATTGACCTTCGCAACCGGGATCAGCTCAATATCAGAAACGATCTTGTGCTGGGCACAAAAATCCAGCATCTCCTGCGTTTGACGAATCCCACCGATAAGCGAACCGGCCAAACAATGCCGCCCAAAGATAAGGTTGGCGGCATGGACAGCCTGAGGCTTCGAAGGAACGCCCAAAACCACCATAATCCCGTCACGTTTTAGAGTTGTAAGATATTGATTCCAGTCAAGGTCCGAGGAAACCGTACAAATCAATAAATCAAACGTGCGGCTCAATTTCTCAAATGTCCCTGCTTCAGCCGTAGCATAATACTGATCCGCCCCCAAACGCCGAGCATCCGCTTCTTTGTTGCGCGAACGGCTTAAGACCCCCACCTGCGCACCCATAGCTTTAGCGATCTTAACCGCCATATGCCCAAGTCCACCAAGACCAATCACCCCAACAGTCTTACCAGGCCCCGCCTGCCAGTGACGCAACGGCGAATAAGTCGTAATACCCGCGCACAACAGTGGGGCGATCGCATCCATCGGGAGATCTTTAGGAAGTCGCAGCACAAAATCTTCATCGACAACGATGCGTGTAGAATACCCCCCCTGAGCCAATGTCTTACCATCTTTTTCATAACTATTATAAGTAAAAATCGGATGCCCGCAGTACTGCTCCTCACCTTCCTTACAATCTGGACACGTACGACAAGAATCAATCAAACAACCCACACCAGCCCGATCGCCTGGCTTAAATTTCTTAACGGCAGCGCCCACATTAGCCACAACACCGGCGATCTCATGACCAGGCACCATAGGATAAAGAGAATGTCCCCATTCATTACGAGCCTGATGAATATCACTATGACAAACGCCGCAATACTTAATATCGATAAGAACATCACGAGGACCAAGCTCCCGACGCTCAAACGCAAACGAAACTAAAGGCTTTTCAGGAGATATTACAGCGTAAGACTTAACAGGATACATGGGGCCTCCTTTATAACAGTTAAAAACTAAAACGTGCCAACCATTTAGACTAATTCAATCTCCAAAACGCATAATTGAGCACCATCGCAAAACTGACCCAACATCCATAGGGAACCAACAATAATCCCGCGATCTGGGAAATCGTCCAGAACACCCCTATCAAAGCCATCACCATGATCCAAAGGACAATAATATCAACCATCGCCCATGCCGGACTATGCATCCCAAAGAACAACACCGACCACAACGCATTGAAAATAAGATGCGCCATGAACAAGATCATAGCGAAATTCCTGAACGGCTTGGGCACATCACTCATCCAAATCAGATAGAACGCGATCCCCATCAGGACATACAAAACGGTCCACACAGGCCCAAAGATCCAATCAGGTGGTGCAAAAGGTGGCTTCTGAAGCGTCTGAAACCAGCCACGGACCTCTTTGACCGTGAACAAGCTTCCGACCGCTCCGGCCGCAAAACAAAGAAAGATCGAAGAAATGAGTTTGAGGATACTGAGCATGAAATTAAACCTGTCTTTGATAGGAAATATGTGCAGGATCGATCTGGCTCGACACCGAGGGCGATAGATCAGCCCTCAGGTGCCGAACCAAAAAATTATTTCTTGCCCTGCTTGGGCTTCTTGTTCTTCTTATCCTTCTTACCTTTGCTTTTGTCTCCCATGTGCGCAACCTCCTTCCAGGTGTTTTAGGTTCATCTGTTAATTCTTGATCTCGGCCTTGATCTCTTTCTTCAATTTTCCGCTAATATTGCAATAGCCCTCAACAGAGAGAACGTCACCATCTTTAACATCAGGGATAAAATAACTTACTGTCTGTCCCACATTATCATCCTGTCTCGAAATAAGATGCTCGATGATCTCGCTACCATTTAAACCTATATCAACTTTATTAATATAATGACTCAGAGGATTGCTGGTGTTGTGCACCATAAGCGCGCTCAACATCCTGGTCTTCGCATCAAAGGTGATCTGAATATCGGACGGCGGATGCGCATAAACCATCGACGCACTGGCTAAGAAGACCAAGAAACTGACACAGATGATGACTTTCTTCATGCTGAAACTCCTTGTTTAGTTAATAATTTGTTTAATATGGGAACAGCTGCATTCATAACCAAAAGACTAAAAAGCTCGACGTCAAATCTCGCTCCTGACTGGGTCAGAATGAAAATAAGCCCTGCGATAAGAGCGCCAAACACATACTTGCTGATGACATTTGTCGGCGTTGTTTTTGGCTCAATGACCATAATAAAAATATAAAAATAACTCAAATAACCGAAGATATTCAAGATCGGAACTTTTTGAACGAAGGCTTGTGTCCCGAATAAAAGCAATGCGACCATGGCGTACCCGATGACAATCTCCAGCTTTCTGATCTTGTGTGCCAGATAGATCCCGAAGGGCACCAGAACATACCATAAATACGTGGCCTTCCACTGCAAAGAAACACCCAAAACAATAACTGACAAGAACAGCCCGAGTGCGGCAGGATTAAAAACGTGTTTATTGCGAAAACGTATCGCCTGCTTGGAAAGGATGACCAGTGTTGTGGCCGCGACCAGCTTCCACCACACTTCATCACTAGAAAGAACATACCCCGCGATCGCGCCCGCGATGATCGCGCTCTCCGTGATCTGCAATTTTCTGGTTTTAGAATACAACACGGCAGCTTCAGCAATAACGGCCGTTGTGACACAGATCGTAAATGCCAGCAAGAAAGAAAAATCTTTATCTTTAGAGATGAGAAATACAGCGAGGGCTAACAAGAAAAGAATAAGCTGTGTTTTGATCGACCTTAAATTGAGCATACCTTTTTTCCTGCCAAATAGATGTTGCAGAATATTGCTATACTCTAACGCATGTGATCATAAATGTAAATGAAAGGGTTCTAAGAAAACCGACTGCCCCTCCAATAAAAAACCCCCGGACGTGTTCAATCATCCGAGGGTTTTCAACAAGCCCCACCCACTAGCTTCTTAACTAACTTCCGGGGCTTCTTTCTATTTAAAATTCTACTCCTTTAGCCATGGCTGTCAACATCAATCCTATGGGTACGCCTGGCAATAAAGATCCTCAACTTTCTTTCTCGCCCACGGAGTACGACGCAAGAACGTCAGGCTCGATTTAATGCTGGGGTCTTTGGCAAAACAATTGATCTTGATACGGCGCGACATATCTTCCCAGCCGTACTTCTCGACCAGGCGCGTGAGTACCATCTCAAGTGTGACTCCATGCAAAGGATCTTTATGCTCTAGCCCTGTTTGCACACTCTTTTTCTCAGGATAAATCACTTTTGTCCACCAAACAAATTCTTTATGCCGGTAACGGTCTGGCTCGCATCGGTCTTGATCTGCTGCGCATCTGCAACTTTTTTCTGTGACGGAGCCAATTTGTCCTGCGCCATTTTCATCAATGCTGCCTTAGCATCAGCCATGATCTTCTTGGCATCGATCGATTTTGAATTAAGGGTTGTTACAACGTAATTGGCCAGATCCAAAGCAGGTTGATAATTTCCTGCAGCCAGAAATTCTTTAGCCTTGGCTATAAGAAAGTTTTCCTGTGCTGAGCCAGCCCCCAGCTTCTTTGCCTGATCCAGCGTTGTCTGGGCCTGCGGACACATCTGTTGGACCGCTGCCTGACCTGCCGTCTTTAAAACAGAACCCCACGACGCATGCTGAGCCAAAACAACAGATGGCACCATGAACATAATTCCAACCGCTACAACAACCATCATCCGTTGATTCATACTCCCTCCATTAAAATAACAGGGTCTTATTTCTTGGCCGCAGCTTCCAACACTGCCATCTTCTTGAGCGCAGCTTCAGGATCTTTCAAGAAAGCATCTTTACAGCCACTGCAGCAAAGATTATACAGCTTGCCTTTATACTCAACTTTATTCGGACTGTCTTCAGAAACAGGCCCGCCCATAACAGGACAGAACTTATTGCCCGCATTAACAACAGCAGCTGCCGCTACCGGAGCCGCATTTGCCTGTACCGCAACAACAGGATCATCTGCTACAACAGCCTTCGCTAACTGACATCCGCAATTTTCACACGCAAAAACCGCGCTAGCCGATGCCACAAGAAACAACATGAAACCACTAACAATACACTTTCTCATAATCTCTCCTTTTTTAATATAAAAATATTACGCACAAACCCAGCCGCAATCATCTGGCTCTGTCGTCTCGGGCTGATTTATAGGCATTTTGGGATCTTTCATAATAACCGCTTTTTTAATACGTTTTATTATTTGTCGATCGAAAGAAAATAAAATTACAAAAACTCATGCAATAACAAAAAAGCCCAATCCGAAAAAGGGCTGGGCTTTCACGACCAGAAATCTTATCTGTCAACATACCATTATCCAGACCTAGCCAACTACCGGCAATGCCTCCTGCTCTTTTAATCCGAAGAATAGCTTAAGATCGGTCATCGGCCGAATGTTCATGATAACCGGCTCAAAACCAGGAGCGCTTTCAAGTTCCTGCACCATTGCGGGATCAATATTAAATTTAATATCCCCGCCGCTGCTAAATGTCTGCAGACTCACCCTCGACGGCGTAAAATCAATACCACCGTTCTTTGTCAAATCTATGAACCGTCCCGGAAGTTCCCAAAAACCAATATAAGCATATGGCGTACCATCAACCGTTTTCATCTTTAATTTCTTATTCATCACCGCTTGTGCCTCGCCTAATGTCCCGAATCCCGCCATGCGCACAACATCCAAGGTTAAAACCGCAACCCGTGATGTATCCCCCCCAGTCTCTCCTCTGACCCAATCCAAAAGCAACTTCTCTTGACCGCTCAAAACAATAGGCTCCTCACGAGGATTTTGTACCATCATTGGATCAATGACAGCCCGATGATCATTGACCAGGATCGCCACAGAATCATCCAAGAAATATACCAAAGAATTGGAATTCATCTGAATGCGCGCCAACGACTTTGTTAAGATCTTACCGTTAGAACTGTCATATATATTCCCCGCAAATTGATCCAGCAAAGACTCGGCCTCAAAAGGCATCAGGCCGTCCGTCAGTAAATGACCACGCTTCTCCAAGATCTCACTCAAGGTCTCCTTTCCAGCCTTCAATGCTCCTATCAAATCCCGGTGAACAATGACCCCTGGCAACGCCTGAACATCCCCTTCCCTTCCTGAGATGAGACCAATATCAGACAATGAATTTTCAGGATCAAAATTATCTCCCAATACCATTTTCTTTGGCGATGAAATTTGAGGAAAACGAACCGCCATATAATCACGTGCCCTTTTCTTACTCAAGCCGCTGGCAATGACCCTGACCCTTGTCGCTCCATTGCTAATCACATCCACCGGTAATCCTGAACTCTTAAAGAAATATTCCAAAACCTGCAAAGCGATATTGGCCTCGATCGGTGTTTCATAATAAGCCGTAAATATCGCATCAGCACGATTACTCACATGTAAAGTCCTGATCGAATCAACCTCCTTTAATACCTGCTCAATAAGCCGCGCCTGTTCAGAGCTTAACAAAGGAGGCAGATCCGATAACCGCACAAGCTCATGTACCTCAGGATCATATTGATAAACGCCATTACCACATGCTTCAAAAAAGAATATGTTATGCAAAATATCCGTAGATATCCCTATGCGTTCCATATATTCCAGGATCGGTGCCAGAAAATAGGCTCTGATCTCTTGAACATTTTGCTGAGAAACCAAAGCAAACTTCTTTCCTTTCACAAGAGCCTGAACAATGGCTCCGGCCATCTCCGGCTTAAGTGGCGTCAAGTTCCCAGCTAAAGTCTCGTCCATATCGCTCAGGATCATGTCCACATCATCCAACGCGGAAGAAGTGATGGTTTCCAATGATTTCTGAGGATTCGTCAAAACAACTTTGTTTTCTGTGACCCGACCTGTGTCAATCCCAAGTTTAACTGCATGCAAAATACTATCTGCCATCAATACAACAAGCCTTCGGATTCTTGCCTCCAGATCTATCTTTGAAATGAATCCTTTTGCCAATTCACCCGACCAAAGCTCGATCACATTATTGGCAAAAAGACTGTCCGTAATCTGCCTCGCCATTGACGTTGCGCTTACCTCCATCGGACGCTTGGCCTCATCTGAAAAGAGAAACTGAATTCGTTCTTGTGCCAAAGCACTAACAACATCCGGCGTCAAAATAGCCTGCAAGAAATGGATGCTGTCATTCAGGTTCTCATTTGTCTTTGTGATCCTGACCTCAAGCGCCGTATCTTTCTTTTCAGGTGATCCCGTCAAGGGCATCATGATCACTTCCCCAGCTCCCGCGTCCAGTAACTGCCGACGGATCTCCTGCAGGGTAAGCCCCGTTCCCCAATGATCATCGACCAGCAAAATGATCTTCCCTTTAATCTCATCCAAGACTTGCACATGATAAGCACCTACAACATTAAGCGACTTACCCAACAGGCCTTTAACCAATTTTTGTTTATTGCGCTGTGCGGTCTTTCCGATGGCGGAACGATTCACAGGAATCCCCGTCTTTGCTGATAATGAATCAAGCAAAGGATCAAGCTGATTAGCCGCTCCCGGAACCGTTGGCACACCTATAATTACATCGGCCTGGATCTGATTATCGTGAATAACCTTTGCCAATTCTTCAGAGAAATAATCAGCCATTTCTATTTGAACCGGCCCCGCAACTTTAGCTTCAAAATATTTCTTTGAAAAGTCACTGTATGGAAAAAAAGGATGGCTGTATGGCAATAATTCAGCAAACGGCTTGCCTGAGAGCGTTACCAAGAAACCATCACTGCCCATATCCACCCCTGAAATACCACTCTCCATCAACTCCGTGATCCAATAGAAACCAACATCCGCTGAA
>CAJBYM010000110.1 GCA_903959815.1 Candidatus Omnitrophota bacterium
CTCTTTCCCTACACGACGCTCTTCCGATCTATCCACCTTTTCCTCAACAATGATACGACGCAATTCTTTAACACAGTGCCATGCCGTAAATATATTCTTGCGATGAACCGGAAGCTTATAATGCCGCGAACCCTGTTCTTGCAAAGAATCAACCAACGTACCACCATGAGAAACCACCAACGAACCATGACCATGGTCCACAAGATAACGGGCCAGATCAAGTGTGCCGCGTTCCACACCACCGACGTTCAATTCAGGAAGTATTTGAAGGATCTTCATCGAGTGATCTTCCGTAACGCGTCGAGAAGGACAGCATTATCATTAATAGGTTTTGTCATGATCTTATTGCGTACCGCGCTGTCAATCGCTGAGGACACGCCCTTAGGCCCCGTATAAAGGATGTGGGACTGATGTGCCAGCATCTGACAGAACTCAGCATATTTCTGATTCTTTGTTGCGCCCACGGCAAACACCACCGTCCGTTTCCCCGAAGATGCCGCTTCCGAGACCATGGAAATGCTTTCCCCTGATACCACAACAATATCCGCCAAAGCTAAAACACCACCGACCGCTTCAGGAACATTGACTTTATTAGCAATGATCAACAGTGCTGTCCGGGGATGATCCTTGAATTCACGGATCACCAGCTGCTCAATCGCCGGCGGTGTCCGTCGGGATGTGGTGATCAAAAGGTCGATGCCCTGGGCATCAGCCACTTCCTTAAGCTGATGCAATACGATCTTCATATCCTGCTCTGACATCACAACACCCTGCGCATGCCCCCCGATCAACACGGCCATCTTGGTGCGAACATTGTTACGCAAATGCTGATAACGTCCAACCAGAGCTTTTACATTTTCGTCGAGATAAGCCTTATCGATCAAATTAGGTGCCGCCTTGGTCACAACCGCATTAGCGGGGGCCTTCTTGCCCATCAGATCATGTTGATGGACCACAACAAGATCAAACTGTTTAAACGCAAGGAGCTTGTTCGGTAAGACAGCAATGGAACGTGCCCGATTATTCCTGGCAACCCAGCTGTTGACTGCAGCATTGCGTGCCCCACAGGAAATAACAACATCGGGTCGCAGTCGCTGAAGGGCTGCAAAGGACTCCGGCTTGAGATAATAACGCAGCCTGCTCATATCAGCATCCCCGCCGATCCAAATCCCTCCCGAGAAAATCGGCAGGATCATAGATGACATCTGATCACGAAACTTAACAACAATCGTCTCAACCGTAACTGTGAGGTCTTTTTCTTTAGCCGTAGTGACATAAGCCCTAGCCACAGCTTGTGATTGACGTAAATGCCCCACACGGCCATCATCCAAAACAAGAACAACCCGATCTTTGGCATACTTCCATGTCTTATAAAACCAGACGTACTCCGCCGGATGCCGCGCCACAGCTTGTTCATACTGGCGCATCATGCGCGGTAAATTCTCAACCAAATCTTTTTCTATATCACCTGTGTTCGTCAACACAAACGGCTCGGCTGAAAGCAAATGACGTCCAGGGCCAGTGCGATGAATATCAACCAGCATGATCGGGACATCATACTTCAGTGCGATCCTGACAGCCCCCGTTGACATAGATGCCTGCCGACCCAAAAAAGGCACAAAAAACCCGTCTGCGCCACCCTGATCAGCCACGAGCGTAACAATTTTATTCTTTTTCAAACTTCGGATGATCTCGCGTCCGCCGATACCCGGATTGATGATATGACATCCCGCACTACGGCGCAGATCGTTCAGAAACTCGGCCACCTTATTAATATGATTAAGATCATTGGCGACCATGTTATACGGATAACCAATCATGCTGCCGACAATATTAGAAAGCTCCCAATTGCCGGAATGGATCGACAAGAAAATACAGCCGCGACCTTTCTTCATTGCCTCATCAACAGCTTCGCGCCCGCGCACATCAACAACGCCCTCGTACCCTTGACGTGCGATCAAAGGAAGACGCCCGATCTCAACAATGCTCTGTCCGTAAGCATGATAAAAATCTCTCAGGATGATCTTAAGTTCTGCATAAGACCGCGTCTTGCCAAACGCTACTTTTAAATGTGACATGGCCAATTGACGCGGACGAGCGCCTATAAAATAAGCAATATCACCGATACGACGCCCAATGAAAAGAGCGGCACGCAGCGGTAAAATGCAAACACATGCGGAGAAGCCCTTAAGAATTAACGCAGCGATCGATCCTTGCAAAGAATTCAGCTTGCCCATGAACCACCTTGATTTCAACCTCTAGAACAAGAAGACTAATTCCCTGGAAAGCCTTCTGAAAACCCCTGAGTTTAACAGCATCCTTATGTGTGGTCACGATCTTGCCGATCTTTTTCTCATGACAAAAGGCAACAACACACCGAACATCCTCCTCGGCATAAAGATGATGATCTTCAAAAACGAACATCTTCTCTATCAGCGAACCTTCACGTCGAAGCATGGACTCAAAAGCGTCCGGTGCACCAATCGCACAAACCCCAACAATGCGGTCTTCCAGCGAAGAGAGATCAGGCAAATGCACTTCAGCTCCAACATCATACACAGAAACAGGCGCATGTATGGTTTCAACGATCACACAGCCAGGCTTAATACGTTCCAGGACATTACGGATGCCCGGCACATACACCCGGCCAAGATCAGTCTTAGTCAAAATAAAAAGATCTGCCCGCGTCAACGCAGCCAAAGATTCTCGCAGAATCCCCCGCGGTAAAAGATAACCATTGCCAAAAGCATTCGTCGCATCAATCGCCACAATATCAAGATCCCTCTTCAAACGTTCATGCTGGAACCCATCATCCAGGATAAAAATATTACCCATAGAACAAGCTTCGGCATTCTTCGCCGAAACCATACGATCAGGATTGATCATCACAGGAACATCCAGTCTTTCCGACATCATGATGGCTTCATCACTTGCCAAAACACCCGCATCCGCCGAAGCCATATAACCACGTGTCAGAACAACCGGCCGAAACCCCTTATTGCGCAGCAACCCCGCCAAGAACATCACGATCGGCGTCTTCCCAACCCCGCCTACAGTAATATTCCCAACACTTATCACAGGATACTTGGGACGATAAGAAGGTAAAACGCCCCAACAATAAAGCATATGGATGAGCGCCACAGCACCCGCATAAATAAAAGACAACAATGCCAAGACCGGTTTAAGCAGAGCTCCTGCCTTAGTGTGATCTTTACCTGTAATGATACGTTTTAAGAATTCTTTCATACAACTTTCTTAATAAGCGCAACCGTACGTTCTGCTGCGCCGCGATTCTGAACAACGACCGCCCTTGCCCTTGCTGAAAGACCCGCCATGCGTTCAGGATGCCCCAGCACATCTTCAAGTGCACAGAACAATTCGTCCGGGCCGGAAATTTCGATCACAGCACCTGCTTCATGGAACAAGCGCATCACATCCCGGAAATTCTCCATATAGGGACCGACGATCACGGGTTTTCCCAAAGCCGCAGGCTCAATAGGATTCTGCCCTCCCCGCCGTGGAATGCCCAAACTCTTCCCCATAAAAACAACATCTGCGCACCTATAAAGATCCACCAAATGCCCGACAGCATCAATGACCAAAACCTCATCTGCCTTAAGTTCCCGGCCTTTGATCTCAGCCAAGAACACGGGGAAAAAACCTTTGTGCTTGATCACATCGCCCACCTGAAAAGCCCTCTCCGGATGACGTGGGGCAATGGCCAAACGAAGCCGTGGAAATTTTTCACGCAACGGGCGAAACGCATCACAAACAGCAGCCTCCTCACCAGGATGTGTACTTGCCGCCACAAAAACCTTGTCGTCTTTCTTAAACCCGAAATCCTTCTTTACTTCAACAGATTCAAACGGCAATGCCGTCTGAGGCATATCAAATTTAACATTACCCACGACGTGAATATGAGCTTTATCCGCACCTAATAACATAAACCGCTGTGCATCCAGCGGCGTCTGGACACATAGCAGCTTCACTCTCGAAACCATTGTTTTCAGAAACCAACTCGCCCGATGATAGCGAGGGTACGCCTCATCAGAAATGCGGCCATTGGCCACAATAATGGGCACATCAGCGCGCCCAAGCTTGCTAAAAAGATTAGGCCAAAGTTCAGTTTCCGCAACAATGTACATTACAGGACGGATCGTATTCACAAACCCACGCACCGTCCAACTCAAATCCAAAGGAGACCAGATCACAGTCACATCCACAGTATATTTCTTAAAAGCAAATTCATAACCTGTCTTTGTGGTCACAGAAAGAACCAGATGACACTCAGGATACGCCGATCTTAGCCCCTTAATAATACCCTCAACAAGAGCCACCTCTCCCACACTCACCGCATGGATCCAGATATTCCTTCTCAAGGCCAGGGTCTTCACCAGGGGCTTAGGAAAGAAACCCAAACGCTGGAGAAAACCCGCATGCCCTTTTCCGCGCAAAAGAAGGATCGGAAAATAAAACAAGAAGTAGATGAAATATAAGATATCAAAAAATATGGCCATAATTATATCCATGTCCTGTTCCACCAGGACTGCAGGCTACGCCCTTGGATGTGCCTTCGCGTAAACAGTCTTTAATCTGTCTGTCGTCAAATGCGTATAGATCTGCGTTGTCGATAAATTCACATGCCCCAAAAGTTCCTGCACAGAACGCAGGTCAGCGCCATGGTCCAGCATGTGTGTTGCAAATGAATGCCTGAGCATATGAGGATGTACCTTTTGTGTCATGGCCTGACGAACGATGTGCTTATTGATAATGTTGCGCACACTACGTGCCGTCAAACGTCCACCGGATCTGTTCAAAAAGACCGCCTCAGACTTCATGCCGCGCGTATCCAGGTAAGCCTGAATAGCTTCACAGGCCTTGTCCCCGATCGGGACCATGCGCTCTTTCTTGCCCTTACCAAAAACCTTAATGACATTGCTGATCAAATCAACATCATGAACACTTAACCCCACCAGTTCACTGACGCGAATGCCAGATGAATACAATGTTTCAAAAATAGCTCTGTCGCGAAAATCCGCCACCTTATCATCAGCTGGAGCCTCCATCAGGCGTACGGCATCCTGCTCCGTCAAGAAATGGGGCAAGGATTTATCAAGCTTGGGCGTCTGAACCAAAGCGGCTGGATTCTTATCCACCACGCCTTCACGCTGCAAGTATTTAAAGAAAGACCTCAACGATGAAAGTTTGCGTGCCACGCTGCGCGGCTTACGTTCCTTGGATCGCAATTCTGCCAGAAAACGACGCAGCGCCGGATAATCCACGGTCTTAACATCATCACTTCCAAAAAATTTAAAGAATTCTTCAAGGTCAAGCCTGTAATTCAACAGGGTATGCTCAGAATAATTCTTCTCAACGGACAACTTATTAAGAAAAGCATTAATATATGAATTCATAGGACTTAAACATAATATAACTAATATTAAGTTTAATAAACTGAAAAATACAAAGAATTTTAGAAAATGAACCTAAACAGTCTTGAGAGGTTCAGCGGCAGGCAGTTTATTGGAGATATGCTTACAAGCAGGATATTTATTGCACCCAAAGAATACACCGCCACGGCGATTGCGGCGCTCAACAAGCTCGCCCTCACACCCGGATTCAGGACACTTCACACCCGTAGGATACGGTTCAGCATGGCGACATTTGGGGAACGCGGCGCAACTGACAAAACGGCCGTTCTTACCCCACTTGACCAGCATTTCACCGCTGCACAAAGGACAGGCTTTATCAAAGGCAATGCTGGATTTCTCGATCGACCCCATCGCGGCTTCAAGCTCCTGACGAAAAGGCTCATAAAAATCCTTGAGCAATTTGACATAGTCAAGCTGGCCTTCTTCAACAAGGTCAAGACTTTCTTCCATCTTGGCTGTAAACGTAATGTCCAAGACTTTGGGAAAGTTAGCAACGAGAAGATCACAAATAAGGCACCCCAGCTGTGTCGGCGTAAAATACCCGCGTTCACGCGTCACATAGTTGCGCAAAACCAGAGTCTGGATGATCGATGCATAGGTACTCGGACGGCCAATTCCCTCTTCTTCCAAAGTTTTGACAAGACTCGCTTCCGAAAAACGCGGAGGCGGCTTTGTGAAATGCTGGGTGGGCTTCACTTCGGTCATTTTCAAAATATCATTTTCAAGATAAGGCGCGAGATCCTGCTTCTCTTCCTCTTCATCTGCCGTTTTATAAACCGACAGGCATCCCGGAAAAACCAACGTAGAGCCGGAAGCACCAAACTGATATTTATCGCCAGCCGTTATCTCAACCTTCTTGTTCTCAAAAACCGCAGGAGCCATCTGACAGCTAATGAAACGCTTCCAAATGAGCTCATAAAGTTTCAGCTGATCTTCGGTCAAATATTTCTTAAGGCTCTGAGGGGATCGATGAACATCCGTCGGACGAATAGCCTCATGTGCTTCCTGCGCCATCTTTTTAGACTTGAATTTATTAGGCGTCTCCGGTAAATATTCTTTACCGTATTCCTTGCTGATGAAATCACGCACTTTACCAATGGCTTCATTGGCCAGATTAACAGAGTCCGTGCGCATGTAGGTGATCAAACCGACAGGATCCTCTTCACCCACCTCAGCGCCTTCGTAAAGCTCCTGGGCGATCATCATCGTGCGCTGAGCATTAAAGCCAAGCTTGGAAAAAGCTTCCTGTTGTAACGTGCTGGTAATGAATGGCGGCAACGCATTGCGCCTGACCTCACGCACGTTAACCGCAGAAACACGGAATAATTTCTCGGCAAGTGCCTGGGCAATGGCATTGGCTTCTCCCGCTGTCTTCAGATCAGCCTTTTCACCGTCGATCTTCTCCAGCTGGGCTTGTAACGAACCGAGCGCACCATCCTTTTGAAGAACAACACTGATCTGCCAATATTCGACAGGAAGAAACTTCTGGATCTGCCGTTCGCGGTCAACGATCAAACGCAGTGCCACCGATTGCACACGGCCGGCGCTCAAACGGCTGCCAACCTTCTTCCAAAGAATAGGACTGATCAGATACCCGACAATTCGATCCAGGATCCGACGCGCATTCTGGGCATTGATCTTCTGCTGATCAAATTCATGCTTCTCTTTAAAAGCCCTTAAGACCGCTTCTTTCGTTATCTCATGGAATACAACACGAAAAACTTTCTTATCAACCCCCAGGTACGGCACAAGATTCCAGCCGATCGCCTCTCCTTCACGGTCAGGGTCGGTCGCAAAATAGATCTCTTCCTTGCCTTGCGCTTCTTTCTTAAGCTTGGTTAAAACCTTCTGCTTAGCACGGACCACAATGAGCTTGGGATCAAAATTATGTTCCAGGTCTACCCCCAGGGTAGACTTAGGCAGATCAATCAGATGCCCCATGGATGAAGTGACCTTATAGCGGGAGCCAAGGATCTTGTTGATCGTTTTGACTTTGGCAGGAGATTCGACTATAACAAGTGCTTTTGACATATAATATAAGGAAGCCAGGGTTAAAGACTGCTTACATACTTTCCACAAAAATGACAATAATGCAACATCTTTTAAAAATTGTTTTCAAAAGAAATAAAAGACTACGCCTTCAATTCTTTCTTCATTAAGAAAAATACCGGTAAAGCGAGGAATTCGATCGTGGAGGCAGCGAAGACCATTAGCGGAATAGATACATCGTACAAAAACCCCATGGCAGCCCCACCGATCAGCATCGCCACACCATAGCCAGCATTAAAAATGCCATAGCCCGTGCCACGCTTCTTGATCGGCGTAATATCCGCAATCGCAGACTTCATAACCGTCTCATGCGCGCCCATAACAATACCCCAAAGGATAACGCTCACAAGAACAGAAGCAAAAGAACTGGCAAACGCAAAGACAGGAATAAACGCTGATAAGAGAGGCACAAAAATAAGCATCAAAAGCCCGGCCTCTTCTTTCTTCTTGCGCTCTTTAAGCATGTCATACAATTTGCCAATGCCCAGTGCCGCAATCCCGTCAACAGCCATGGCGATCGCATAAAAGAGAGGGATCTGCGCATCGGTCAGGATACCCTTGGCCTTAAAGTGATAGCCCATCAAAACAAAACTGACAAACCCAATGACCGTTATAAAACTGAATGCGGTATACAGCCAGAAAAGCCTGGAAAGTTTCTCTGGCTCCTTATGCTTGGGCTCTTCCTCAAGCACAG
>CAJBYM010000111.1 GCA_903959815.1 Candidatus Omnitrophota bacterium
TGTCAGCAGATGAAAATTGACGCGCCCCCTTCACATCGATATGAAGTGTCGCCTCGGCCCAGGCCTCCCCATCCGCCGACTTCTCGGTATGCACCCGAAAGCCTTCGAGCTTAAAGAAGGGCTTATATTTCTTAAGGAACTTCTTCATGAATAATTCAAAAGAAGCATCCGCACCCTCAAACTGATAACCCTGAAGTTCTTTTTCCTGAAGCGCCTTGAGCATGGCTTTTGCCTCAGGAGACGTTTTATCCATCTTCACGTTCATCTGCTCAGCCTTCATAACAAACGGCATCTTGCCCGCCAATTCCGACGTTATAAAACGACGGTGATTGCCGAATGTGGCCGGATCAAGATGTTCATACGCCTTGGAATTCTTAAGGATCGCATCAATGTGAACGCCCGCCTTATGCGCAAAGGCCGAATGCCCGACAAAAGGATGATTGTCAGCGATCGGCAAATTGGCGATCTCACTGATATAGTACGCAATATCTTTTAGCTCTTTCAACTTGGCATCAGGAATCGTCTTATAATCCAACTTGGAGGAAAGAATGGCGATGATCGTTGAAAGATCCGCGTTACCACAGCGCTCGCCAAAACCATTGAACGTGCCCTGCACCTGGATACACCCCGACTCAACTGCCGCCAAAGAATTGGCTACACCCAGATCCATATCATTGTGCGTATGAATACCTAAAGGCGTCTTTATGACCTCCCGCACTTCGGCGATAATGCCCGCGACTTCTTCCGGAAGGCTTCCGCCATTGGTATCACATAAAACTAAAATATCAGCGCCGGCATCTGCAGCCGCCTTCAATGTCTTTAAAGCATATTGAGGATTGTTCTTATAACCGTCAAAAAAATGCTCGGCATCGTAAACAACCTCTTTCTTCTTGCCTTTAAGGAACGTAACAGAATCACGGATGATCTCAAGATTATCATCGAGTGTCGTCTTAAGAACATCGGTCACATGCATGTCCCAGGTCTTACCAAAAATACAGACAACAGGTGTCTTAGCAGCGATCAGGTCCTTATAATTCAAATCCTGAGCAGCCGTCACACCCTTCTTGCGCGTGGAAGAAAAAGCCGCCAGCTTAGCGTGCTTCAACGGAGCTTTTTGCATCAAAGCAAAAAATTCCTTATCTTTAGGATTAGAGCCAGGCCAGCCGCCTTCGACATAATGCACGCCGGCTTCGTCAAGCTTACGGGCGATCTTCACCTTATCATTGATGGTGAATGACACGCCTTCAGCCTGTGAACCATCGCGCAATGTTGTATCGTAAATAAGAATACGTTCCAATTTATTTCCCCTTGTCCAGCTCGAAACCCTTGTGCAGCATTTTAACAGCAGCATCCGCCTTGTCTAAGGCGATGATACAGGAAATGCTGATCTCAGAGGTGGCGATCATTCCAATATTAATACTCGCATCCGCCAAAGTCTCAAACATTTTAGCCGCGATGCCCTGATGCGAACGCATGCCTGACCCGACGATGGATACACGAGCCACATTCTTATCATGCAGAACATCACCTGCTCCGATCTTCCTGGCCACATCTTCAGCCGCCTTAAGACCCTTGACCATATCTGCCTTAGGGATCGTGAACGAAATGTCGGTTTTTTTGGTATGGCTGACGTTCTGAACGATCACATCGACGTTGACACCGGCTTTCGCGATCGCGTTAAAGATCTTGGCCGATATCCCCGGCTGGTCCGGAACCGCGCAAATGGTGATCTTCGCTTCGCTCTTGCTCGATGTCACGCCTCTGACAGCGATATCTTCAATCTTTTCGGTAGACTTGACGATCATGGTACCTTCCTCCTTGGAATAGCTCGAACGGACATGTAATGGAATATTAAATCTCTTGGCAACTTCAATAGAACGCGCCTGCATCACCTGTGCCCCTAAAGATGCCATTTCCAACATCTCATCAAAGGTGATCTCATTAAGTTTCTGTGCTTCCGGGACCAAGCGCGGGTCGGTCGTATAAATACCATTGACGTCGGTATAAATCTCGCACACATCCGCATTGATCGCCTTGGCAAGCGCTACGGCCGAAAGGTCAGAGCCGCCACGGCCAAGTGTTGTGATCTCTCCTTCATCCGTCACGCCCTGGAATCCGGCCACAATAACCACTTTGCCTTCTTTAAAAGCTTTCTTGATCCGCTTACCGTCAATTTGCTGAACGCGTGCCTTACCATGAACCTTGTCTGTCAAGAATCCAGCCTGAAAGCCCGTCAGTGCAACCGACTCAGCACCGCATTCACGGACCGCCATGGCCAAAAGTGAAGCGCTGATCTGTTCACCTGAAGCTAACAAGAGATCCATTTCACGGGACGTTGGATTCGCCGCGATCTTGCCGGAAAGGTCGATCAGATCATCTGTGGTATCTGCCATCGCAGAGACAACGACCGCGACATCCGTATTCTTATTCTTGTAAGATGTGATGCGCTGCGCCACAGCTTTAATGCGCTCCACATTAGCAACTGACGATCCGCCATACTTTTGAACGATGATCTTCTTTTTCATATCTTCCTCATTAAATATTCAATCATTTTCTCGCCGCTGACAAACTTCAAACCTGCTTTTATGGCAAGGGCTTCATTGTACCCGTCCAGGCGGTTGGATTCAATACCTTTTCCATACATCACAAACGGCACCGGCGCATGGGTGTGCGTACGTTTTTCAACAGGGGTTGGATGATCCGGTGAAACCAGGATCCGGACATCATCCCTTGTCTGCGCCCATGCCAAGACCGGCCCCACAACATCAGCATCAAACCGCTCCACCGCCTCAATCTTGCCCTTGGCATCTCCGTTATGACCGGTTTCATCCGTAGCTTCCACATGCACAAAAACAAAATCATGATCTTTAAGCGATGCGAGCGCATAATCCGCTTTCCCGCGAAAGTTGGTATCCAGATATCCTGTAACACCTGGCACGGTGATGATATTTAATCCGACGATACGGCCGATCCCGTTAACAAGATCAACCGCAGAAATAACACTGCCACTGACACCAAACTTCTGCTGATATAAAGGCAATCTAGGACGCTCTCCCTGCCCCCAGAACCATGTCATGTTCGCAGGCAGTTTCCCGGCCTTGATCCGGGCCACATTCACAGGATGGTCCTTAAGGATCGCCTTGGACCGCTCCATTTGATCTAAAATAACATCAGCCTTAACCCCTTGCGGCAAATAGCCACCAATATCCTGATCCAGAATATCGTGCGGAGGCTTACAAATAACATTTTGAAACGCCTTAATATCCAAAGTTCTTATCACACAAATGTGACGGTAACTTTTTCCTGTATAATATTTCACGTCACGGCCATTTAATTGGACGGCAACATCCTTCATGATCTGATCAGCTTCCTCAATCGAAATATGGCCGGCGCTATAGTCGATCATCTTCCCGTTTTGAACATTAACCAAATTACAACGGAATGCGATCTCATCATCTTTCAGTTCAATGCCCAGATTAGCCGCCTCCAAAGGCGCCCTACCGGAAAGAACGCCCCGCGGATCATACCCCATCAGAGAAAGATTGCCTACATCTGATCCCGGGTGCATCCCGTCAGGGATCGTCTGCACCAGCCCTGAAAAACCATGCTGGGCCATAAAATCCATATGCGGCGTGCGCGCAGCTTCAAGCGGGGTCTTCCCACCCAAAACCTTCACCGGCTCGTCCGCAACACCATCGGGGACTAAAATAATGTATTTCATATATGTTTTTGTATCGCCTCTAACAAAATCCTTACAAGCACAGCCTTGGAAGACACTTTCGGGCTCATCGTACCGTCAGGCCAAATCAGACAACCGCGATACTTGCCGCCTTTTTGAACATTTGCGACCACAAGACCACAGCCCGCATCCTGAAAAAGACTTTTCACCTTATCCAAAATGAATGCACGTGTCAGTTTTGTTTCAAGTTTAAATCCAACCAGAAAAGTCTTCGAAGTCTTTCTTCTGATACCACCGACGAGCTTCTTCGTAGGCGTCAGCTCAAGGCTCCACGTTCTTCCCGATGGCAGCTTCCCTTTAAAGGGCTTGCTCAATTTGAAATCTGAAACTGCCGCCGCATGAATAACAACATCATATCCATGCTTGGTTTCCTGGGAAAGCAAACGCGCCAGCTCATCATAATAAAAGAAATTCTTCAGGGTGATCGTTTTATCCAGAGGGATCCTGGACGACGCTGCTTTTCCTTCCAGGAGCGTGACCTTGCTTCCATTCTTGGCACATGCCTGTGCGATCAAACGCCCCATCTCTCCTGTGGAACGATTCGTGATGACCCGCATCGGATCAATGGGAACTGCCGTCGGACCGCTGGTAATAAGAACACGCTTATAGATCAATTTCTTTCAGGATGGCTTTGATGTCCGCTTTAACAACGACGGGTTCCCGGACGCATTTCATGGCGTTCGAAGGATCCTTAAGCCCGTGCCCTGTCAATGTGCAGACGACCGTCCCCCCTAAAGCATCTTTAAAATAACCTTTTTGCGCAAGTTTAATGATCCCGGCAACAGACGCTGCAGAAGCAGGCTCGCAAAATACGCCATCCTCTCCTGCCAAAAGTTGATATGCTTTCATGATCTCTTCATCCGTC
The DNA here is from genome assembly GCA_903959815.1 of Candidatus Omnitrophota bacterium. Classification (GTDB taxonomy): domain Bacteria; phylum Omnitrophota; class Gorgyraeia; order Zapsychrales; family Fredricksoniimonadaceae; genus Fredricksoniimonas. Next base: position 4,605 of record CAJBYM010000111.1, read on the forward strand.
ACAAGATCGATCACGCCTTTAGACTCATCTCGCGCCGCTGTCGCAAACTGCCAGCTGGCAGGATTGCCGATCTTGATGGCCGTAGCGATCGTCTCAGGATGCTCAATGATCTTATTGTGAACGATCGGTGCAGAACCCGCTGCCTGAAATCCCAACATCTTAGGAAGTCTTTTAGACTTGCCGGCTGACTGATACTCCTTATAACCTTTCCAATACGCCGTAATATTCCCTGCGTTCCCGACGGGAATAGCATGAAATACAGGCGCATCTCCCATATCATCAATGATCTCAAAAGCCGCTGTCTTCTGCCCTTCGATACGAAACGGATTAAGCGAATTCACAAGCTCGATCGGATACTTAGAGGTCACATCCTTAACAAGATTAAGCGCATCATCAAAATTGCCCTCAATGGCGATCACCTGGGCATTGTGGATCATGGCCTGTGCCAGCTTACCCATGGCGATATTGCCATTAGGAATAAGGACACAGCATTTCATGCCACAGCGCGCCGCATAAGCCGCGGCTGAAGCCGACGTGTTTCCCGTTGAGGCACACATGACAACCTTAGCGCCTTTTTCTGCCGCCTTGGAAATGGCCATGGTCATCCCGCGATCCTTGAAAGATCCCGTAGGATTAAGGCCTTCATATTTCAAATAAACTTTAAGTCCGGTTTTTTCCGACAAACGGCAGGAATAAATAAGGGGCGTGTTCCCTTCACACAAAGAAATAACAGGCGTCTTATCTGTAACGGGAAGATACGCACGATAGCGCTGGATAAGCCCCTGATACATCACAACTGCTCCATCCGAATAGCCACGGGCTTGCCCTTGATCTCTTTTAACTTCCCGATCTTTTCCAGAGCTTTACGCACCTGGATCTCTTTGGCTGTATGTGTCAACATAACCAGCGGCACAGGAACATTCTTGCTGACAACTTTTTGGGTCAACGAAGCGATACTCACACCGCAAGTACCTAAAATACCTGTGATCTTAGACAAAACACCCGGACGATCCATGACCATTAAACGAATATAAAATTCCGTCTCAATTTTGTCCATCGAAAGGATCTTTAAAGAGCAATGTTCTTTCGGGTCATCACCGATCCAGGTCTGATCCTGCAAAGCATTATGAATCCCGAGGTTGATGAGATCGCTAAATACACCTGAAGCCGCAGCCATTTGCCCCGCACCCTGGCCAACAAGAAGCACATCACCCAAAGCATCTGCTTCAAGTTGAACGGCGTTATAAACACCTTTAACGGAAGCGAGTGAATGTTTTCTTGAGATCAGCGTTGGATGGACCCTGACTTCAATGCCATCGGGTTTTTTCTTGGCAATCGCGAGAAGCTTAATGGTCAAACCCATATCCTGCGCATATTTAAGATCTTCAGCTGCGATCTGTGTGATACCTTCGGTATGAATATCTGCGACTTTAACAAATTTACCCATGGCGAGCATCACCAGGACCGACAACTTATGTGCAGAATCTTTACCGTTGATGTCCAACGACGGATCCGCCTCAGCATACCCCTTGGCCTGCGCCAATTTTACAGCCTCATCAAAGGAAATGCCGTTAGATTCCATTTCACTCAGGATATAATTGCACGTCCCGTTAACAATGCCATGAAGGCCATGATATTCATTGCCTGAGATGCCTTCGGTCAGCGTTTTAATGATCGGCACACCGGCCAGCACCGCTGTCTCAAAATAAATACTGCGTGAATTCTTATGGGCTAACTCAAAAAGCTCTTGCCCAAACGTGGAAATAACCGCTTTATTGGCCGTAACAACATGCTTGCCATGATCCAATGCGCCTTTGATGATCTCCAGCGCCGGATGATGCCCGCCAATAAGCTCAACAACAACATTGATCTCAGGATCCGTGACAATATCATTAAAATTCTTTGTTGCCTTGATCTTACCTATGGACTTCAGGAACTTCTCGTCGATCTTAAGATCGCAAACCGTCTTTAACTTAAGATCAACCCCATACTTCGACCTTACGAAAGACTGCTTGGCTTTAATAAGCTTGGCAACCCCTTTACCAACCGTTCCGAAACCTATGAGGCCAATGGTTAAAGTTTTCATGCGAGTTCTGCCTTATGAAGATTGTATTTTTCGATCTTATCCAGAACATCTTCAGATTCAGATGAAACATCGTGAAATTTCAGGCGATTGGCATAAAGAAGGCCCTTAACAGTTTCTTTTGAATTAAGCACATGCCCTTCCAAATAAATTGTATCTGCGACATAAGGCGTGCGCAATTCAATCGCAATATCAGCGCCATCCTCAAATGGCATAGTCGATGTAAAACAAAGACCACCCTTACTGATATTCTCAACCTGGGAGACCTCAAATTTCAAGGAAGGATTACTCTTCTCACAAAAACGGATAATATAGTTCTTCTTGATCCGGATGAACTGTCTGCGTTCTTTTCCCTGTGCCTGATCAGCAGCCATACCTGTTCTCCTTGATAAAATAAAATCGGAGCGGTGAGATTTGAACCCACGACCTCTTGAACCCCATTCAAGTGCGCTAGCCAGCTGCGCTACGCCCCGTTAAAAACTTCTCTAAAGAGTATTGTATTATACAGAAAATGAAAGCATTGAAAAGAGAAAAAACGGGTTAAAAGAACCTTAGCCTCAGACGCTCAGGATAAGGAAACCCGGTGGATCGGCGGCTTTCCAAAGCCCTGGCTGTCTTAAAAACATCCTCCGCTATATCCATTTTCCCGGAAACCTTGAAAATCTCGCCTGCATAACGATAAACCAACGGATTCTTTGATTTAAGCTCCACACATTTAAGAAAGAAAGACATCGCTTCCTGAATACGCCCCAAGTTCATACTAGCAGCTCCGGCATAGAAATAAAATGGCTCCTTATCTTTAACATCCATTTTACTTAGAGGATAAAGCGACAAACCCACACTCTTTTCATAATCCTTGGCATAAAAATTCGCCGCGGCCAGGAAAAGATAAATATTTTCTCGGGCACGCTCTATCTCATCAACGATCCGAACATCAAAATTAGACGCGGCCATCACCTGACGATAAACAACCGACCCTTGAATAGCAGAACCCACTCGGTCCGATGGCAAAACAAGCGCACGATCAAGATAACGCATGGCAAGCCCCATATCCCCACGTTCAAAAGCCAGAACGCCCGCATTATAAAGGCTCCAGAAAACGAACGGATATTCTTCCGCCGCGTGTTGAATATCTCCCCAGGCTTTTTTATGCGGATCACCCGTATAATATTCAGCAACGCCCAGAAACATCTTTGCCACTTCTTCACCGGGCATGTATTTGACAACAAGGGTGAAATAATTCAAATAGGGTTTCCAATTAATCTTATCCGCTGGAATCTCCCCTTTTCCAAAAGAAACAAGCTCGGTCATCTCAGGCCTGGCATCATTAAGACGACGGATCTTAATACGAGATGACACGGCTTTAAAATCAACGAGCAAGATAGCCAAGATCACAATGAGAAAATAAACAAATCCGATCCTGGAAAAGACCCATTTTAACCACGAAAGAGATTTAAAGACCATCGTCAGCTCCTTCTGGTACAAAGAGGCCTTCACGACGGGCAAAGAAAACAAGGAACCCTAATGCCAAGGCAAAAAAGATCAGCGTAAAATAAACCCATACGAAACGCGAAAGAGTTCCAAACCGGAAAATAACATGATTCTCACCCGCAGGAATCCACAATCCTTTGAATGCATAATTTGCCCTCAAAACTCTGGCTTCTTTCCCATTGATCGATACATGCCATCCGGAATGATAGCTGTCGCTCCATAATAAAAACCTTGGGCGGTCAAAAGCTGTCTTTAATGAAAGGGTATTCGCATCAAAAGATTCAACCTTAACCGAACGGCTTGATGCTTTTATGACTTCGGGACTAGAAGGTGCCTGCGAAGAAATGCGAATATCTTCAGGAAGAATTTCGTCTTTGGGCAAAACTACAACATTCTTCTCGGTTCTCCAGAATTCTCCCAACGTCTGAAAGAACTCCGGTGATGTCCCTGCGTATGAAAGTGTACTATCATAAAGATACAGCTTGTTAGAGGTGAACTTTTCCAGATCATTCGCAGGAACATAAATAAAGACATCCGCATACCAACGGCTGGCATAATAGGGACGCCGTTGAAGCTGTTGAAGAAAGACATCTTTATTATCCTGCTTCTCATGCGTCGCTATAAAAGACCGCTGGTATTCAAATTTCTTCTTTAACGCAACCTCACCCCCCGCGCCCCCTTTACTCGTATTCTGCACAAGATAACGGCACATTTCCAAAGGCTGAACAACAACAAGGGCCAGCAAAAGCCCCCAGAGAATTTTCTGATTCCACTTCCCTATAACCACGGCCAAGAAGAACGCGAGCGAAAGGATAACGACCAACCATGATGTCCAGGTAACGCCCTCACGCGTCAAAGCCCATGCACCAAAGACAACATGAACCAGCACAATATAAGCCATAATACGCCGGTCGAACTTCCCTTGATATTGATCAAAGAAAACCCGCATTTGCCCTACAACCAAAAGGATTATCATAGGAAGCGCTGCGATCCAGAAAAGATACGACATCATCCGCATATACTTAAAGAAGAAAACGTGATCGTAAAGAAATTGATATACGGGGGACGTTTCCGTCATAGAAATGACCCCCAAAAGGAACGCATTCACTAAAAGAAATGCCGCCCGGCGGGTCAACGGAGTAATAACAGTGACCAGGCACACCAGAAAAAAGAAATACGAAATAAAGAAATCTCCCGGTGCAAGGCTCTGATGATCCAGGAATGTCTTGTCAAAATATCCCTGGGCCAAAATATCGCCATCTTTAACACGTTTCATGGCTACCGCCACAGCTGAAGTTTCTGACGTCCCCTCATGCCGCCCCGGCATGACAAATTCTCCCTGATTAGATTCATGGTAGAAGTCAATGGCCGGAACACAAGCAAGAACAAAGAAAGCCAGACATATGGCCACAAAAACTTTATTGCAACGGATAAAAGAAAATAAACATGAAATAAAATCCAACGATCTCTTCCAAAAGAAAACAGGGAACAAAATAAGAAAAAGTGCGATGACCGTCATGACAAAGAAAGGAATATACGTTGTAACAACCAGGGCCATGGCAAAGAACATACCCAAGAACTGGTGCCTCTTCCCTTCTTTAGCAAAAGAAAACAGAAAATAAAAGAACCACACGAGCGGAACGAAAAGAATAATGATGTAATTATAAAAAAGCTGCGACCCCCAACCGGAGAAAAGAAGGATGAGGAATGCAGCCGAAGATGCCAGACGGCTCCGGAATAAAAGCTTGGCAATGAGCCAGAACCCAGCGACAGCAAGAAAATAATAGGTCGTGAGAAATGCAAGATAAGCATGAAGATTGGAAACTTTAAGAAGCTTTAAGCCACCTACGATCCAATAGAACGGATTGACCTCCCCAATGCGGCGCAAAAAGAAGTTATAGGGGGCTCCGTCACACCACACGGGACTCCAAAGCGGATAAACACCTTGAGAAATATTGTTCGTAAAAAAACTAATGTGCTCGTAATAAGAAAGGGCATCCATGGTCAAACTGGCACGACCTGTCAAGAAATCCCAAAAACAAAAGATCCAGATCAAAAAAGGAAGAACGACACAGAGAAGGAATTCACGACGCTTCGACGATAAAAGAAAAGGACTCATTCAGACTTCAATGTCCGGCCCATGAGCCCCGCGACAGCCTTTTGAGGATTCTTTTGATTATAAACAACCTGATATACAGCGGCTGTGATCGGCATTTCGATCTTAAGTTTTTGTGCCAGCCGATAAACTGCTTTTGCCGTGACAACCCCTTCGGCCACAGCATCCATAGAGGCAAGAATGTCCTTGATCTTACGCCCCTTGCCCAACTCATACCCGACCGAACGGTTACGGCTATTCGGGCTGAAACATGTCGTAGCAAGATCGCCAAGACCCGCAAGGCCTGTGAATGTTTTAGAGTCAGCCCCAAGAGCTTTACCCAATCGCATCATTTCTACAAGCCCCCGTGTCAAAACCGCGGCTTTTGTATTCGTTCCAAACCCTAAACCATCACAAATGCCGCAGGCCAAAGCAATGACATTTTTCACACTGCCGCAAAGCTCCACACCCAAGACGTCAGAATTGGTATAAACACGGAATGTTGCACAGCTGAACAAGGCCTGAACCTGCCTGGCAAAACGAGCATCTTTCGAGGCAGAAACCGCCGTTGTTGGAACTTTTCTTGCTACCTCGATCGCAATGGTAGGGCCTGAAAGAACCGCCACCTTGACCTTGCCCAATTCTTTTTCGATCAACTGCGCCATGGTCAAGAACGTTTTTGTATCGATCCCTTTTACAACACTGACAAATGACCGCCCTGCATAATCAAACTTCTTGATCTTTTGAAGTGTAGCCGTTAAATATTGTGACGGCACGGCAAACACAATGACATCACTCGCCGTCACAGCCATCTCAAGATCTGACTCAAAGACCACCCCCTTGGGAATAACAATCCCCGGAAGGAACTTTTGATTGATCCGTGAATGACTGATTTTTTTCAAATAATCAGGGAAAGCGCCCCAAAGCGTGACTTTATGGCCATTCTCAGCCAAAAGCACAGCGAGCGTTGTTCCCCAGGCGCCATCACCAATAACACTGATAGGTACAGATTTTTCGGTCATGGTTATTTCCAGACAAATTTTTCTCGCAGGATCTGCCAATAATAAGCCGCTCCCCATTTCAAAACCTGCAATTTACGCTCCCCACCTTCACGGGCCGGCTCATCGCCGGGGATATCAGCAACTTTTAATTTACGCTTTGCGGCACGAATGGACAACAACGGTTCCCAGCTGATGTTCGTATGAAAAAGTTTTTCCTCAAAAGAATAACTCGCGTCCTGATCCAAGTCGAGAGAGTGGATCAAATCTTTATGGTAAATGCGATAAATGACCATGGCATCCGTGTAATGCCCCCCGTGGAAAAAATTAATAGAATTGGTGAATAGCCAGTTGCCAAATCCTGTTACCGCATCATCATCATAACTTTTGGCACCTTCAGCATAACGCGAAACAATGACCATATCATAACCTTCGCGGAATTTATCAATGCAAGGCTTTAACAGTGAGGGGATCGAATTCCCATCGGGACTGAATGTCAAGATAGCATCCCCTTTTACATGCGGCAGAGCATCCATATAAGCACCACGGATGCCAGGAGTTTTCTGAAGAACAACGTCATAACCCATTTCACGCGCCACTTCGACCGTCTTATCTTTAGAGTTCCCGTCGACCACAAGGATCTGTTCAAAAAGCGAGCGGTCAACCGTAGGCATAACATGCCGCATGCCGTGTTCTTCATTAAGTGTCGGAATTAAAAGGGTGATCTTCATAAGATTTAAAACCTTGCAAGAGATATGCCAAGAAATGGAGCGAGGAGCGGGAATCGAACCCGCGTGATCAGCTTGGAAAGCTGAAGTTCTACCACTGAACTATCCTCGCATATGAATCAAGTGATGAATAAATATATATTAACAGCTAATGTGAGTCAAGGGACAATCGAAAAGTAAAAAACCTTCTCCCATAAGAAAAAGAGACCATTAAATATTATTGGCTGCTTGCAACCGCAATGGAAAGAATTCTTCTAACTGTGGCACTTGGAAGAATCCTTCCAAGTATCCATTTTTCTAACCAATAAGCAAAAAAGCTCCTCCCCTACGGGATGGAGCTTTTTTGCTTTGTGGAATAAAAATGGGCAGGCATGGATTCGAACCATGGAAGCGCGAGCGCAACAGATTTACAGTCTGTCCCCTTTGGCCACTTGGGTACCTACCCGTAGTTGCGCTTCTACAACTCTATTGGAGAAGCGCAACGCAGTCCTTTTTCCCGGTAACCCAAGGGAAAAAGGACGAAAAACGTAATACAACTATTGCTTTTGCTTCGGTTGTTGTCAACCGAAGCTTTCTCTTTTACTTTTCTTTAGGCAACTTAGAAAGAAGCAAAAGAAAAAGCCGACGAGAGGAATCGAACCCCCGACCAGCGGTTTACAAAACCGCTGCTCTACCAACTGAGCTACGTCGGCACAGTATCATTTCTATCCGCCCCACAAAGCCAACACGAAACACCTGGCGTATCGGAGCACAACAATCGAATGGCGCGTATATTAGCAAAAGGGACAATTTATGTAAAGAGGGAATGTCATTTCTAATTCTTACTGAAGAACCCCTTCCCTTTAAAGAATACGACACCACTATTGGAGCAAAATAATATAAATGTTAATATCTTTTATGCCTCTTAAAGAAATGCTTAACAATATGTATAAAAATAAATTAGCCCCTGATCAATGGCCATTAAGACTCTCGGCATTGATGCTTATGCTAATCGCATATTCTTACACAGTAGCCCGCGCATGGTCCTTGCCCATCTACCATGACGAAGCCGTCACCTACCTATATCATGCAAGATCTTCATTTTACGACATCCTCTTTTACACTCAATCATTTCGACCCAACAATCATTTATTAAACACAATTTTAATTAAAGATATCACAGCCTTACTTGGCGCCTCAGAATTCGTTCTTAGAATCCCGGCATTATTAGGGCACGCCCTATATCTGATCGGAATGTACAAAATCTTAAAACTTTTTCTAAGAAACTGGCAACTGCCATTAGGTCTTTGTATCGTGTACCTTAACCCATTCTTGTTAGAATATTTCTCAGCAGCTCGCGGCTATGCCCTGGGCTTAGGCTGCTCCACTTATGGGATTTATTATTTATTACAAAGCATCATAGAAGAAAACATAACAACGAATTCTGCAAACCATAAGAACCTTGAAAAAGGATACTTGTGGCTAGCCCTTGCGGTCATTTCAAGCTTTTCTTTCTTTCATGTTTATCTGAGCATCTTATTCTGCCATGTAACAAAAAATTTCTTAAATCAAAAAAAACAATCAACCGTTCTAAGAAATTGCATCCTAGATATCATAAAACCAACTTGGAAAAGCATCCTCCTTTTATTGGCCACCTGCACAATACCAATATATCAAATAATAATTTACAAGGAACCTATCGAAATAGGTGGCATTCTAGGGTTTTGGGGGACCACCGTATCAAGTCTAATAAAAGGCACTCTTTATGATCAAACATATTCTCAGCCATATATTATTATGCCCTTTCAGATATTTATTGGCGTCACAATCTGTTTATCAATAATTACCGCTATCCAAGGCTCTTCATTAAAACCATACATAAGAATCCTCCGCGAAACCATTTCTTGGCTCCTTACTTGTTCCTTACTGATCATCATTGAAGGCCAGATCACACACGCCTATGTCGGCGGGAGAACAGCAATTTATTTTATACCACTATTCTTACTCGTTCTTTTAACAGCTCTTCAATCCTTATCCACAATCAAACTCCCCATAATAAAAACAAGCGTGATTGCTCTCAACATCATCCTTGGCTTCTTAACTGGCTTTCATTTTCTTCATTCTCAAAACATCAACAAATATTACATGGACAACGACAACGGCTCTACACGAGAAGCCGTTGATCTAGTAAAGAAATTAACACAGCATAGAAATGACAAGGATCGTTCTATTTCTGTAGGCACCCATTGGATCTTCACCCCCCAATGGAATTTCTATATTCTCAAGAATCATTTAACCTGGATAAAAATTATGCCTTATTGCCAAGATTTGAAACATAATTACGACTTTTATTACCTTTACACTCAAAAACAAATGCCTTTTGATCCCAACATAGAAAATGATCTGTCTATGATTAAAGAAAAGGATTTAAAAATAATCCATCGCTTTAAGCATCTCGGAACTTATTTAGCTGTTCCAAAGCAAGCCGTTGTCCCCACAAGCCCCCTATTTTCCAAAGAATAAAACTTGTCCCATCCTTCCTTTTTAGCTGTTTTTTGATATCATAGGACCATGCTTGAAACCCTGACTGTTAGAAACTTCGGCATCATCGAACACGTCACGCTCGAACTCGCCCCCCAGCTTAATATCTTAACCGGCGAAACAGGTGCTGGTAAATCGATCCTGATCGATGCACTGCGTTTTTGCCTGGGTGAACGTTTTCAAACAAGCTACTTGCGCGATGACGGCAGCGCCTGCACCGTGGAAGCCGTTTTTCATCTTTCCAAAGTTTTAACCCAACAACTGGGATGCTTAGAAGAATTCCCTCCAGATAACGGACAGTTGATCATTCAAAGAACCGTAACCTCAGACGGAAAAAATCGTATCAAAGTCAACGGTTTAACCGCAACGGTAGCCCAGTTAAAAGACATCGGAGATGCGCTCATTGATTTTCATGGTCCGCATGATCATCAACAGCTCTTGGCTGAAAACCGCCATATCGAGATCCTCGACGCTCTCATAGACTTAAAAATTCTTCAAAATGAGTATACTTCTCTTTATAAGAACTACTGCAATACCCGTTCAAAGATCGAACAGTTGAACGATCTGGCCAAAGGCCGTGAACGCGAAATCGACCTTCTCACCCATCAGATCAAAGAGCTCGAGCAAGTCCCCTTGGATAAATCCCATTATGAAGAACTCCAGCGCGACCAGATCAAGATCTCCAATGCACAAAAACTTTACGACAACATCAGCCAAGCCGTTGCAATCCTTGAAAATGATGAGGCGGGTGTTGAGCTTCTTCTCGGGAGAACATTCAAACCATTACAAGCGCTGGCAGATATTGATGAAAAAGCTTCCGAATTTCTCGATCAACTTTCAACGGTGCAAGACCAGGCTGCGAACCTTGTGTCCCAATTAAAAGATTATGCAGGATCTCTCTCATTCGATGCAGATTTTGCAGAACGCACACACGAACAATTTGATGCCTATCTGGATATCTGCCGAAAATATGGCCCAAATCTCGAAGACGCTAAGAACTTTTATACTGCCGCCAGAAAGAAATTCGATCTTCTCAATGACTTTGAACATAATATCGACCATTTGAACAAAGAACTTAAAGAACAAGAAGACACTTCCATGAAAATAGCGAAAAGCATTTCGTTGCGCCGTAAAAAGAGCGCAGAGTCCTTAAAGACTACTATTGAAAAAGAACTCCATGAGCTTGGATTCAAATCCATCGCATTCGAAGCCCGATTTGAAAAGAAACCCCTGGCTGTAAATGGCATAGATGCGGTTACTTTCTTCATCAGCACCAATGCCGGAGAAACCCTTAAACCTTTGGCAGATATCGTTTCTTCAGGTGAAGCGGCGCGCATCATGCTGGCGATCAAACGCGCCCTAATGAAGGTTGATCCGGTTCCTGTTCTCATTTTTGACGAGATCGATGCCCAGATCGGAGGGCGCCTGGGTACGATCATCGGCACAAAACTCAAAGAAGTCGCCGCTCATCGCCAAGTTATCCTTATCACCCATCTGCCCCAAATCGCAGCCTTCGCCCAAACGCATTTTAAAATAACGAAGATCGTCGATAAAGGCCGCACAAAAACCGTTGTCGAACCCATGGATGGCAAAGCCCGGATCAACGAGCTCGCCCATATGATGGCTGGAGATAAAATGAACACGACAGCCATCCAACATGCCCAAGAAATGCTCAAAAATGCCGTTGCTGGCATTTAACGCAGAAAAATCTTGCCGAGCTTATAACCTCGTGATAATTTAAAACCTCTCTAAAAAACGACACAACCTTATAACAGGAGTATTTATATGAAGAAGATCGGAATCCTCACATCGGGCGGCGATTGCGGCGGCCTTAACGGTGTTGTTAAAGGCGCGGCCCAAATGGCCAATAGCCTGGGTATCACGGCTTATGTGATCCCCAACGGCTACGCCGGGCTTTACAACCTTGTTGATTTTGACAAACTCACGGCGCTTACCCCTGAGCGCGCTGACCAGATCGATGCTAACTTGGCGGGTTCTGAAGCAGGCCACTCGCGGGTCAAAGTCAAAAAAATCGAAGACCCCAAGAAATATGACCGCATCAAAGAAGGCATGAAAAAATTCGGCATTGACGGCCTTGTGATCTCAGGCGGCGATGACTCCGGATCTGTCATGGTCGATCTTTACGAACAGGGTATCAAATGCGTCCACGCGCCAAAAACCATGGACCTAGACCTCCAAACCTATTCTGTCGGTGGAGACTCCACGATCAACAAGATCGCCACTTACGTCGAAGAACTCAAAACTACAGCTGTTACCCACAACCGCATCATGGTGCTCGAAGTGTTCGGGCGCTACGCAGGCCATACGGCCTTCCGCGGCGGCGTTGCCGCAGATGCGGATGCGATCCTCATCCCCGAGATCCCGACAGATTTTGATGTCGTTTACAAGCATATTAAGGAGCGTTATTTTAGCCGCATCCTCAGAAATGATGTTATGGCAGGACAATATATGATCGTGGTTGCTGAAGGATTAAAGAATGCTGACGGCTCCGAGATCTATGACGAATCTTCTACTGCGGATTCTTTTGGTCACAAAAAACTGGCTGGTGCGGCAAAATATACCACCCAAGAGATCACCCGACGCCTCAAAGCTGATCCTGAGATCAAAGATCTTATGAAAAAGTCTAAAATGTACGTTGAAAAAATGAACGAGATCCCTGAAGTCCGCTCTGTTGTCCCAGGCCATCTCGTGCGCTGCGGCCACTCATCCGCGTATGATGTTTGCTTCGGCAAAGAAGCGGGCGCTGCAGGTGTCATGCTTCTTAAACAAGGCATTATAGGCGTAACGGTCGTCGGCATCGATGGTGAAAAGATCCGTTACATGGAATCTAAAAAAGCCATTGTTCAACGTCACGTTGACCTCAACCAGGTCGCTGTCTATGAACAAATGGGAGTTTGTTTCGGACGTGCTTTAACAAGCTACCAGCCGAAATTCGAACAAGCGGAAGGCAAGATCGCAAGGCATTTATAATAGAAATTCCTGCTTATAAGAAAGCCCGGTTAATTTCCGGGCTTTCTTATAAGCCTATCAAAGAAACTGCTTAAACCGCCAGCCTAGTTTATAAAGAAAAAATTTTATCAAGGTTCCCAAAATATTCAATCCATAAAGGATAGAGGGCCACACACTAATCGAAGATGCCTCATCAAAATAACGTGTACGGATCGGAATTTCTTCAAACCGCATGAACTTCAAAACCCCCTGAACAATAATCTGTGTGTCAAAAACAAACCCGTCAGAATTAGCTTCAAAATTAACATGCGTTAAATATTTACGACTATATGCCCGAAATCCTGAATGATACTCAGTTAAATAGATCCCCAAAACAACATTCTCCACAGCTGTAAGTAAAATATTAGCATTATACTTCCAGATCGGCATCCCACCTTCTAACGCCCCGCCCTTCATCATGCGAGATCCAAACACAGCGTCTGCCCTTTCTTTCAAGATAGGTTCAATTAGTTGTGAAATAGCCGTCGGATCATACTGATAGTCAGGATGAACCATGACAACAACATCAGCCCCCATTTTAAGAGCTTCTCTATAACAAGTCTTTTGATTACCACCGTATCCCTTATTTTGCTCATGCCGAACAACGTTAATCCCTAACTGACGCCCAAGCTCAGCTGTATTATCTTTACTGGCATCATCAACTAAAAGAACCTCATCAACGACATCTCGAGAAATATCATTCAACGTAATAGCTAATGTCTTTTCCGCATTATAAGCTGGAAGAACAACTACAACCTTCTTCTTCTCCAAGACCATCCCTTTATCGAGAGAAGCTTCAAGTTCATGAAGATACTCCATTTTTCGACTCCGTCGTACAAAAACCAATAACTGGTCTCCAAGATCAAGTTTGATCAAAAAAGATGCCCATCGCGAATAACGCTTTAAAAAGCCTAATAGAAACCGCATGGACGGCTTGTACGCTGAAAAATTAGAGAACCAATAGCCTAATGAAAAAGTCCTGGCATGTGATTCCATCTTTACCACAGAAAAACCAGTTGCTACAAACATCTTGTTCAACGTTCTTTTATTGAAATAATAAAGATGGGCCTGTTTAATCCCCCACCACTTAGCCCTTAACATCCTGCTAATGAGACTGTCAATATCCGGCGTTGTACAACAAAGAATGCCGTTTGGACGAAGCAGCTGTCTAATTTCGCACAGCGTTAACTTAGGATCAACCAGATGCTCAATAACATCTGTCATAATAATTACATCAAAAAAACCGCTAGAAAATCCTGCATCTTTCAAAGTCCCTTTTACAACTTGAGAAAGACCAAGTTTCTCATGCGCATACCTCACCGCCCAGTCCGAACATTCAACCCCATATACATCCCAACCTTGTTTCTTAGCTTCGTCGAGAAAAAATCCCGTCGCACAACCAATATCCAGGATCTTTCCGCTTGATTTCCATCTCTTCAAACGCGACAAAATCATCCGTGCCGCGCTCCTGCGCCCAACCTCCTCAGCAATATAGCTTTCATCAGCCATACTAACATAGCTCTCAATAACCTTAGAAGAATCCTGTCTTGGATTAAGAAACGACAAACCACAATGACGACAAGCAACAACCCGAACCAACTCATTAGGATCATGCCCGGTTATCTTATAATGGCATTTCTCAGGAGCAGAGCTGGTCTTAAGCGTATCATAAACAACCCGATAAGAACTAAACCCACATAAATTACAAACAACATCTGGCATATCCTAACCTCCTTCTAAAACCTTAAGTGTGATTGGACCACCCACCATGCTCCGATCACTCATCTTATAAAAACGGATGTTTAAAGAAAAACCCTTTTGCCGCAACGACACCGGAACAAGCAAATATTTATGATCTACGACCCATTTATCCTTATGCCAAGCTTGCGTAGGAAATATGCGATAACACATAGGGCTTTGCTGTCGTCTGACGATAACACCAGCTTCATTTACAAAATCAAATACCATATTCAAATCATCAGACGTCTCCAATAATACAGCCCAATACAATGATAGATCAATAAAATCGCCGTTTCTGGCAAGATCATAACCTTGCAATTCAATCACCTCTTCAAGTTTATACAAAAAGGGGGTTTTAAAATGAGGCGGAACTGACAGCTCTTCGAACAAAGGTTTTATTCTCAAGGCCTCTCGCTTAAAAAACACATCATTATTAATAACATCTACAGACCTCAACTGTTTTTCTTCCAAAAGACACTGCACTCTTTTATAGGCATCCGCCGTATAAAAAGAGCCGATCATAAAAGGATCATCAAAATTGATTAAGCCGTAATCAACCTTATCCGTAATAGAATAAGTTTTATTAGAAAGAATATAACGGCCCGAAAAAAATGAATGAAATGAATAAAGTTTCTCTCGCTTAGATAAATGAGGCAAGAATTCGAACGTTGCAACAACAGCAGCATCTTGGGGGATCTGATCAAGAAATTTTTCTTTAATATTTAAACGTCGATTAAAAATTGAGAATCCACTATAACAAATATCTACGAATGGCCCCATTATTAAGGAACTCCCCAAAGTTATAAAAAGAACACCTCCAGCAAGAAGAAACCGCCGACCAGGATGATAACACCACGTAAATAAGTTCTTGAGCCCTAAAATAAAACAAAAAAATAAAAAAGGAATAAATTCCAAGGAATAGTGCAACTGAAGCATGGTTTCTTGGGGTCTTTGAGAAAGCAATCTCTGCAAGAATACAGGAAATACGGGAAACAAGGCAAACGGGCTAAGGAAAGGAATATAAGACAAAGGACTGAGCAAAAACATCAACCATGATAATTTCTTGGGAGTGACTATATAACTATATACATCCAACGGATGAGTAAAAAGATTTTTCAATATCTCGCCGTAATCCCTCCCCCAAGCACTATATATCGAAATAAACTGGATTACATCCGGATTCAATGCAGGAAAAAGAATTCTAACACAAAAAATAAAGTACGCCACCCCAACTAATAATAACGGCAGCCACCATTTTAAAGAACGGCCCAAAATGGCCGCATAGAAAGAAAAAGCCACCAGGATCAAAGAGATGTTCTCCTGACAGAATAAAGCCAAACATGAAGTGACTAAGAAAGGAAGATACCTGTGCATTACAAAGAAATATAGGAATGAGAAAAGAATGACCGGAACAAAACAAGTGAAATGGAACTCGTAGAGATTGGCATACGCAACCCCATGATAAAGAAGATAACACAAACAAACTAACACCGCCCACCAACAACCAAGAAACCTTCGACCTAAATAATAAAGCGGGAAAGCTGCACCAGCCAATGCCAATGTCTGCAAGAACATCAGTGTTAATGGATGCGGGAAAAACTTGTAGATGAAGGCAACAGGAAAAGCTAGGAAATGCGCATGATGTCCTAGAAAATTAACTCCCAAAAGAGAAGAATGTCCGCGCCCAGATATTAAATTCCAAATAATCTGATCATATACAGCCAAATCCCAATCAAAATAAGTAAACGAATAATACCGGTCAATCGCCACCGCGAAGAACAGAAAGAAGTATAACGCAGCCATGATGCATACGAAGAAAATGCATAAGCGCTCCGATGATCCAGAAATAAGAACATCAACTTCTTTCTTCAAAAAAACCTCTTTCTTAAAAAACCAGATTTCTTCTTAAAAATACAAGCCATCCAAAAAATAGTTAAAAAAGGCATCACCCGTGAAAATAATCGAGCCAAAACTTCCGGATAGTACAAAACAAAATCATTGTTCGACCAAAGCATCCCCGCCGATAAAGCAAATATAATCATCCCGAAGCACAAAAAGAATAAAAAGAACTCTTTCTCGCCCCAGCCTTTCCAAATTCTTAAAACAATAGAAATCATAAGAACCGCATAAATAAACAAAATATTTTGAGCCTGAAAAACAAAGGCTGTAAGCATGCGAATGAGCGATAAGACATTCTCAAAAGAAAAGTTTCCTTGCAAATGAAATACAGTATAGGAAATATGATTAAATTTAAGCCAAAATAACCAGACTGCATGAACAATAAAAGCCAGACCTAAAGGCCACATTTTTAGAATAAATTTCCAAATATTATTTAATGAAGGCCGATCTACGAAGAAGAAACTTACAAGAAAAAGAGCTGATATAACAAAACCTTCAAACTTAACCATAGCAACGCCGCAAAGAGCCAAAGAGCACACCCAAAGCAACCCTATTTCTCTAGAGTTCAACCATTTGATAAAAAAGACAGTAGCAAA
>CAJBYM010000112.1 GCA_903959815.1 Candidatus Omnitrophota bacterium
CTACACAGGCGAAGACACTCTTTCCCTACACGACGCTCTTCCGATCTGCTCGTCCAAAAGAAAATCAAAAGAACACGGGTTTTCTTCCTGAAGAGCGCGCATGGGTCACAAAGTTTCTTTCCGCTGGGTATGTGGACACGTTCCGTCATTTTTACAAGGATAGCGGACATTACTCCTGGTGGGATTATAAGACAGCGGCCCGTACTCGAAACATAGGTTGGCGTATCGATTATTTCTTTGTAGACCAGGGTTTTCTTCCTGATTTAAAGAATGCGTTCATTCTTAAGGATGTTCAAGGTTCCGACCACTGTCCTGTAGGCATTGAAATTTCATAATTAGTTTTGAGTCACGCAATAAGAGACGGTATAATCCAGTTGATGAACAGACCCTTTATTACCTTAATCCTGGCTGTTTTTGTGCTTTCCTGGGGCTTCCCGGCAACCGCGGCAAATGATCTTACGGTTGAAGTCCCTGTGATAACACCGTTTACACTCACAAGCCCCGCATTTCACAATGGCGGCCATATCCCGGAAGAATATTCATGTAAAGGGGCAGATACGAACCCAATCCTTTGGATCTATAATACGCCTAAAGGAACCCGTTCGTTGGTCCTTACCGTCAGGGAGCCGGATAACCCGATCACGAATTGGACCCATTGGCTTGTTTACAATATTGATCCCGGGGTGCGTGAGATCAAGCAAGGGGCGGTTCCTGGAACACAGGCACTCAATGATTTTGGGAATTTTTATTATGGCGGTCCATGCACGTTTGATGCGAAAAAGCACCATTTTGTTTTTACAATGTATGCCCTGAATGACACGCTCGATGATGTCAACGAAGGTGCGACTATGGATATTGTTGAGAAGTCCATGCGGGGCAAGATCATTGATAAAGCGGTTTTGGTTGGGATTTATCAGAACCCTCTGTGGGGGCAAGAGGATGCTCCGTTATGAACGGCGCGATCTTAACAGAGATCGATCGCAATTTTGAGCGCGTGTGTGTGATGGATCAGCGTCAGTTCATCACCATGAAACTTGACCGTCAGGGAGATGTGCCGGAAAAGTTTTTGCCCTATGCGCAGGCCGTTGAAGAATTTAACGGGGCGTTTGATGAACACAAGTCGTTCGAACTTTTTTATTCTTCAAATTTAGATCATAAAACACGCGAGAATGCCCTTGTTCTCGATAAAAAACACGATGTCCTCAGAGAGAAATTCCTCCATGTCCGACGCGTTCTTTTCCGTTTCAGAACTTAACAGCATGATCCGTGATGTCCTCGCCGCAGGGTTTCCCCGTGCGGTGTGGGTTTCAGGTGAAATGCAGGGCTATGACCGCAATAAAGGCAAGGCCCATGCTTTCTTTGAACTTATTGAGAAAGATGAAGCTTCGCATGAAGTTAAAGCGCGTGTCGGCCTTGTCATTTGGGCGAATGCGCGTCCCAAGATCGAGGCCTTGTTAAAAAAGTCTGAGAATGCTTTTGATCTCAAAGATGACATTGAGGTCAAATTCCTGTGCCGGGTTGATTTTTACCCAGGATTCGGTCAAGTGAGGCTTATTGTTGAATCAACTAACAGATCAAGAGATTGATTTTTTGGAAAGCCACATTCCAGAATTAGCAGAGGCCGCAGCAAAGCAGGCTTATTGGCAGGCTTTAGCATCAGGAAATAGTGTACTAATCGCTGAAAATGACAGTATTATTGAAGTTTTTCCCGATGGTTCGCGTAACATAATTGAAAGAATTGCACCGTCTGTTCCTGTACCAAATCGGTTTTAAGATAATGAAGAC
>CAJBYM010000113.1 GCA_903959815.1 Candidatus Omnitrophota bacterium
CATTGCCCAGTGACTTGGACATCTTACGGCCCTTGGCATCGCGCACCGTCCCATGCAAAACAACATCTTTAAAAGGGACTTCCCCCATAAATTCAATACCGGCCATCACCATACGTGCAACCCAAAAGAAAATGATCTCAGGTGCTGTAAAAAGTGTTGCCGTAGGATAGAAATATTTAACATCATCATTCGCTTTGGGCCAACCCAGCGTCGCAAAAGGCCACAGCCACGATGAAAACCAGGTATCAAGAACGTCCGGATCTTGCTTCAGGATCATATCCTTGCCATTCTTCGCCTTAGCCTGAACATGCGCCTCAGCTTCTGACTTGGCCACAAACACATTGCCCTGCTCGTCATACCACACCGGGATCCGATGCCCCCACCAGATCTGGCGTGAAATGCACCAATCGCGGATATCCACGAGCCAATTCTCATATACCTTTTCCCAGCGTTTGGGTTGAATACGAAGTTTACCATCATGAAATGCCGCCAGTGCTTTTTCTGCCAAAGGCTTCATTTTCACAAACCATTGTTTGGATAAATACGGCTCAACAACGGTGTCACAGCGATAACACCGACGAACTGCGTGCATATGAGGCTCAATTTTAAGGAGCAGTCCCTGTACTTCAAGCGCCTTAACGATCTGTTTACGGGCCTCAAAACGATCAACCCCGTCAAATGGACCTGCGTTCTTATTCATGACCCCGTTGGGGTTCATGATGTTGACAAATTCAAGATTATGTCGACGCCCCATGGCAAAGTCATTGGGATCATGCGCAGGTGTAACCTTAACGGCGCCAGAACCAAATTCACGATCAACAAAATCATCCGCAATGATCTTGATCTCACGCCCAATGAGCGGAAGAACAATGGTCTTCCCAACGAGCCCGGCATAACGTTCATCCTTGGGATTGACCGCAACGGCCGTATCGCCCAGCATCGTTTCAGGCCGGGTCGTCGCAACAACTACGAACTGCGAAGAATCATGCTTAAAAGGATACTTGATGTGCCAAAGATTGCCGCTCGAATCCTTATGTTCCGCTTCCTCATCGGCAAGCGCCGTCTCGCAACGCGGGCACCAATTGATAATATACGAACCCTGATAGATCAAACCCCGCTCATAAAGCGTAATAAAAACATCACGCACTGCCTCGGAATACCCCTCATCCATGGTAAAGCGCGTGCGATCCCAATCACACGAACTTCCCAGCTTGTGCAGCTGATTGATAATGGTATCCCCATGATGACGCTTCCAATCCCACAAGCGCTCCATAAACTTTTCGCGACCCAGAGCCTCGCGCGTCGTACCTTCCTTGGCCAGCTGCTTCTCGACGACATTCTGCGTAGCAATGCCCGCATGATCTGTGCCAGGCATCCAGAGCGCATCAAACCCCTGCATGCGCTTGTATCGGATCAAAATATCTTGAAGGGTATTGTTAAGGGCATGCCCCATGTGAAGCACACCGGTCACATTAGGCGGCGGAATGACGATCGTGTAAGGGCCCTTTTTCGAATGCCCGGCTTGAGCATGAAAAGGCTTTTTTTCGTCCCAAAGCTTGAGACGCTTTTCTTCAACCTCTTGCGGGGAATAGCGGACGGATAGTTCTGACATTATTTCTTTGCATCTTTCAACAGCTTATACTCGACGCTATCGACCAGGGCTTCCCAGCTGGCTTCAATGATGTTCTCATGGACACCGACCGTGGTCCAGGAATCATGATCATCCTGGGATTCAATGAGAACCCGCACCTTCGCCGCCGTGCCATCCTTGGTATCCAGCACACGCACTTTATAATCCGTAAGACGCATATCCTTCAGCGAAGGATAAAACTGCGATAAAGAATTGCGTAAAGCACGATCAAGAGCTTCCACCGGCCCAACGCTGTCAGCAGATGAAAATTGACGCGCCCCCTTCACATCGATATGAAGTGTCGCCTCGGCCCAGGCCATACCTACACCAATCATAGAGTAAATTAATGTTGTAGGATTAGTTATAAAATAAATTGATAATAAACCAATTGCACCAGCTGTTAATGAAAGACTATGGGTTAATTTACGACCAATTTTATGTGCTATTGCAGGTAAAAACAGCGCATAAATCATGGCAACTCCATTATAAACACCAAAGATAATTCCAACCCAATTGCGGGCATCTTGAAAAACAACCGACTTCGTTTCGGTAACTGCCAATCCATAAACATGTTGAGCCACAGCAGGAGTGGTAAAAACCCACATTCCGAACAGAGCAATCCAAGAGAAAAACTGAACAGGAGCTAATTGTTTCATGGTTTTAGGCATGGCAACAATATCTCTGAAAATGTCCGAAAATTTGCCCTTTTCCTCTTTAATAATTTCTTTATTTGCATTAAAACCGGCTAATTCTTTCGGAGAATATTCTTTGGTAGTAAAAACTGTCCAAAGAATTGTTACAATCATAACTGCAGCTCCAATATAAAAAGAGTAAACCAGATTGTCTGGGCTTTGACCATTAAGTGCAACTTTTGAAATTCCAAACCATTCCGCTAAGACATAAGGCAACCATGATCCAATTACAGCTCCAATTCCAATTAAAAAAGTTTGTATAGTAAAACCCAAAGTGCTCTGATCGGCAGGAAGCATATCAGCTACTAATGCCCTGAAAGGCTCCATAGCGACAATAAAAGAAGCATCCATTATCATAAGAAATCCTGCTCCAACGAACATAGCCGGAATGAAACCAGCAAAAGCTCCTGCATTTGGCATAAGTATTAAAGCAATAGATGCTAAAATTGCTCCAGCCAAAAAAAATGGTCGACGACGTCCTAAACGGGTCCAGGTATGATCAGAATAATGCCCAATAATTGGTTGTATTATCATTCCTGTTAATGGTGCTGCAAGCCAAAACCACGATAGTTGTTCTATGTTTGCACCAAAAGTCTGAAGAATTCCGCTGGCGTTAGCGTTTTGTAAAGCATACCCGAATTGAATTCCCATAAATCCCATACTGAGGGAGAGAATTTGAAAAAAGGAAAATTTGGGTTTTGAGGTTTGTATTTTGTGTTTCATGTTTCGTGTTTCGTGTTTCATGTTTTGCGTTACTGGCTATAATTAGGCTTTATCATTGTCTTTTTTGAACTTAACACCTTTGTATTCCGTATTTCTCAGGTAACTAATAAATTTACCTAGTCTTTCTGATAAAGAAACGGTTTCATTTATCATGAATTCAAATTCCTCTTGATTAATATATTCATAATCAAAAGCTCTATATGTTTGAGACCGAACTTCACCTATTGAACC
>CAJBYM010000114.1 GCA_903959815.1 Candidatus Omnitrophota bacterium
CGAGACATTATCATCAGCGGGCGCGGCAAACATTTTGATCCCGATGTCGTTGATGTTTTTCTTGATGGCCTGAATGATTTCGTCGCTATCGCCGAACGCCCCAGGCAGATACAGATCATCCGCATTCAGCCACCCCACAATATCACCTCTCGCAGCCTTGAAGCCCTTATTGAGCGCATCGCTCTGACCCGCGTCTTTCTCAGAAATAACTTTCAGATGCGGGTAACGGGACAAAACAGCGGCTGTATCATCCGTCGAGCAATTATCAACAATGATATGTTCAAAGTCCGGATAGCGCTGGGCCAGGACGCTTTCGATCGCTTGAGCGATATACGCACCCTGGTTGAATGAAGGGGTAACAACAGATATTTTCATCGATCATGTTTTCTCAAGCACAGCAAATTTATCCGCAGAACACTCGGGAAGCTTGAAGGCGTAATCTGTTTTATGCGCTGCCACAAACTCATCAACAGCTTTTTTGGCGCCGGTCGAGAAAAAGTCATAGTCATCAACCACAACAACGGCACCTACAGGCAACACATTGTGCAAATACTCTAAAGCGATCTTGATCGGCTCATAAAAATCAAAATCAACATACGCAAACGAAACTTTTGCGGGAAGCCCCTGAAATTTGATGGTTTCCTCAATAAAACCAGGAACGATCTTGACCCTCTCAACAGGAAACTCAACACGATCGAGCTCGGCCTTAACAAGATTCACAGTCGATGCCATCTTCCCGGCATATCTTCCCATTGATCCCAGGTTAAAAATATCATCTTTAAGCTGATCGTGAACAGAAGGCTTAGGCAACCCTTTAAAAGAATCAAAAAGGAACAACTGCTTACTTGTTAAGCGGATCTCATGGGCCAACAGCGCGGATGTACGCCCCTGCGCCACACCGAACTCACACACATCTCCTTCTATATTCCTGGTCCGGTTCAAATAAGCGCACAGATGCATCGCCTCACCGATACCCGTTCCCTTAAGGCGCGCGACCAAATCGTTTCTTTTCAGATCAAAGCCAGGAAAATCTTTAAAAACAAAGCGCCTGTAAAACCCGTCGATCTCGTTAACGCAGGCCTTACGCCGCTGATGATCATCTTTCAGACTGATCAAGCGGTAACCGAATTTCTCTAAACAAGACTGGATGATGTGTTTCATGGGGTGTCCATTATTAATCATTATGAAAAATTCTTAACTGCTAATTCTTTTATCTGAAGCTAACTGCCCCAAGAAATCTTGAATATCACAAAAACATTCCACCTTACTTTTAATCCAATTAATATCCTGATCCCACCATTTTAAAGCCAATAACTGGTCAATAACAACTTGATCAAACCGATAACGGATCAGCTTCGCTGGAATACCCCCTACAATACCATAAGCAGGCACATCGCTCACAACAACAGAACCCGCCCCGACAATAGCACCATCACCAATTTTAACCCCATCACGGATGATGGCAGAAGCACCGATCCAAACATCATTACCAATCTCAACAGGTGCATACTCATCAAACTTATTCTCTTTAACAAAAGTCGTGCCGCATTGCCTGAGCGTTGAATAAAAAACAGGATGCGTAGACACAAATGTTTCTGACGGATGCATGCCCAAGCCGCACTTAACATCTTGACCTATCGAACAAAACTTGCCTATTTTTGTATTATTAATAAAACAATCCGCTGCCACATAAGTAAAGTCACCTAATTCAACATTCGTGAGTATCGAATGGTCATATACCTTATTCGAATACCCGATCTTACATGTCTTCAAAAAAGCCATATACCCAATGTTCAGGGCATTCCCGCTATGCTGTCGCTCAAGCGAACATTTAAACCATAACCATTTCAACCAAAGGGTAAAAGGATTCTTTAACAACGCTTTCATAAAGAGACCCTCTCATAAGCATCAATAAATGTTTTCTTACTAGCGTTATACACGCTTGCTCCAACAAACTTTGCGTATTGTGCGACTTCATGATGCCCCTGGAAAATTAGTGACAAGGCCTTGAATAATTCATGAGTCTTAAATGTTTCTGTCTCTTCTGGATTACTATAAAACGGTCTCAAAGGAAGGTCGTCTTCAGCGTAAAAATGTTCAACTTTTACACAGAGAACATTATCCTGACCAAGAACAATATTTTCATGCCAGGAATGATCAGCTCCTGTCAAAAATATCTTTTTATAACCCATATTTATCGCCAGAAATGTTGCACCAATCAATACTGTCTGAGCGCGAGGAGCGGCCAGATTCATTTTATATAAGAAATTCCTTAATCCTCTGGAACAATCCGGATGAACCCACGTGGTATTCACATAACAAAGCTGAATATTCTTGTTTAATTTCGGCAGTGTCGAGAACCAATTCCATCGTTTTGCACTCGCAGGCATAATTAAAGTGATGGGCCAACTAACATTTTCTTTAAATATTCTCAAATCCTTCTCAATCATTGTACGCACATGATCTGAAGGCCTTCTGTCCCAATAGATCGGATCATAAAGCAAATAAAAATCAGGCTTAATCACACCGAAATATTCAGATACGACAAATTCATTAACACAAAAGATCGACTTACCTTTAAGAAAATCTATTTTTTGATCAAGAACTTCTTTAAATGACGGGCCAGTCCCAACAATCACGCAGTCATCAAAATTCTTGTTCTTAAGCTGCTTAAGATTCGCGATTAAAAAGTCAGCCTTAACGATAACTTTAAGAAAAGAACAACAATTCAAGAAAACCATCCTAATAATATTAAGAAACGCTCTGACAGACCGAACAAACAATTCTTTAACCCCAACTGTTCTAAACAATAAACCTCCTTATTTCTTTACTTCTCCAAGGATCTCGCAAATACAATCTTTAAGTTTCTTTTGGGACTCAGGATATCCTTGATTAAACCCTTTATAACAACATTCTTTTGTTTTTCCCTTAAATTCTCCTTTTAAAATATCTATTAATTGCTGATGTGAAGATACAACATCAAAATAATTTCCAGCGCCAACATAATCAAAACCATCGCTCTCACTCGATTCGCCATAATTAATGAAAAATACACGATCCATAATATGCTTCGCTTCAACCGCAAGAACTGAACTAACCGAGAAACAATAATCCATCTTGGAAATCAGGGCATAATTATCAATAGCTTGATCCTGAATAACCACACACTGTGCATTATTGATATAATCCCTAAACCTTGATCGAGCATCACGCGGATGAACTTTAATATACAACAGATCATCACTGCCTATAGCTGACAACACTTCATTGATATAAAAAATATCATCAACCACTGCGGAGTGCTGTGCAATAAACAAAATCCTTCTCTTCTCTTCTGAAGGAAGAGATTTATAGTGTGAAAGACGATCCCAACCGATCATGCCACCGGAAAGATATTTCAACTCTTTATTAATCTCAAATCTAGAACGAATGTGATAATAAAACTCTCCCGGACAAAAATAATATTCACATAAAACATTATTATGCCGAATGGAGTCAATGAAAGATTCTTCAATCTTGATCGTTTTTATACCACAATCTTTGGCCTTCTGAATAATGGCCACTTGTGCAGGAAATAAATCATTCTCAACAATGAGAACTTTAATCTTACCCATATTAACTGTCTGATAAATGATGAGATAATCAAGCAAATGGAACAAGAAAAACATGACATTCGTTTTATAAATACCTTTGTTTGATAAAAGCACGCGAACGCAGGTTATGAATTCGACAATGACATGCAGCCATCCTGTAAGGCGAAACGAGAAGAACCATTTCCTTTCAATCCTAGCAATCTCTATTTCATGGTCTAGCCCCAAGAACATCTGATCTTCGGTGCAAAGGAGAACTTTTTTGCTATCACGTGAAATGCAACAACTAAAAAACGGAAAGAAAACAAGAACATAGCAAATCTTCAATAGATGCTTTAATGAAGAAAACATTGTTTGCTGCCGAAGAGATCTCGCATAAAGCGCATAATATGTTCTAATCGAAAATAAAGCATTCCATACACTTTTATTAACCTTGTCTACTGTTTGTAAAAAACGATCATACTCTAAGAATGAATTTAGA
Source organism: Candidatus Omnitrophota bacterium (assembly GCA_903959815.1). Taxonomy (GTDB): domain Bacteria; phylum Omnitrophota; class Gorgyraeia; order Zapsychrales; family Fredricksoniimonadaceae; genus Fredricksoniimonas. Next base: position 4,072 of record CAJBYM010000114.1, read on the forward strand.
ATGATTTCCTTATGCATATCTAAGCACTCATAACATTATAATTGATGGCTGTCTCGAGAAGATCGCCTGAACAAGCAACATTGTTTCAAATGCATCCGCCAATGTTATAGCCTGTGTCGGATCACCAAAAGCAGCTGCCACAGCTTCCTGCGCTTGAAGACGAAAACCAGGTTTAAATTTCTGATCCCAGGCATGCTGTTCCAACAACTGAATCTTACGTTCACCACGATTTTGAATCCCGGCCTGCTCTAAAGGTCTAAGTTCCCACCGTTTAAGTGGTGTACTCACCGTTACTGCCCACGGCCCCGGCCCATCCCAAATTCCTTCATAAAGGCCGACATCACCACTATCAAACACAATTCTAGAAATCACAGGCCCCGGACATTGTGGATCCCAGGAATGCACAGGCTCAACCTGCGTGACCTTGCCCCGACCTAATACGCGAAAATAATCAACAAGATGGATCGAATTAGCATACATCCAATTATCAACTACAAGTTGAGGCTGACCAGCCGCTAATGCAGCTTTTTGATCCTGCTGATCCTGAACCTTAATAAAACGCTTGGCATCCAGACAATTCACATCATTTCTTACCATCTGTGTACTTGCATAAAAACGCCGATTAAGCGCAACGAAAACCTTGCTCTTTCTTTTTCGCGCTGCATCCTTGATCGACTGAGCGTCAGCGATATTATAACCAGCAGGCTTTTCCAAAAGAATAGTCCACGGATATTCAAAACACGCCACACTCACAGCGCGCATAGACAATTCCACAACAGTCACAACAACCAAGTCCGCCTTGGTCTTTTCATATAATTCAACAATTGAGTCACAAACCAACGGAATAGAAAATTCCCTAGCTAATGCCTCAGCCCGACTGCGTGTACGACTATGAATACCAGCAATAATAACACCTGGCACATCCGCAAACGCACGAATATGCTCGCGCGCGGTATATCCAGCTCCAATGATCACAACTTTACAAGGTCTTAACAAACTCATCGAATTGTCTCTTTCTATGCCCAAGGGAAAATCCGGGATAAGGGCAAGTTATTATCAATCAAAACATTCCTATGGCTATTCTCATGTGAAACATAAGCAGCCACCAAAGCCGCAACAGCAGCCCGGCCTTCTTCTCCAGTAGGATAGTTTTTTTCCTCAAGAAGCGCTTTTAATACCGCTTTAGATGGTTCGATAACATCAGCAGGCGCGATCTTGCGAGTATGCTCTAGCCAAGGCATACCATAACGTGTAGTTGGCAAAGCACGATGCTGATCCTCCCGTACAACCCAACGCATTAATCCCGCAAGTTCATCAACTACAAGTTGCCCATACCTTCCGGCATAAATAACTTGCAAACCATGCCCCTGGTCGTCACTTGTATCCAAATAAAATCTCTGATTTGAAGAACTAACAAGTCGAATTGAACCCGCTCGATCTTTAAACTGAGGACCCCCTAGGATTAGCCACATCACCATCTGAAAACCAAGCCGTTACTTCCTTAGGAAACTCATTGGTCATATACCTAAACATTTCGAAATAATGCGTCCCGTTCATAGCCATACCAAAATTTCCAGCAATGACCGTAACGCTTGTAAGCCCTCCTAGAACATCCTGAACAATTCTCTTCGACTCTGTATATTGTTCCATAAATCGCATTTGATGATTAATCGCCAGAGTTGTTCCTGATCTCTTACAACTCGTGATCATTCGATCGCATTCTTCAAGCGAAACTGCCATCGGCTTCTCACAAAGGATATATTTCACACCATGCTCTGCCGCCATACATGTATATTCACAATGCGTTGGTGCGGTAGTTGCGACGATCACACACTGCGGCTTTACTGCTACAAGCATAGCCATAGGATCTTCATATCGCATCGTCGATACAATGCCAAACTTTTCAGCAACATCCGACAATTGAGACATATTCTTATCACATACTGCGACCAACTCCAGACCGAGTTCACGCACAACTTGCGCATGTCTTTGCCCCATACGACCAAAACCAACTATTACAACTTTCATTTCATTTCTCTCCTTAAAATACACCATGCTCCATGTACAAGCTTTCTCCTACACCGTCAAGAAACCCTTCGAAATCGTTCTAAGAAAGCATCAAATATCCCTTTTACATCCGTTAGAATCCCTGTCTTACAGTTAAAGTAACTGGCAAGAATTGTCATCACAGAAACACCTACAAATAATTGTAGACTGATTCTTAATATCAAATGATGCAGCATGATTTTTTGACCAATCCAAATAAGCAAACAAGATACACCCAATCCAATAATAAACGGCATAATCACATCCATCATAAACAGTAAATGCTCTTTCAAATCAGGTAATACAAGGCGGCTAGCACACCACAAAATAACACCCCCGTATAATGCGTACGATATTGTGGAAGCTAATGCAACACCTGCAATATCCCAACCAAGCTGTATAAACCAAATCCCCAACCCAACCTGTACAACAATAGGAACAATCTGAAAATACACTAACCAAAGTTGACGTTTTTGAGCAATAAGCACTAAGTTTAAAATATTATTTGCTGTTAAAATAATCCCTAAGAAAAAGAATCCGGGTAAAAAACAATAAAATGCTTTTATCCCTAAAATATACTTAGGTAAAAACTCTCCCACAATATTAGGAATCACAAACGCCAATATCATTAGTAACCCCGTCATAATATAGGCAAATAAAACCGTGGGCTTAACAAGATACTTTTTTAAAGATGGTGCGGAATCGTTATGCTTACCAAAATCTTCAGGCATGTGGGGGGATATTGCACCTCCTGCCTGTCCTACCAGTCCCAATAAAGCATTGCCACCCAGTCCTGTTACCGCATAACAACCCAAACTAGCAGGACCAAGAAAAGAAATAATCAAAATTCGATCCACCGTTTCAATTAACTGCCCTCCCAGACACACCAACATTACCGGAAAACCAATCTTTATCATTTCAATAATACTTGAAATAGAAACTTTAAATTTAAAACGATATGCTGTCTTAATCCACCATATGAACGCAAACAGAACAGAAACCAGAAGCGTCCCGACCATCAGACCTTTAACATTAAAAAAGAATGTCATCGGCACTAAAACACAAAAAGTCACAAAAGCACGAACAGACGATAAAATGCTATAGATCTTAAAATCTTTAAGCACTGAACTTTGCCAACGGATTAAGAAAACAATTTGTTGCTCAGAAATTATTAGTCCCGCTATAATTATTAATCCTATTTTTTCAAATTCAGAAGATTTTACTGAAAATATTCCATAACTAAGCACTCCCAAAGCACATGCTGCCGTCAATAAGCTCCATGCAAAATATCCACTATCCGCAACCTTCAACACCTCCTCTGAGTTATTCTTCCCTTGATAATATGGCAACCGAATAGGAACTCCATATCCTATTCCAAGATGTGCATAAGCAGCATACATAAGCACGATGTTTAATCCGACCCATATCCCATAATAATACGGATCTAAAAAACGCATTATCAACAACGTCTGCACAACTCCAATGCCCTGGCATAAAAGCGAAGATGCATTAAGTAACAAAGTATCTGTTATTATCTTTCTTCGCACCGCACAACTCCAATTCAAGCCCAATAATGTCTGAGCGAATACCGCATTTCGACTTCACCATCTTCTGGCGCATCAATAACCATCCCTGGATTAGCATCTTCTATAAAAAGCCGCCGCCCCTTTTGAAAAGCACGCCACCCCTTAAAAGCACTATATTTAAGCACATAGCGGCCTCCTTTCCTCACATAAAATCGAATGCTATTTGGTGAAACCTTCATATTAGTTGATGGCTCAATCAAAGTTGCATTCCATGGCAATCTAAAAATAGTCAGTGTGATTGGCGACTCGTTGGGGCTATCCGAAAGAAGAATTTCCCCTGAAGTAGCAACGATAGCGTAACCTCGTTTCAACAATTCTTGTGACAACTCTAACGTTGTCGTAACAAAATATTGAACACCTGCCTTCTTACAAGCCATTTCAAACTCATCTTGTTTTGCCTGAAGATTAAAATACTGACAACACTCTTTAAAGATCTGATAGTCACCTATCTCAACATAACCCACATTCAATAACTCAATCTCAGAATCAGCCAAGATATATCCCAATCCTGCAAGCGTCCCCCATGATTTATTCCTATTTCTGCTTATTTCAAAAGCGATTCGACCTGTTGTGATTGATGAAAAAGCTGCAAGCACTTTCTGCCGCGTTTCACCTAACGTTATCGGCATTAAATCAAACCCAAGAAAAGAAACGCCCGGCTCCCGCCACAACATGCTATTGCTCGTATAAATAACCAAAAGATAAGCAAATATAGATAATAATGTGGGCTGTACAGCAAGATACACCGCTCCAGAAAATAACATGAAGTTCGTCATTGTATACCCGGAGAAAATCCATTTTATCCTAGTATTATAATAAAGAAATAGGAGTGGAAGAATTAATAGGATTGTAAAGATTCTGCGTTCGGCGGTAAAGAAAGCTATGCAAACAAAAAGAAGGAAAATCCCACCTTGATACAAAACCTCAACGGAGAAAGAACCAATCTGAGATCCTTCTGAATGCTTATTAAGCAAATCATTTCTACCAAGCTTAGTGCTTGCACTCCTATACGGAAACAACCACCAAATAGAAAATATCCCAAAAGAAAAGCCCATTAACATCAACTCTATTAATGGCCTAAGAGAAATTATTGAGAAACAGGCCAATGAAATACCTGTTAACAACGCTACCCCAGGATGCGTTAATAAAAGCAATGCTAATAATATTGCCGCAACTATCGGAAAATGAGCGAAATAAGCTGCAAAAGAAAGAAACGCGAGCCCCCAAGCGATGGGCTCCCATGTCCCTGAATTAATATTAAATAGATAATATGTGCTAAAAAGCATGAACGGTATTAAAAACAACATCGTCGGCTGTCCAGTTAACCAACATATCCATCCATAACCAATACTGAGCAAAACCGCTGACAAATAAATAAATTTCCTAAACCCAAGTTTGGAGAGCAAGCCAACGGCAAGCGGCCAATTGTGCAATCCTAATGGTTGCCCCATATATGTATCATGTGCACAACCGAACACACCGTATCGTCGCGCTTTTTTCGCTAAAACCAACCAGTAAATAATTCCACCGAAGTCTTTCCCTTTACCAAAACCTACAAACTCATTAACTTTCTTCTCACTTGTTAAAATAAAATTACAAATCACCTGACGAAAAATATAAAAAGGCAAACGAAACAACATAATCATTGAAATTACAGGCTGGAAGATAACTGTTTTTTGAAAGAATGCTGGCAAAAAATCTTGGAGATGTCCATTAGAGCCAATAAGAGACTTCTTCTTCGCGCGAATAAACAACATAGCCATTACACAAAACCAGTACTGTGTCTTAAAATAAGCCTCACGTTGTAGTGGAAGAATAGCCTGATCAAACATTTTCTCTCTTGATCGCCAAGAACGATGAATAAGAGACAAAGAATCTTTCCACGAAGACACAGCAAATACGCGAACATCACTCTTTGAGAAATAACGATCAACGCATTCTTGAGCCGATGAAACAGACCCTTTTAAACCAGCGTCAATTAATACCGTCCTCAATTGAAACTCCTTATTTTCTACTTTCTTAAAAGTCGCTTCTATTTTATATGCCATTTCAGTCTTATTGCTGCGCCAAAATACGTTAATAACATTCTAAGAAAGTTGGATTTACTCGATCCCAAATGACGAACTCTATAAAGCGCAGGAATCTCCACAATGGTCATTCTATTTTGCTTGGCAAAATGCAGCACGCGAAAAAAATATTCCCCGTATCCAAAAAATATCTTGTCAAAAGGAAGCTGCATTAATTTTTCTTTCTTGATCGTAAAGTACCCTCCCAGATTATCCTGAACTTGCGTATGTAATACTAGACGTAAGACCCAATTGTATAACATGCTCGCGATATAATGCTGAACGTCCTGCATGTTCCCGCCGGAACAAAACCGAGATCCGCTGACAATGTCATATATCTTTCCTATATAAAGAAGCCTTGGTATTTCTACCGGATCATGGGTAAAATCTGTGTCCATTACAAGAATCTGTTCGCCTTGTGCAATCTCGATGCCGGCACGAATAGACTTTGCAAAGCCGCGATCTTTAGTCCGCAAAACAGGAATCACCGCTTTATTACCATCAAAGGCTGTCTTTACCACTTGATATGTCCCGTCAGGACTATTGTCATCTACCACAATAATCTCATATGCCCAATCTCCGGGCATATGAGATATGATCTCCCGGATCAACTCCACAATATTACCGGCTTCATTATAAGTAGGAAGAATAACGGAAACCTTCATGCATCACCTGCCTTCCTTAATGAAAGGAAGACCAGCCCACCACGGCTGACCCGCAAGTCCCGATTCAATAAACCCCTGGCCATGAGGTAAACGGGATATATCCACCAGCGCCGAAATCCCGGGAACAATATCCAACGGTTCAATAAACGCTTTTTGACAACCGCCAAGATGGCCCATGGGTATAACCCATCATTTAATAAACAAATAGCTTTGGGATCATAAGAAAAAGAATCAATGACCTCAAAGCCATGCTCTTCAGCAAGCTTCTTCCATCCTTCAACAGATCTATAGTGAAACTGCCTCCAAATAACCCGACTGCAAAAAGACCTATACCACTCGGCCATAGAACGCAACCCGATCATGCTCAAACACGTATTAGCTAGCGTATAATCCTCATACTCCGGCGAAGGCACCGTCATATAAAACCGCCCGCTCGGCGCAAGGAGCCGGCGTATTTCTTTCAAGACAGGAGAGATATCCGGAATATGTTCCAGGACACTATTGGAAAATACGGTGTTATATGCCCCGTCAGGCTTAGGAATAGCTTCTCCCGAGCACACGATCAGCTCTTTATATCCATTCAATTCACGGGCCCGGTTCAATTCATGCGGGTTCAGGTCTATACCCGTATCAACCTGCCCTTCAAAAAGAACATGCGCAAATAGCCCTTCACCACAACCCACATCAAGTACAGGATCTTTGATCTCAAATTCATTAAAAATACGACATTCAAGATACCTTTCAAATGCCAGTGCGAGCGGGGCCATGCTCATATAGGACAACAACAAATCTTCATTCTTTCTTGTTTTCATAATTATCGACGAAATCCTTTCAACTCTTTACAAATGTATTTTATCTGCTCATTTGTTAACGTCGGAAAAGTAGGCAGACTTATAATCTGCGCACTTAATTGCTCACATACTGAAAGCCTTTCACTTCTGTGCAAATGCTTCATATCGAACGCGGTATAAAAACCCGGCCTAGTTTCAACATCGGCCGTAAGCATCTGATGTAAGACGGCATCTCTCCCCTGAGGATATGAACCAGGAGCAAGCTTAACCGCCATGGCCCAAAGAACAGCATCAACCTTTGGTTGAAAAACCTGCATTGTAACACCATCAAATGACCCAAGATGTTCCTTATATTGCATATGGACACGACTGCGTTCACGAACAATATCCTCAAGCTTCTCAAACTGCGCACAGCCGAGAGCTGCCTGCATATTGGTAAGCCTGAAATTATGGCCCGTCAATTCATGCCAATAATGACGTTTGCGCATCAACCCATGACTACGATACAACGCCATAACATCACATAGGTCCTGACGATCGGTAACAACCAAGCCACCTTCACCCGTGGTAATAGTTTTTGTTGCCTGGAAACTAAAACTGCCCATTGTCCCGTATGTTCCGGACAATTTTCCATCATAGCGAGAAGCAAACGATTCCGCAGCATCTTCAACAACGGCAATAGCATGTTTATCCGCAAGCCGCATGATTTCATCCATTTCACACACATTGCCATAAGTATGTATAGGGACTATAATTTTTGTCTTCGGCGTGATACACCGCTCTACATCGACCGCGCGCATGCACCATGTCGCAGGATCCACTTCACAAAAAACAGGCTTAGCACCCATCAGCGCCGCGATATTCGCTGCGGCAAAAAAACCAAACCCGGGAACAATGATCTCATCACCTGCTTTTAATCCCAACGCCAAAAAGGCCATATGAAGGGCCGTTGTCCCATTAGAAGCAGCCAAGACACATCGACTGCCGAAATACTGTGCCATCCCTTTCTCAAGCCTATCGACAAAAAGGCCACCCGATATCCATGTGGATGTAAGCGCCTCAAGCACATACTCTTTTTCTTTACCCCAAAAATCAGGTTTAGCCCAAGGAATAAATTTCTCAGAAGATAGATCATTTTTCATTTAAAGACTTCTTTTTATAATTTTGTAAAATACGTTAAAAGAACTTACGCCCAAGCTTAAAGAAACGCCAAACAGAGCTCCTGTCCGGCATACGGTAATAAGAACCTTCCCCCTCTGAGCTTATATACACAATATTATCACTGTCGATATCCTTCACACCTTTCACCAACAACTCTCCTCCAACATCTGTGATCGTGTTATAAAGGGACGCGACAGTCATTTCCTCAGTAATGAGGATACTTTGCTGCTCAAATACTTTTCCTGCATCAATCTTTTCATTCAGGAAGAAAACACTTACACCTGTTTCCTTTTCATTATTTGCCAAAACCCAAAAAAACACTTCAAGCCCCCTGTATTTTGGCAAAATAGAAGGATGGCTGGTAATCGCGCCATATCGGGGGATCTTTATGACGGGCGCTTTATATATTTGCATTGTGAACAATGAAACAAGAAGGTCTGGTGAAAAAGCCCGGATACGGTCAAGCATTTCAGGTGAATTGATATCTTTTGTATAAATACACGGGATCCCCCGCTTTTCGCACTTCTTCTTTAATGTTTCTCCTAAGATCTTGAATTTTACAAGATCAAGGAACCTAAAAAAAACAAAGATCCAACTCGCTTCTCGCAAAAGTTTTGTAACCGAATAAAAGAAAGACTTCTTATAATATAAAGATTCCCCGATGACGAGCAAGAACTCGACATCTTTAAAACTGCCGACAATCTTCTCGAACAACTTTGCAGAACCTTCATTATCATGAGCAACCAGAACAATCTTTTTGATCTTCTTCAATGACATGCCGCGCCCTTTCCCTGATCTTAATAAATCTTTTCCCATATTCTTCTAAAATATACTTTATAAAACCATCACACAACCTCAAGTTGAGGCAATGGGAACACCAGTTTTATATTCTTGAATTTTGGGATCTTAAGAAAAAAATCCTTAAAATGCCATGGGAGAACCAGAAGATAATCCGGCCCCTTCGCCAAAAGATCTGATTCTGAAATGATCGGAATAAAAGTGCCTGGCGCATAGGCCCCAAATTTTTCTACGTTAACCTCTCCAATAAAAGGAATATCTTGCTCCGTAATCCCACAGTACTGCAAAAGAACATTCCCTTTGGTAGATGCCCCCAACCCAAAGACCTTTTTCCCTTCACTTTTAACTTTATAAATAAAAGCAAGCAATTCTTTCTTGGTCCTATTTATATTATTAGAAAACTCGACATAAGGGCGCAGTTCATCGAACCCTGCGCTTCTTTCCCGAGCAAGCACATCCTCCAAGTTTACTGCTTCAGGATAATACGAACTTTTCTTCGCCACAGCCACAGAAAAGCTTCCGCCATTAATATCATTAAATTCGATATCAATAATCTTCAGCCCGATTTTATCCGCCATCCACTTGATCTGCTTAAGGGCATAATATTCAAGATGCTCCTGGCAAATCGTATCAAATGAATTAGTCTTAATCATCGTCGGCATATAGCTTTGTTCAAATATCCAGACACCTTCTTCATCGAGCGCATCACACACTTCCTGCATAAAAGATAAAGGACTTTCCAGATCGTAAAACATCGAAAAAGAAGTAATAACCGCCGCTTTTCTGCCATTGGAGTACTTATCTAATACCGCCTTGGAAAAGAAATCCGGAATAAGTTTGATATGAGGCTTATAAAAATCCCTGAACTTAACGCCTGTCGGGTCAATGCCGACCAAATCCAAGCCTTCAAAAGGATACGCCGCTAATGTCGTGCCATCATTGCTCCCAATATCAACAACCAAATCCTTTTCCTTAAGTCGAACAATACGCAAAATCTTCTTCACTTTTCCATACAAATGATCAACCATGCTTTGATTAAGACCAGAACGATAACCGTAATTCAACCCGTACAACTCACGCAAATCGTAAGATTGTTTTAGCTGAAGTAGTCCACAAGTGCCCCCACCTCCCATACACTTAACCAAGCTCATAGGGCCACGGGTGATCCCTTTGTCTTTCGATTTAGGAAAAACGCCAGTCAACATCATTTCCCCCAGATGAACCACTTCAATCAGATCAGAATTACCACAAACCCTGCATTTTTCTATTGTCTTATACATCGCCAACCCTTTATTAGTATAAACTCTTAATCATCAACCCCGCCCTGCCAAACATTGTGCCGTAATTTCCATTCGTCATTCACCTTAGCCCACAAATGCGGTGAACGAAACTGGTCCGCAAGTTCCATGAACCTTTCCGGCTTCATTTCTAAGTAATCCATGATTTCCTTAAAATATTTGTCCGGAAATTCTCCGTCAAACTTCTTCACCAAAGCAACGCCTTCTTCTCTTGTAATATGCTTATTACGAATCTCCTGCGAAGCGTCATAAGTTGCCCTGCCGATACCAAACTTAATAAAAGTTGTGTAGTAATGCAGATCATCAATCTTGTCGTCGATACTATTATATTTACTATACGTTCCCTGCGTCCTGAAAGGACGCGCCTGAAAACCTGTATTCTCAACAGCGTAATAATAAACCTCCTCCGGCGTCCATCTCAAATAATACCCCAAATAATGAACCTCGATCGCAGCTTTCTCCAAAGACGAAGCATCAGCTGGTAAAAAAGACATCAGGTCATTTAACCTGACATTATACTTTTCCATAAGTTCCTTAATGGAAACACCACCCAGGAAGATCTCGTCTAGATTTTCAAACATGTAATACGACTTATCACGTAACGACTTGGCGTTATCCGCGATAGGATTACCATATTCAGCTTCATTCTCTCCATAAAAAATAAGCGGTATCCCCATCTTAATAGCCAATTTCGGCGCAAGATTCTTCTGTCCCAACATAAAAGTCTGAAAAGGATGAAATAAATTCTCGATACCAAGACGGGTCAACAACTTCATAGTCTTGCCATTACGATTAAAACTTAAGTTATCAAAACCACCGACATCGATCCAGTTCTTGAAATTCTTATACCCATAATCCGTATAAAGAATGGGTGGCCACGTTACGGTCAAAGGGTTCATTCCGTACTTGTATTTCAAAACATGCGCCTGATAAGCACTGTCCTTGCCCCCACTGCCTGGAACCATGCAATCATACTGGCCATCTTTACGCCGATACTTATCGAGCAGCTTCAACAACTCATCTTCTCTTCTCTTCCAGTCTATGCGTGCCTTCTCATCGGCATGCAAGCAAGCATCACACACACCCTCCTCATTGATACGCAGAGTCACTTTCTTACTTTGAGCTGTATGTTTAAATTCAACGGCTGAAGCCGGTCTTTGATTAGACATAACACATCTCTTACAAAAGACCACCTTCTCCGGCAACCCGTATTTTGTTTCCAACTTTTGGCTCATTTCTTTATCAACTCCTTATTCTTATGTACATATTGTGCCCAATTTTCATAAAGTCTTAAGCCCGCCAACCCACTCTTCTCGGGATGAAACTGCATCGCAAAAACAGAACCTTTTAAAAAAGATGAGCAATACTCAACATGCTCATAACGTGTTGTTGTAAGAACAACACCGGCATCTTCTGGAACGGCATAATAAGAATGTACAAAATACATATATTCCGCTTTATTAATCCCTTGCAAAAGATCTTCATGTCTTTGAAAATGTATCTGGTTCCACCCTACTTGAGGAACTTTAATCCCTTGCTGTTGCTGATCCGTATTGCAAAACTTAACAACCTGACCTTTAAATATATCTAAACCCTTATGTCCACCGAACTCTTCACTCTCCGATAACAACAATTGCATCCCCAAGCAAATCCCCAAAAATGGCTTCTGAGCACCAATATGATCTTTAATAACACCCACAAGATCCAGCTGCGTGAGATTATTCATAGCATCCCCAAAAGCACCGACACCAGGAAGGATCAATGCATCAGAAGAACGAATAATGTCTTTATCTGCCGTAACAATACTGCGCAATCCTACGCGCGCACACGCACATTGGACATTGAATAAATTTCCCATCCCATAATCAACAATGGCAATCTGATGATCGATCATATTAAACATGAACTTTATGTTCATTGTGCGGACGGCACAATACTCCTTGATGGATTAAATATTCTTTAATACACGGCAATGACAACGGCTCAAACTTCGTAAACGCCCTGCCACTTCTTAAGAACTCAACATTCCCCTCAATAAATGAATCGAGATCTAATTGATGATTCTTAATAACATCATAATGTAATAATGATGCGATCGCGATCGCATCAGCGCTGCCTTCGACAACAATCTTTTTTATATCTTCCAATCTTCCTGGGCCACCTGAAGCAATGACGGGAATAGAAACAACCTCTGCCACCGTCTTAATAAGATCCATATCATATCCCATACCCGTCCCATCACGATCAACGGATGTCAAAAGAATCTCTCCAGCTCCCAATTGTTCAACTTGCTTTGCCCAGCTAAAAACCTCTACTCCTGTGTGTTCACGCCCATTATCAATATAAGCAAGATATTTACCATCCGGTTGCTTAATGGCCTCGATCGTAACAACGATGGTTGAAGATCCAAAAATACGCGAAGCTGTATGAATGAAGTCAGGATTTCTGATTGCCGCCGTATTCAAAGAAACCTTATCCGCACCCGCGCGTAAAACACTGCGGATATCCTCAATGGTTCTCAATCCGCCACCTACCGTCAAAGGAATAAAGATCTCCCTTGCTGTTTTGGTGATCATCTCATGCAAGCTATTACGATTATATAAACTGGCAACAACATCGATATATATGAGTTCATCAGCTCCCTGCTCATAATAAAACCTGGCAAAGTCTTCCGGCTTACCCAGAACACGCAATCCTTCCAGATGAATTCCTTTTACCAAATTCGGACCTTTAATATCTAGTCTCGGAATAACGCGTATATTTTTGGACATAATTATTTCTTGGCTAAAAACTCCGCAAACTCAAAATCGATCTTATTATCTATGTCTATCGACTTCTCCGGCGACATAATATACGCATACGTATTACGGCTCAAAAAAGATCTCTTCTCCCTAAGCAACTCTGCCGTAGATATATAGACAGCCCCATTAATCCGAAAATAATCAGGTAAAACCTGCCTGTTCTTATGCAAACTAGAGCCACCCAAGAATTTATCTACTTTAAAACCCTTACCCAATGATATCGACCACCAAGGATGATGCTCAGAAACACAAACAGAAATAACAGACGTTGCTTTCTTCTTAAAGAATAATTCAATGGCTCTGTCAATATCCTGAGTTGTTCTTAAGGGAGATGTTGGCTGAAGAAGAACCACCATGTCAAACATCTCATTCTTTTTAACCAGAGAATCCAAACAATGTAAAACAACATCGATCATGTTACTTGTTGAAGTGGCCAATTTCCGTGGTCGAAGAAACGGCACACAGGCCCCATACTTCCTAGATACCCCTGCAATAGCCTCATCATCAGTACTCACTACAACCTTATCTAAATACCGGCTCTTTTGTGCCTCCAGAATCGTCCTGGCAATCAACGGTTTTCCACAAAAAGACAAGATATTCTTACCAGGCAACCCTTTGCTGCCGCCCCGAGCTGGAATCAATGCCAAAATACGTTTATTCTTATACATAGTCGTAAAATCTCTTTTTCAAAGTCCTTACTTTAGGCAACTCTTTCTTTAAAATCGCCACGATCTTCTTCGAAACAAAACCACCATCATAAGGATTCTTCACCTTTAAACAATCTTTACTAAATCGCGTTGATATCACCTTCTTTAAAGCCTTTAGAATACTTGCCTTCACAGGATCACAATGAATAACACTGCTAGCCGCGATCCTTCCTTTCTGCCTGTCACCAACATCAACCGTTGGCTTGCCCAAAGAGGGCATTTCAATGATCCCGCTGGAAGAGTTCCCCAGCATCACATCAACATACTGCATTAAAGATAAATACTTCAACGTTCCCAAAGAAGTGAACGCAGCAGCCCTATGCGAATGGCTTCTTACATATTGGTCGATCTGTTTGATCAAGATCTTGCTATTGGCATCAGAATTAGGCTTTGTAAAAACAATTTTCAAATCCTTGAAATGATCCAACGCTAATAAAATCTCATTAAACTGATAACGCGACGTATTGTTTTCCAATGTAACCGGATGAAAGGTCACCAAAGCCACTTTCCCTTTAAGATCAAAGCCCAGCACGCGCTCCAATTCTTCCTTCGAAAGTAGCTTGATACGCTTAATATTCTCTATCCCCAAGGCCCCGACATTAAATACACGCGCTGGCGCTTCGCCCAACTGGATAACACGGCGGCGATAAGTTTCTGTAGCTGTAAAATGCAACAAGCTCATCTTAGTAATAGCATGCCTGAAGGCATCATCAACGGCTCCTTCTGTCAACTCTCCCCCATGCAAATGTGCAACAGGGATCCTCGCCACATACGCAGCTGTGACAGCGGCGTATGTTTCAGACCTGTCCCCTAAAAGAATAACAAGATCCGGCTTTAACCGTTTAAACGCGGCGGCAAACCCGAGAATACCAACACCTATTGATCGGGCGACACCAAATGGACTGTCATCATTCAATGGAATTTTTACTTTATGACTGATCTTAAAACCATCGCGTAATATTTCTTTATATGTTGACCCATAAACAGAAGACAGGTGCATCCCTGTAACCACGATCTGCAACCGGAATATAGATGTTTTTCTGATCTCATCAAGCAATGGACGAAACAACCCATACTCAGCCCTGCTGCCCGTTACAATACAAATGGTTTTCTTCATAAGGTTATTACCTCATCTTGGCAGAAACCTTTCTTCGCCGTCTTCCCCAACACATAATCCCAACGCATCGGACTTATACCTGTACCCGGCCTTTTGACAGCCAGATTGTTCACATGAAACCGCTCGCCCTTTTTAATATCAACGCCAGCAACAATGCTTTTCCTGGCCACACCCCTATTCGCCTTTTCAGACGGTGAAACTATTTTAATACCAGTCCCCATGGCTTGTTCTATATGGCGAATAGTGTCCACCATACACTTTAATTCATCTAAACTAAGGCTGGCTTGATGGTCCGGGCCGGACATTTTCTTATCAAGAGTAAAATGTTTCTCAATAACACAGGCGCCTAATGCTACGGCAGCAATCGCAACTTCTATGCCTAATGTATGATCAGAATATCCAATCTTTACCCTCAAAGCCTGCTGAATCGTGATCATTGCACGCAAATTAACATCTTTAAACGGCGTCGGGTACTCTGTATTGCAATGCAAAACCACAACATCTTCCTTACAAGTGCCGCTTTTCAACAAAACACCAAGGGCGACCCTGATCTCTTTCAAATCCGACATACCCGTCGACATAATGATCTTCTTACGTAAAGCACCAACTTTTCTCAAATAAGGAAGATTTGTTATCTCACCGGAAGGGATCTTAAATATATTCAACCCCAACTTAGCCAGAAGATCAATGCTCTCCATATCAAAAGGAGAGGAAAGAAAAACTACCTTTCTCTTGTGACAATGCCGCATCAATTCCTTATGTGCATTCAAATCCAGCTGGAACTTTCTGATCATATCCAACTGACTTTCGTTCTTATCGGTCACCTTCTTTTGATACCCAGCCTTATGCGCAAACTTGGAAACCAGGGCATCCGCACGAAAAGTCTGAAACTTAACCGCATCAACCCCAACTTTCGCAGCCGCATCAATCATCTTGATCGCAGTCTTCAATGACCCATTATGATTAACCCCCACCTCAGCAATAATGAAAACCTTATCCATGTTTTCTTTCCTTGCATGGGCTGCCATAAGCGATCACACCGCTAGGGATATTCTTTGTAACAACACTTCCAACCCCGATAACTGTGTTAGCACCGATCTTAACTTCTTGCACAACCGTAGCTCCTGTCCCAATATGACTGTTATTGCCGATGATCACGCCTCCACTCAACACAGAACCCGGAGCAACATGAACAAAATCTCCGAGCTTGCAATCATGATCAAGAATGACGCCCGTATTAATAATACAGTGATCCCCAATATCCGCACCCGCATTGATAATAACGCCGGGTGCAATATAATTACCCTGTCCCAATCGGACACGGGAAGACATAACCGCAGTCGGGTGGATCAAATTCGGGAACAAAAAACCTGTTTTACGCGCAAGAACAGCAAGCTTGATCCGTACGGCAGGATCACCCACACTTCCTACAGCAATAAAACAATGTTTGATCCCTTTCTTAAACAACTTCGGCAAGTCCTGATCAGTGCCTATAACGGGAATACCCAACACATTCTGACCAACACCCGCTTTCACGTCCACAAGACCAGCAACACGATATTCCTTGGATTGCAAAAGCAGGTCCAAAACAACCCGACAATGACCACCTGCGCCGATGAGTAATATCTTATTTTTCATGATTTAATCTCGAATTTCTTTAGCATTTCCTGCAATTCTTCAAACTGCCCCATATCCAACCATGATTTCTCTGAGATCGGATAAACCCCAATCTTTTCGCCCTTGCTTAAGTAATCATTAATAAGGTCCGTCATATGATAAACCTTGTTCCGCGGGATATCATTAAGAACCGCCTTATCAAGAACATACATTCCTGTATTAACAAAAAGGTCGTACTCCGGCTTCTCCTGAATACTCTTAAGCACCCCGCCATCTTCAATCTCACAAACGCCATACGGAACCATAAAATGCTTCATTGAACTTACCAGCGTGATCTTATTCTTCTTCTGCTTATGGAACTTCAATATATCAACATAATCAGCATCAATGAGAATGTCGCAATTGCTCAAAAAGAAAGTCTTCTTAATCTGCTTCTTTAATAAATGCAAACTTCCAGCCGTACCCAACGGCTCTTTTTCTTCAACATAAGCAATATTGTAAGGATGTTCAAAATCATTAAAATACGCCTTGATAATGTTAGCTTTATAATTAACAGAAAGATAAAAATTGCCGCATCCAGCATCAACAAATCGCTCAATGATCATCTCAATGATCGGCTTGTCCCCTATCGGCATTAAAGGCTTTGGCAATATCTTGGTAAAAGGTGCCAGGCGAGCCCCTTCACCTCCAGCCATAATAACGACAGGAACATCTATCTTCTTAACCTTCTTTGACTGCTCTTTGAAAAGGTCAACCCACCAAACCGCAGAAAGCACCTTGTTATGCTCATCAACGACAGGCAAGCAACCAACCCCTTTCTTGATCATAAATTCTTGTGCTGTTTCCTTTTGAAAATTTCGCCCGAGTGTTGTCGGGTGGTTATTCATCAAATGAGAAATATGCTGAGACAATGCCTTGCCTTTCAATATCCACCTGCGAATATCACCATCTGAGAGAGTCCCTAAAAGGATACCCTCATCATCCACAACAAGCAGCGTTTTCTCTCCCATCGCATCCATTTGCTTAAGCGCCTGCTTGACTGTTTGCCCTGATTTTATAAAGATCCTTCTTACTCTTTCCATATGATTACCTCGCCACACTGCTGGGAATGTTGACAACACGATCCTCTAACCACTGAGCATTATCTAAGTTGGTCTTAAAACTTCTTTGATACGGATTAAGCGTATTTAAAAGCTTCCATAACGGGCGTGTCATGACCTTAGCTTTATTTGTTGCCTCAAGAAAAGCATCACGCTCACCCCGGTCCTTCAAAATAATCGCGTTCAACCAATAATTCGACGCTGCGTCTATCGGCTCACAAACAAATTCCACATCTTCCTTAACAAAAAACTGCTTATAGGTTTCAGCCACAACACGCTTGCTCACCAGGAATTTGTCGAGCTGCTCAAGTTGTGCCAAACCTAAAGCCGCATTCAAATTCGGCATCCGATAATTATACCCAACAGCATCATGAGCATATTCCCACGGATGCGGGATCTTCGCAGTCGTTGTTAAATGCTTTGCTTGACGCGCCAATGCCTCATCATTAAAAAGAAGCATTCCACCACCACCAGTAGTTATGATCTTATTACCATTAAAACTAAGTACGCCCATCGTTCCAAAAGTTCCCACATGCCGACCACTTAAGAAACTACCCATACTTTCAGCCGCATCTTCTATTAGAACCAACCCCCAAAGATCACATATCTTACGCAATTCGACAACACGACCAGGATGTCCTAATGTATGCATCACAATACACGCGCGCAGCTTCAGCCCGCTTAACTTATGACAAGCAACGCCTTGCTGTAAAACAACTTCAGTCTTTAAAAACTGCTCAAGCTTATCAGGCGAAAGACTCATTGTGTCGCGATCCACATCAACAAAGACAGGCTGAGCTCCTGTATAATGAATAGCATTAGCGGTTGCCACAAAGCTTAAAGGTTGCGTGATCACACCATCTCCGACGCCAATACCCTTGAGCACAAGAGCCATATGCAACGCTGCCGTCCCATTAACTGCCGCAACAGCATATTTTGCACCGCAATATGCTGCGCATTTCTTTTCAAACTCATCGACAAACTTCCCTACACTGGACACAAAAGTCGAATCAATACAATCCGCCGTATATTTCTTTTCATGTCCCCAAAAACGCGGCGCATGCAAAGGCACAAACTCTTCGTCTTTATAAAGCGTCTTAATAAATTCAATAGTTCGATTAATCATTCCTGGCTTCATATGGGCTATCTTCATCTATACATTATAAATATTAGACTTAAAACCATCCAAATTCTGCTTCACCCAGATAATCGTTTTCTTAAGCCCAGCATCAAGCTTGTACTCAGGCACCCAATCCGTATTCGCCTTTACCTTGGCATTATCACAACACAAACGCTCTACTTCTGTTTTTGATCCGCGCACACGTTTGGCCTCTGAACTAATCTTGACCTTCTTACCTAATAAATCTGCGATCTTAAGTGCCAAATCCTTGATCGAAATCTCGGAACCAGTGCCCAAATTAACAGCCTCGCCCACAAGACCCTTTGCACAAGCCACTTCTATAAAACCACGAGCGGTATCTTCTACAAAAGTAAAATCCCTAGTTGGTGCGGTATTCCCCAATTTCAATTCCCGAGCACCCGATAAGATCTGTGTGATGATGGTCGGAATTACCGCTCGAGCAGACTGCCGAGGCCCATACGTATTAAAAGGACGAACAATCTTCACTGGTAAACCAAAAGAACGATAATAACTTATAGCAAGCTGGTCGGCTGCAATCTTACTAGCCGAATAAGGCGATTGACCAACAGCTGGATGCTTCTCATCAATAGGCACATATTGTGCAGTACCATACGTCTCACTGGTCGACGTCACGATCACATTCTTTAAACCCAATTCTTTAGCCGACTGAAGAACATTATATGTTCCATCAATATTAGTCTTAATGTACGCCTGCGGTGAAACATACGAATACGGGATCCCGATCAAAGCCGCCAAATGAAGAACGCCATCACAACCTTTCATGGCATGGAGCACAGAATCATAATCACGGATATCCCCCGTCAACACCTCGATATTTCTCAAACACGGACTTTCTTCAAGCCAACCCCAATTATTACGAGAATTATACCGAACAAAAGCCTTTACCTTCATGCCGCGTTTAACACAAAGTTCTGTCAAATGAGATCCAATAAATCCGCCTGCTCCTGTAATTAAAACTTTCTTCATTCAAGACCCCTTTTTCTTTTTCTCCACCCAAGCCTGGTTCTTCGTATACCATGCGATCGTCTGTTGGATCCCGTCCTTGAACGAAACCCTGGGCGACCAGCCTAATTTCTTCAATTTCTCCCACGCGACCGAATACCGGAAATCATGCCCCGGCCTGTCCGGCACAAACGTGATCAGCTCCTCGCCCTTGCCCAAAAGCTTGAGGATCCTTTTAACCGTATCAATATTCCTGCTCTCGAATTTGGTGCCGATATTATAAACCTCGCCGGGCTTACCCTTTTCCAGAACGGTAAAGACCGCGCGGGCACAATCGGATACGTGCAACCACTCCCTGATCTGCGCACCCTTACCATAAACCGGGATCGGTTGATCTTTAAGCGCACTCGATATGATGACCGGCAGAAATTTCTCGGGATACTGCCACAGCCCGTAATTATTCGACGGACGAACAATGACCACCGGTAAACCGTAGGTCACGCGCGCTGCATTGACCAAAAGTTCTGCGGATGCCTTGGTTGCGGAATAAGGATTGCGCGGCTGGATCGGGTCGGTCTCTTTGAACCATCCCATCGTGCTCTGACCATAAACTTCATCCGTTGAAATATGGACCATCTTCTTTAAACTGTATTTGATCGCAAGCTCAATGAGATTTTGCGTCCCTAAAATATTGGTGCTTAAAAATGGCTTGGCGTCCTTGATACTACGGTCCACATGCGTCTCGGCCGCGAAATGGACCATGGCCTCAGGCTTTTCTTTACGAAAAACAGCTTCCAGCTTTTCGCGCTGGCTGATATCGACTTTATAAAACTTGATGTGCGAACGCACATCCTTCAGCCGGGCCAGGTCGCCCGCGTAGGAAAGATTATCGACCACAACGATCCGATAGCCGTTTTTCACGCCCTGACGCACGAATTCACTGCCGATGAAACCCGCCCCACCGGTAACTATGATTTTGTGTAGTTTCTGATACATTCGTCCAAAATCTCCTCTATGGTTCGCACCTTAAAACCTGTTTTCTCGAGCTTGCTGACCGACAACACCAGATTCGTCCGGTTAAGCCCGAGATCTTTGATCGGCAACACCTCATACGCGAACGACGGACAATACGTCTTATACAAGTCCATCATCTTCGGATAAACCAGCGGGCCTTTGGCCACGACGTTATAGATCCCCCGTGCATCGATATCGATCAAATGCCCCATGGCCTTCACAAAATCCGGCAAATACGTGACCGAATTGGGAACATCAATGACCTTCTTATAACGGATGAGCTTGTCGATCAGATTGCGCGGGCTCGGCTTATCGTCCAGCGGCACACGGATCCGTGTGATCAAAATATTACAACGACGGGATAACGGCTCAAGAACCGCTTCCGCGTAGATCTTAGTGCGACTGTAAAAAAGTTTATAATATGCGGGCGTCAAGTTTTCTTCAATGGGCGGCTGAGACGCATAATCATAATCGTAAATACAACCGCTACTAATATGAACGACTTTGACAGGCTCGCGGAATGCCAGCTCGCCAAACCAGATCGGCACGATCGTATTGGCCGTGATCGTCGCATCAATGTCTTTTTCACAGTCATCGACGTTACGCGCCCCTGTATAGCCGATGCAATTGATGACAACTTTGGCCTTGTGCTTTTTGACCTCGTCCAAAAGATCAGCATAAGATGCGATCCAGCGGTCAGTGATAGCACAACCCCATGCCTTCTGAAGTTTCTCTCCGATATAACCCTTGCCGACGATAAGAACATCATTCTTCATGCGTCACGATCCTTTTTAAATAATCTCCATACGGCGTCTTCATGACAGCGGCCAGAGCGAGCACCTGCTTGGCGTTAATAAATCCCCTGCGGTACGCCACTTCTTCGACGCATCCGATCTTAAGCCCCTGACGTTCTTCGATGATCCTGATAAATAAAGACGCATCCAGGAGTGAATCACTGGTGCCCGTATCAAGCCAGGCCACACCGCGCCCGAGCTTTTTGACACTCAATTTTTTACGCTTCAAATAAACCTCGTTCAGATCCGATATCTCAAGTTCTCCGCGACCGGAAGGCTTCAAGTTGCGCGCGATATCGACGACATCATAGTCAAAGAAATATAATCCCGTCACCGCCCAGTCAGACACCGGCTTCTTGGGTTTCTCGACGATCGCAACCGGCTTGCCCTTGGCATCAAAGCTAACCACACCATAACGTTCAGGGTCACGCACCTTATACGCAAAGATCGAAGCCCCTTTATCGGCCACAGCTTCTTTAAGCGCTTCGGAAAGCTTATCCCCGTAAAAAATATTGTCTCCCAGCACAAGGGCCACACGGT
Source organism: Candidatus Omnitrophota bacterium (assembly GCA_903959815.1). Lineage (GTDB taxonomy): Bacteria > Omnitrophota > Gorgyraeia > Zapsychrales > Fredricksoniimonadaceae > Fredricksoniimonas. The sequence goes on from CAJBYM010000114.1 coordinate 26,277, forward strand.
CCTTACCGATAAAATCCTCGCCGAGAATGAACGCCTGGGCAATGCCCTTGGGCTCGGGCTGAATGCGATACGTGATGCGCAAACCCAAATCCTTGCCATCGCCGAAAAGCGCTTCAAAGTTCCCGATATCCTTAGGCGTTGAAATGATCAGAATATCCCTGATCCCCGCAAGCATCAAAACCGAAAGCGGATAATAAATGAGCGGCTTGTCGTAAACAGGCAAAAGCTGTTTACACACAGCCTTGGTCACAGGATAAAGGCGCGTCGCCTTTCCACCCGCAAGTATGATCCCCTTCATGCGACACCTCTTTCTGATAAAACCGCGTCATCTTTAGCCAATTCATGGATCAAGTCGATCACCTTCACACCCGGCACATCAACAGCCACTTCTTCACGACAGATCAAGACCACACCATCGCTTAAGACAGGCGTGATCTCAAGCACATGGAAGATCTCATATCCGCTCGTAAATTTCTCTTTAAGAGCAATCTCGATCAAACCCGCAAGATCAGACTCACCCAGAATATAGAACTTCCTGTGCCCCTGTTCATACGCCTTGACCAGAACATCAGCCAGCGTCTTTTTGATAAGCCCGATCGAATTGATGGTTTTCATGGTGTAATTGATGGACTTTTGCATCTTTTCGGCAAAGCCCTTGGGCGTCAGGATGTATTCAACCTTCTTTTTGTTCAATTGCTTGATACGGATATACCCTTTGGAAATAAGCCGATGGATGAGCATGTTGGTCATGCCCAGGCTAAGCTCCATTTGGCGGGAAAGGTCGCGCTGATTCTCGACCATCTTGGAACCAATGATATTGATCAGCTCAAATTCATGTTCGTCCACGCATCACCCCAACCTTATTATAGAGAAAGGTTTTTGCGCCAGAAAGACGCGATTGTTCATTTAATGAACAATTATAAAGGATGTTGGGAGGATGTCAATGATTAAAGAAGCTGAAGGATCCTTTGGCCCTATGGGCATCAGGATGATACATTTCTAGGAATGGGCCGATTCAAAAACAATCTTAGGGTTTCTGGCAACGACCTGTAGAAGTACACGCGCTGACCCATCGGGCTGAACCCGCCCCTGCTCCCAATTCTTGAGGGTGGCATCACTAATTCCCATAAGCCCAGCAAATTCACGCTGGGACAAATGA